>NZ_JBHEMO010000012.1:0-11882 GCF_046262535.1 Jatrophihabitans sp. | reverse complement strand
GTCGGGGAGAACTCGCGGTCGGACGACATGGACGTCAACCCGACCAAGGAGAAGAAGCTGACCAACATGCGCCAGTCCTCGGGTGACGTGCTGGTGCCGCTGATCCCGCACCGCATCCTGTCGCTGGAGCAGGCGCTCGAGTTCTGCCGCGACGACGAGTGCGTCGAGGTGACGCCCGCAACGGTGCGGATCCGTAAGGTCGCGCTGAGCGCGCAGGAGCGCGAGAAGCTCCGCTCCCGCAACAAGGCCCGCTGACCCCCACCGTCCCTCCCTCCTCGCTTTCCACCTTTCAGCGCTGCTGAGGGGGCCGATTTACAGCGCTGAAAGGTGCAAAGCCCGCGCGGACGCGCGGTACAACAACTGAGCGGTCCAGCGACGGTGTGGGCGGAGGCGATGGGCGCGTGCGAAGGCCGCCCTCAGCCGGGTGATCAGGCCGTCGATCGGGTGAAGATCGGCCGCCGTCCAGCGCACGACGGTCAGCCCGCACTGCTCGAGGCGTTCGTGCCGCACCCGCTCGTCGCGCAAGCTGGCGTGGTCGATGTCGTACTTGTCCATGCCGTCGGCCTCGCCGACCACCCCGAACTCATCCCAGAGGAAATCGGTCCGTCCGATGAAGCCGCCCGTCAGATCGAAGATGGACGCCTGAAGTTCCGCAGGCGGCACCAGTCCCCGCAGCTTGAACCGGCTCGCGGTCTCGAGCGGCGATTCCGAGCGCCAGTCGGCGAACTCGACCGCTTCCCGACCGGCCCGCACTCCGGGCCAGCCACGACAGTCGCGGAGAAACACCCGCAGCTCGTCGACGGTCGTCTGGTCCCGGTGTAGCGCCGCATCGGCCAGAACGAGGGCACTCAGCGCGCCGTGCTCGCGTCCGACATCGATGACCGTCCGCTCGAGGACCGTGGTGGTGACGCCGATGGTCGTGAGATGACGGTCGGGCGTCCGCGCTCGGTGCAAGTGGGCACCCTCGATGTCCCCGACGAAGTGGGGCTGGACCGTGACGCACGGGCGATCCGGTAGGAACCAGACCGGAAGGTCACGCAGTACCACTGATGCCGTGTGACTTGCGACGGCACATGGATTGGCGAGCACCGCCGCCGTAGCCCCGACCCTGATCCGCTGCCGTGCGGCCCGCCAGGCCTCGTCCGGTTCCGCGGTCACCGGTCCGTACACGCCGGGACGGTGTCGGACGAGCTGCCCGGTACTCACGTGGTGCCGAAGGGCGGCAGACGTCCAGCCGGCGGCGAGTGCCTCTGCGTGGGTGAACAGGCCGCTGCGCGCAGCGTCGACGGCCGGCAGGCTACGCATCCCACCAGTCTGGGCGTCGGGCCCGACCGTGCGGGATGCCCTGTGGACAACTCCCGACGGCCCCGCTTTCCACCTTTCAGCGCTGCAAATCGGCCCGCTCAGCAGCCCTGAAAGGTGCAAAGCGTGGGCGGGGGACGGGTTAGGGTCGAGGCGTGGCTGACAACCCGCTCCTTGTCGAGCGGATGCGCGGGTTCGGCACGACGATCTTCGCCGAGATGTCGGCGCTGGCGCTGCTCACCGACAGCATCAACCTCGGCCAGGGCTTCCCCGACACCGACGGCCCCATCGAGATCGTCGAGGCCGCGGCGGTCGCGATCCGGGGCGGGCAGAACCAGTACCCGCCCGGTCCGGGGATCCCCGAGCTGCGCCAAGCCATCAGCGCCCACCAGCACCGCCGCTATGGCCTGGAGTACGACCCGGACACCGAGGTGCTGGTCACCGCCGGAGCCACCGAGGCGATCGCCGCAGCTGTCATGGCCTTCGCCGGTCCGGGCGACGAGGTCGTGCTCTTCGAGCCCTACTACGACTCCTACGCGGCGTGCGTGACGCTCGCCGGCGCCCACCGGCGAACCGTCACCATCGAGCGGGACGGCACCGGTTGGGGCTTCGACCCCGGTGCGCTCCAGCGTGCGGTCGGGCCGCGCACGAAGGTGCTCGTGCTCAACACCCCGCACAACCCGACGGGCACCGTGTTCACCCCGGACGACCTGGCCGAAATCGCGGCCGTCGCGATCCGGCACGACCTCGTGGTCATCGCCGACGAGGTCTATGAGCACCTCATCTTCGACGGACGGACGCACACCCCGATCGCGACGCTGCCCGGCATGCGCGAGCGGACGGTCACCATCAGCAGCGCGGGCAAGACGTTCAGCGTCACCGGCTGGAAGATCGGCTGGGTGTGCGCGCCGCCGGCACTGGTCGCCGCCGTCCGCACCGTCAAGCAGTTCCTCACCTACGTCAACGGGGCCCCGTTCCAACCCGCGGTGGCGCAGGTGCTGCCGGCGGCGGAGAAGCTCGCGCCGGCCGGTGCCCTGCAGAACCAGCGGGATCTCCTTTGCGACGGGCTGGCCCGGCTCGGCTTCGACGTCATCCGGCCGCAGGCCACGTACTTCGCCACCGTCGACGTCGGGTCCGACGCGGTCGCGTTCTGCCGCGAGCTGCCGCGGCGGGCCGGCGTGGTCGCGATCCCGAGCAGCGTCTTCTACGACAGCGCGGCCGGCGACAACTACGTGCGGCTCGCTTTCTGCAAACGACCCGAGGTGCTGGACGAAGCGCTTCGCCGGCTGGAAGCCGCGCCGCGATGAAGGTCGCCGCCGTGCAGCACGACATCGCGTGGGAGGACCCGGAGACCACCCGCGCCAAAACCGAGCCGATGATCGCCGAAGCGGCCGGCGCGGGCGCCCGGCTCATCGTGCTGCCCGAGATGTTCGCCACCGGCTTCTCGATGCAACCCGAGCTCATCGCCGAGGACGAAGGTGGCCCGACCGAGCAGTTCCTCGTCCAGCAGGCCGCCGAGCACGCGGCCCACTTGGTCGGGTCGGTCGCGCAACGGGGCGAGGACGGCCGGTACCGCAACAACGCCGTGCTGGCGCGCCCGGACGGGTCGGTCACCCGCTACGCCAAGATCCATCCGTTCAGCTTTGCGGGCGAGCACGAGCGCTACGCCGCCGGTTCCGACTTCGTCACGGTGGACGTCGAGGGCCTGCGGGTCAGCCTCTTCGTGTGCTACGACCTGCGCTTCGCCGACGAGTTCTGGGCGCTCGCGGCGACCACCGATCTCTACCTGGTCCCCGCGAACTGGCCGCGGCCCCGGCACGAGCACTGGCGGGCGTTGCTGCGGGCCCGCGCCATCGAGAACCAGGCCTACGTGCTGGGCGTGAACCGGATCGGAGCGGCCGCCGACCTGCCGCACGACGGCGGTTCGGCCCTGATCGACCCGCTCGGCGCCACCGTCTTCGAGGCGGACACGGCCGCCGCTGTCCACACGGGCGATGTAGAAGCGGACGTTGTTCAACAGACCCGAACAACGTTCCCATTCCTCGCAGATCGCCGCGCTTAGGACGACACGTACACGTCTCGCCCGTATAAACACTTGGTCACGATCCCGGGCCGGGTAGCTACAGGTCTTGCGACCTCGGGGTCAACAAGGTTTCAGTGGGCCGGTTGGCCGCAGGACAGATCGTCCGCGCCCGAATACACAGGAGGTCACTCACAAGTGAGAGTCCACAGAGGCAAAGCGGTGCTCGCCGGCGTCGCCGCGCTAGCGCTCGCGCTGACCGCGTGCTCGAGCAGCAAGAGCGGTAGCAGCAAGAAGACCAAGGGCGGCTCGGCCAGCAGCAGCGCGAGTACGAGCGGCGGATCCGGCACCAAGGGCAGCGGCGCGTTCAAGGACTGCGGCGCCAGCCCGAACACCTGCAACAGCGGGCAGACCAAGCCGGGTGGCACCGTCACCTACACGATCGAGAAGACGATCAGCGGCTGGAACATCAACACCGCCGCGTCCAACACCTTCGACTACGCCGAAGCGCTGGATGGCGTACTGCCCAACGTCTTCATTGCAACGCCGGACCTCAAGCCGAGCCTCAACAAGAACCTGATGATATCGGCGGAGCAGACCAAGGCCAGCCCGCAGACCCTCGTGTACAAGGTCAAGCCGAACGCCGTGTGGAGCGACGGGTCCCCGATCGGCCTCGACGACTTCGTCTACGCGTGGTACAGCCAGAACGCGAAGCTGTGCCCCAACTGCGGATCGGCGACAACGGCCGGATACGACCAGATCGCCAGCATCACCGGAGCCGACAACGGCAAGACGGTCACCGTGGTCATGTCGAAGCCGTACGCGGACTGGCGGTACATGTTCGGGCCGTTCTACCCCGGCCACATTGCCGCGCAGCACGGGTTCGACAAGACGCCCAAGGGAACCGCGGCCTCGATGAAGTGGTTCGACCTGAACCGTCCCGCCTTCTCCGCCGGCCCCTACCTGGTCACCGGCTACGTGAAGGACACTTCGATCACCGAGACACCGAACCCGAAGTGGTACGGCAGCCCGAAGCCCGCGCTCGACAAGCTGATCTTCCGCATCATCCAGGAGCAGACGCAGGAGGTGCCCGCACTCCAGAACAACGAGGTGCAGGCCATCTACCCGCAGCCCAACGCTGACCTCGTCCAGCGGGCGAACAGCATCCAGGGCGTGCAGACCTGGCTCGGCAAGGGCCTGCAGTGGGAGCACCTCGACCTGAACACCAAGAACCCGTTCCTGTCGGACAAGGCGCTGCGCACCGCGATCTTCACCGCCATCAGCCGTGACGACATCATCAAGCGCACGGTCGGGCAGTTCGTGCCCGGCATCTCGCCCCTGAACAACCACATGTTGCTGCCCGGCATCGCCGGATACACGGACAACGTCACAGCCTCTGGTCAGGGGTCGGGCAACATCGCCAAGGCGAAGTCCATCCTCACCGGCGCCGGGTACACGGGCGTCGGTAGCAACCTGAAGACGAAGGATGGTCGCACGGTCACCTTCCGCTGCACCTACAGCGCGGGGAACCAGCTGCGTCAGCAGACCTGCCAGATCATTCAGAACCAGTTGAAGAAGCTGGGCCTCAACCTTCAGCTGAAGACGACGCCCGACCTGTCGATCCTCGACAAGCACGACTTCGACATGGTCATCTTTGCCTGGGTGAACTCGCCGTTCGTGACGCAGGGCGCCTTCCAGTCCTTCTACTCGAAGAGCGCCAGCAACTACACCCAGAATGTCGACCTGAAGTCCGATGCACTCATCGATCAGGCCGGTTCGGAGACCGATCAGACCAAGGTTCCGAACCTGCTGAACCAGGCCGACGTGCTCATCAACGCCGATGCGGTGTCCCTGCCGTTGTTCCAGAAGCCGACCTTCATGGCCGCGCGGAGCAACGTCGCGAACATCCGTGACGACCCGACGAGCACCGGCCCGCCGTACAACGTGGAGGCCTGGGGCCTCAAGGGCTGACCGAAAAGGGGTTACGCTTCCCCAACTAGGTCACTCAACGTTGGAGGTGCGCTCCCGGGAACCACCATTCCCGGGAGCGCACCGGGCCTCGGAGGTCAACACACGATGTTGATATTCGTGATCCGGAGAGTGCTGATATCGATTCCGGTACTCATCGCGTCCACCTTCCTCACCTTCGTCTTGGTCAAGGTGTCGGGCGATCCGCTTCAATACCTGAAGAGCCGCAATCCGCGCCCCAGCCAGACGACGATCAACAACGAAGCTCACCGGCTCTATTTGAACCATTCCTGGCCGGCCCAGTACTGGCACTGGATCACCAATCTGCTGGTCCACGGAAACTTCGGACCGTCGGTGCACGGCATCGACAGCGTGGGCGGTGAGCTGCGCCGGTGCCTGTTCGTGACGGGCCGGCTGGTCATCTTCGCCACCCTCATCGCCCTGGTCCTGGCCGTGCTGACCGGCGTGGTCAGCGCCGTCAAGCAGTACAGCCTCACCGACTACACGACGACGTTCCTCGGCTTCCTCTTCCTGTCCATGCCGACGTTCTGGTTCGGCATCCTGCTGAAGCAGGGTGGGATCTGGTACAACAACAAGACCGGTAGCGACGTCTTCCCGACGATCGGCGATCGTTCCATTCCGTACAACGGGCACGGCACCCTCGATGCCTTGAAGGACATCAGCACCCACATGATCCTGCCGGTGATCGTGCTCGGCCTCGTCAGCTACGCGGCGTGGAGCCGCTTCACCCGAGCGTCCATGCTCGAGGTGCTCAACAGCGACTACGTCCGGTTGGCGCGTTCGAAAGGGCTGAACCCGCGCCACGTGCTGATCCGGCACGCGCTGCGCACGGCGTTGATCCCGCTGACCACCGTGACTGCGCTGGACACCGCGGCCCTGCTCGGCGGCGCAATCATCACCGAGACCGTGTTCCAGTGGCACGGTATGGGTTACCTGTTCGTGACCGCGCTGTCTAACATTGACTTCAACGTCATGCTCGCCTGGCTGCTGGCCACAGCCGTGATCGTGATCCTGTTCAACCTGATCGCCGACCTCCTCTACGGCGTCTTGGACCCGAGGATCCGACATGCTTGAGACTCACGAGTCACTGGAGCGCCCGACTGCCGCGCAGGGCGACACCTCGGCCACCGACTTCCGTACCGAGCGCGAGTTCACGGTCAACGAACGCAGCCGCGCGCGGATGGCCTTTCGCCTCTTCCTGCGCCACCGGGTCGCCGCAGCCAGCGTGGTCGTCTTCGTGCTGCTGTGTGCTTTCGCATTCATCGGACCGCTGGTGTGGCACTACTCCTACACATTCGAGACGGAGGACCTGAGCGTCGGCCCGAGCGCCAAACACCCCTTCGGTACCGACAGTCTCGGGGTCGACGGCATGGCGACGGTCATGCGGGGAACCGCCCAGTCGCTCAAGGTGGCCTTCATCATCGGCATACTCGGTACCGGAGCCGGCGCACTGTGGGGAGTCATCGCCGGTTACCTCGGCGGCTTCACCGATTCGGCGCTGATGCGCCTGGCCGATCTCATCCTGACCATCCCGGCGCTGGCCCTGGCCGCGGCGCTCGCGCGGGCCGGCGGCGGGTCGCTGTGGCAGATCGGCGTCATCCTGGCCGCGGTCTCCGCCCCGTACGTGGCCCGCGTGGTGCGCGGCGTCGTGCTGTCGCTGCGGGAGCGGGAATTCATCGAAGCCGCCCGCGCCCTTGGCGCGTCCAACCTGCGCATCATGTTCCGGCACCTGATGCCGAACACGCTGCCCGTGTTGATCGTCAACGCGACCCTGCTCATCGCCGCGGGCATCCTGGCCGAGACGGCGCTCTCCTACGTCGGTTTCGGGATCCAATCACCGGACACGTCGCTCGGGGTGCTCATCACCCAGGCCCAGGGCGCCGTGGACACCCGGCCGTGGCTGTTCTACTTCCCGGGTCTGTTCATCATCCTGATCGCCCTCACGGTCAACTTCATCGGCGACGGATTGCGCGACGCCC
The DNA here is from genome assembly GCF_046262535.1 of Jatrophihabitans sp. Classification (GTDB taxonomy): domain Bacteria; phylum Actinomycetota; class Actinomycetes; order Mycobacteriales; family Jatrophihabitantaceae; genus Jatrophihabitans. The sequence goes on along the minus strand of NZ_JBHEMO010000012.1, from coordinate 4,592 downwards.
TCGACCCGCGGCAGACCAGGGAACGCCGGTGAGCATTGATATCGCGGTCGAGGACACCGGAGCCGAATCCGATTCCGACGCTCTGCTCGTAGTAGACAACCTCACGGTCTCCTTCCCGACCGACGACGGGCTCGTCCAGGCGGTTCGCGGCGTCTCCTACCGGGTGCTGTCCGGCGAGTCGCTGGGCATCGTCGGCGAATCGGGCTCCGGCAAGTCAGTCAGCTCGATGGCCGTCATGGGGCTGCTGCCGAAGTCGGCGAGGCTCAGCGGCTCGGTGCGGTTCCGGGGGCGCGAGCTGCTCGGTATGCACGAGAAGGAATACGCGAAGATCCGTGGCAACAAGATCGCGATGATCTTCCAGGACCCACTCACCTCGCTCAACCCGGTCTACACGATCGGCTTCCAGATAGCCGAGGCGGTGCTCGCGCACAACGAGGTGTCAAAGCAGGCCGCCCTCGACCGCGCGGTGGAACTGCTCAGCGTGGTCGGGATCCCTTTCCCCGAGCAGCGCATCAAAAACTACCCGCACGAACTCTCGGGCGGGATGCGGCAGCGTGTCGTCATCGCGATCGCCATGGCCAACAACCCGGACGTCATCATCGCCGACGAGCCGACCACCGCGCTCGACGTCACAGTCCAGGCGCAGGTCCTGGAGGCGCTCGAAGCCGCCCGGGCCGAGACCGGCGCCGCGCTCATCCTGATCACGCACGACCTCGGCGTCATCGCCGGTCACGCCGAGCGCATCGGTGTCATGTACGCCGGCAAGCTCGTCGAGACGGGAACCATCGAGGACGTCTTCTACCGGCCTCGGATGCCGTACACGCTGGGTCTGCTTGGCAGTTTGCCCCGCCTCGACCAGAGCCAGCACGAGCGGCTGACTCCGATCAAGGGGTCCCCGCCCTCACTGCTCAACCTGCCCCCGGGCTGCCCGTTCACCCCGCGGTGCCCGATGGCCGAAGCCCTGTGCGACCGGGAGGAGCCGGAGTTGCTGGCCGTCGACGGCAGCGGGCACGCTGCCGCCTGTCATTTCCGCAGCCGGGTTGCCGAGGTCGAGGCGGTCGATCTATTCGGTACCGATGCAGCCGATAAGGTCCCGATCGGCTTCCAAGGACCCACCGGCACCGAGGTGACGTCATGACGGACGGCAACGCCGCCTATCGACCGCCGTCCGGACGCGATCCGGGCACAGAAGGCGGCCAAGCAGTGGCTGTCCACCTAACCAAGCGACCGTCGGACCAGGGCGAGCCGATTTTGTCGGTCCGCAACCTCGTCAAGCACTTCCCGATCCGATCGAGGGGCCTGGTCCGCCGCAAGGTGGGTGACGTGCACGCCGTCTGCGACGTGTCGTTCGACATCTACGACCGCGAGACCGTGTGCATCGTCGGGGAATCCGGTTGCGGCAAGACGACCACGGGGCGGCTCGTGCTCAACCTCGTGCCCGCCACCGCCGGGTCGATCACCTGGCAGGGCAACGACCTGACCAAGCTGTCGAACAAGGACATGCGACCGCTGCGGCGGGACATGCAGATCGTGTTCCAGGACCCGTTCGCGTCGCTCGACCCGCGCATGACGGTGAACGAACTCATCGCCGAACCGCTGCGCATCCACGGGCTCTACCGCGGCGAGCAGAAGGGCCGGCAGCAGGTTCGCGACTTGATGGCTCAGGTGGGGCTCAACCCCGAGCACGGGTCCCGGTACTCCCACGAGTTCTCCGGCGGCCAACGGCAGCGCATCGGGATCGCCCGGGCGCTCGCCCTCAAGCCGAAGCTGCTCGTGCTGGACGAACCGGTCTCGGCCCTGGACGTCTCGATCCAGGCCGGTGTCATCAACCTGCTCGAGGACCTGCAGACCGAGTTCGGCCTGTCGTACATGTTCATCTCGCACGACCTGTCGGTCATCAGGCACATCGCCGATCGGGTCGTCGTCATGTATCTGGGCAAGGTCGTCGAGACGGCTGATGTCGACGAGCTGTTCACTCGCCCGTCGCACCCCTACACGCAGGCCTTGATCTCGGCGATCCCGTTGCCCGACCCGATCAAGGAGCGTGAGCGCAAGCGGATCCTGCTCACCGGGGACGTGCCGAGCCCGGTGAGCCCGCCTAGCGGCTGCCGGTTCCGCACGCGGTGCCAGAAGTTCGCGCACGAGCTGGACAACACCCAGCGCGAGTGGTGCGTCAACGTGGAGCCGCGACTCGAGGCGAAGTTCTCCGGCCACGAGGCCGCCTGCCATTTCGCCTCGGCCCGCACGGACATCCTCGAGGTCGGAGAGACGCGGGAGGCCGTCGCGGCCGAACTCGCCGGCTGGCCCGCCGGCCGCCCGAGCGAGGAGCAGGCCTCGCAACCGATGGAGTGCATGCCCGATTCGGGGCGTCGTGAGCCGACCCGGCTCGGCGAGGACGCCGTCGTCGACGAGGAAGGCGAGCTGGTCCTCGAAGGCGAGTCCTCCTGACGCGATACCGTCGCGGTCGTGACTGACCGTCGGCTGCTGCTCGTCCACGCCCACCCCGACGACGAGTCCATCGGCACCGGCGCGGTGATGGCCTACTACGTCGACCAGGGTGTCCAGGTCACCCTGCTCACCTGCACGCTCGGGGAGGAGGGCGAGATCCTGACGCCCGAATACGCCCAGCTGGAGGCGGCGCAGGCTGATCAGCTCGGTGGCCTGCGCATCGGCGAGCTGGACGCGGCGATGCAGGCTCTCGGCGTCACGGACCACCGCTTCCTCGGCGGGGCCGGGCACTTCCGCGACAGCGGGATGATGGGCGCGCCGGCCAACGAGCACCCGCGCGCGTTCTGGCGGGCGGCATCGGACCCGCAGGTGTTCGACGACGCGACCGCCGCCGCGGTCGAGGTCGTCCGAGAAGTCCGCCCGCAGGTCATGGTGACCTACGACGACAACGGCGACTACGGCCATCCGGACCACATCATGGCGCACCGGGTCGCCACCGCGGCGGCACAACGAGCCGCCGACCCGGGCTACGGCAGCGGCCAACCGTGGCAGGTGTCGAAGTTCTACTGGACGACGGTGCCGAAGTCGGTGCTCAAACGCGGCTTCGACGCGGTGGGCGACTCCGACGAGCTGCTCTTCGGCGTGGCCGACGTCGACGAGCTGCCGTTCGGCGTCGCCGACGAACTGGTCACGACCGCAGTGGACGCGACCGGTTTCGGCGAGCAGAAGCTGGCCGCGCTGAGCGCGCATCGCACCCAGATCGCCGTTGACGGGCCGTTCTTCGCGTTGTCGAACATGCTGGGTCGCGAAGCGCTGTCCGTCGAGTACTTCCGGATCGCCCAGGGCGACCTGGGACCCGAGCGCGACGCCGACGGCCGGGAGACCGACCTGTTCGCCGGCGTGGACCTGCCGTCGTGAGGTCGGGGGACTGGCTCGCCCGCTCCGGCGTGGCCGTCCTCGCGCTCTGCGGCGGGTTGAGCGCGGTCCTCGAGGCCCTGCTGGTGCCGCTCTACATCGGCTCGGTCGTCATTCCCGTCGCCGTCGTGCTCGCGCTGGCCGGCAACGCGGTGCTGCCCCGGCTGGCCCGCTCACTGGTGCCCACGACCGCGGCCGCGCTGGCCCCGTTCGGCGTGTGGCTGATCGTCATGGTCGTCTTCGGGGTGCTGGCCCGCCCGGAGGGCGACGTGGTGCTGCCCGCCTCACCCACCTCGGCCGCCCTCGTCACCTATGGCGCGCTGCTCGGCGGCGCGCTGGTCGGCACGGTGACCATCGTGTGGTTGACCCCGCCGCCGCTGACCAAGGAGAAGGCGGGGGCAGCCCGCCGCTAGCGGGGTCAGCCGGTGAACGGGCCGCGGTTGGCTTCCTTCAGCGCCTCCTGAACGGCGTTCACGGCCGCCGGCGGCATGTCGGTCTCGACGAGCTCGGCACCGGGGAAGCGGCTCAGCTCGCGCTGCAGGTCGGCCACCGACACGTGGCTGACGAGCACCGCGACGGCCGTGCGCCCCGGCGGCACCGCCTTGCGCAACTCCTCGATCGTCGCGTCCTTCACGCCGGTGTCGCGCAGTTTCGCGTAGAGCGCGCCACCACCGGCCGTGGCCGCGCCGACGACGAGCCCGCCGATCGGTCCGCCGAACAGCGTGCCCAGCAACAGACCCCACACGCCGGCGCCGACGCCGGCCTGCCCGGGCGTCACGTCGGTCGTCTCGGTCACGTGCGACGTGCCGTCCGCCTCGCGGCGGATGATGACCGCGTCGTGCAGCTGCAGTTCCTCGTCGCGCTGCAGTCGGGCGGCGGCGATCAGGAACTCCTGCGCCCAGAGCGGGTTCTCGAACGAGATCACGAGAAGCTTGCTGTTGTCCGGCGGCTGCGACATGTCCCGAAGTCTAGGCGGCGGCCGCGGACGGCTCGGGCTCGCCGCGGTAGTGGTACTCGTGGTGCACCCAGTAGCCGACGGCCTCGTACAGCGCGACGGCGGGGACGTTGTCGGCGAGCACGGAGAGATAGCTCCGGGACGCGTCGTGGGCCGTCGCGCCCCAGTTCCAGAGCCCCGCCATCAGCACTCCGGCGAGACCGCGGCGGCGGTAGTCGGGCGCAACCTCGACCGCCATGATGCCGAGCCACCCGTCATCGACGGCGCCGCGCCC
>NZ_JBHEMO010000011.1:0-16687 GCF_046262535.1 Jatrophihabitans sp. | reverse complement strand
GGCGGCCGCCGCGACGCGGCCGACTGGGCCGCGGCTGACCTGGCCCGCCGCTACGGCCAGGCGCACCGCAGGTACCACACGGCCGCCCACGTCGACGCGGTCGTGCGCGACTGCGCGCTGCTCGGTGCCGAAGTGGGGCTGACCGCTCCTGACGGCATCGCAGTCGCCCTCGCCGCCTGCGCCCACGACGTCGTGTACGACGCCCGGCCCGGTCTGGACGAGGAGGCCAGCGCGGAGTGGGCCCGCACCTGGCTGACCCGCGCCACCGTCGCGCACGGGCTGGCCGAGCGGGTCGCCGACCTCGTCCTGGCCACCGCGACCCACGTCTCCGCACCCGGCGACGTGGCCGCCGCCGTGCTCCTCGACGCCGACCTCGCCGTCCTCGGCAGCGCGCCGGAGGACTACGCCCGCTACGTGAGTGCCGTGCGCCAGGAATACGGCACCGTGTTCGACGACGACTGGCGCACCGGCCGCTCACACGTGCTCGGCACGCTGATCGGCCGCCCACGCCTGTATGTGACCGAAGCGGCGCACTCGCGATGGGAGGAGCGCGCCCGGCTCAACGTGTCGATCGAGTTGGCCGGGCTCCAGCATGGGAGGTGAACGGTTGCGCGCGATATCTCACAGTCAGTTCGAGTTGTCGTGATCGCCACAAGTCCACTAGCTTGCCGCAATGTCGATCACCCCGTCACTCCCTCCAGCGCGCCGCAAGAGATCCGCGCGCGCTCTCACGGCGCTCGCCGTGGCGGTGACCACGGTGGCTTCGGTCGTGGCACTGCCGACGGCGGCCGGAGCGGCTACCTGCAGCCCGCTCTTCGCCCTACTGAACATGTGCACCATGCCGGCACCGGCACCGGCACCCGCGCCGGCGTACTTCTCGATGGACGACGGGCTACCCGCCAACCTCGGGCTCGATCCCGCCTACGCCCCGGCACTGTCCATCCCGGCCGAGCCGTCGACCAGCGCTCCGTCGACACCGACCGATCCGACCCAGCCGTGCGGGGGCGATGAGCCGACCAAGCCGGACGGCACCGCCTGGACCTGCACCTTCTCCGACGAGTTCAGCGGGACGACGCTCAACACGGCGAAGTGGAGCCCGCAGCTCACCTCGCAGACCAGCTTCACGAGCGGCAGCGGCCTGGCCACGACCTGTTACGTGAACTCGCCCAACAACATCGCCGTGGCCGGGGGTGCGCTGGCGCTGACCGTCCGTCAGGAAGCCGGCCCGTTCCTGTGCGGACCGGCCGGAAGCCAGTTCGCCAGTTACTTCACCGCCGGGGGCGTATCCAGCCAGAACAAGTTCAGCCAGGCATACGGCCGCTTCACCATCCGTGCCGCATTCCCGTCGAGCGTTCTGCAGGGACTGCAGTCGTCGTTGTGGCTGTGGCCGAACAATGCGTTCAAGTACGGTCCCTGGCCGCAGTCCGGCGAGATCGACATCGCCGAGTACTACACCTCTCGTCCGAACTTCGTGGTGCCGACGGTGCACTACTACCCGACGGCCGAGCAGGACACGAGCAAGGGCATCAACACCACCACCGACGCGTTCTGCCACTTCGACGACGCCGGCAGGTTCCACGACTACACGTTGACGTGGACGACAAACCTGCTCGCCATCTACTACGACAAGACGTTGTGCATGTTCGATCACTGGAAGCCCTATGGGCTGACGGCTCCCGCTCCGTTCGACAGCCCGTTCTTCGTGACGCTGACGTCGGCGATCGGCAACGGCGCCGACAGTTGGCTTCCCGGCGTCACCCAGCTGCCGGCCACGACCAAGATCGACTACGTCCGCGTCTGGAAGTAGCGCCTAGCGCAGACACGCGGCGGGAAGGTCGAACCATCGCAGGGCGTCGAAGTCCGCCGAGACCTGCCCGTCCGCCTCGTCGCCGCCGGGAGCGACGACCGCGGCGAGCGCCGCGGCGTATTCGAGGTAGCGAGGCAGGTCGGTCTCCGCGGCGCGATCGTGACGGGTCGGGTATTCCAGCGTGCCGTCAGCGGCGTACTGCAGGTGCGACAGCCGCAGCGGCGGCTCGATGAGGCCCTCGTGATGGCGCCACAGGGACGACGCCGGGTCGAAGCGGTAGTCGGCGAGGAAGCGATGGCCGTCCCGGGCCACGAAGGTGACTGCCTCGATGATGTAGTCCACGACGGCGTCGGACAGGAAGTAGTTGAAGTTCACCCGCACCCAGCCGGGTTTGATGCCCTCGCACCCGGCCGCGATCTGTCGCTCGAACTGATGTGACCTGTCGAGGTCGATGCCGAGCAGGCGGTGGCCGTACGGGCCGGCGCACGAGCACCCGCCGCGCGACTGGATTCCGAACAGGTCGTTGAGCAGCGCGACGACGAAATTGTGATGCAAGTAGCGCCCGGACGGCGCCCGCACGACGAAGGACACGATCGAGAGCCGCTCGGCGGCCAGGTTCCCGAGTACCTCGATGGCCGGCTGCGCCGTCCAGGCCTCGATGGCTCGCTGCAGGAACCGGTCCTCGTTCGCCCGGATCGCCTCGACGCCGACCGCCTCCTTCAGCCCGATCACCAGGCCGGCGCGGATCGCTTCGATGATCGCCGGCGTGCCGCCCTCCTCGCGAGCAACGACATCGGGCAGGTAGCGATGCTCGGACGGGTTCACGTATTCGACGGTGCCGCCGCCGGGGACGTCCGGGACTCGGTTGCGCAGCAGCTCGCGTCGCACGACGAGGACGCCCGGCGTGCTCGGCCCGCCGATGAACTTGTGTGGGCTGAGGAACATCGCGTCCTTGTACGACCCCGGGCGCCCGGGCTCGGCCGCCATGCTGAGTTCCACGTAGGGGGCGGCGGCGGCGTAGTCCCAGAACGACAGGGCACCGTGCGCATGCAGCAGGCACGCGATCGACGCGGTGTCGCTGAGGATGCCGGTGACATTGCTGGCCGCGGAGAAGGAGCCGATCTTCAGCGGCCGGGACGCGAAGCGGAGGAGTTGCTGCTCGAGAGCGGCCAGATCGATGTGGCCGTCGGCGTCCTGCGGCACTTCCACCACGTCGGCGACGGACTCGCGCCAGGGCAGCTCGTTCGAGTGGTGTTCGAACGGGCCGAGGAACACGACCGGCCGCGCTTCGGGCGGAACGTGGCGAGCGAGGTGGTGGGTGTCTTCCAGAACCGAAGGAAGCCGGATCCCGAGCAGGCCGACCAGCTTGTCGATGGCGCCGGTCGCGCCGGAGCCGGTGAAGATGACGACGTCGTCGGCAGTGCCGCCGACCGCGTCATGGATCACCGCCCGCGCGTCCTCCCGCAGCCGCGTGGTCTGCAGCCCGGTGCCGCTGGACTCGGTGTGCGTGTTCGCGTAGAGCGGTAGCACCTCGTTGCGGATGAAGTCCTCGACGAAGGTGAGGGCGCGCCCCGACGCGGTGTAGTCGGCATAGGTGACCCGGCGGGCTCCGTACGGGCCGTGCATCACCTGGTCTTCGCCGATCACCGACTCGCGCACGCGCCGGACGAGCGGCGTCTCGGCGAGCCGGGTCGGTGGGGAGCTGTTCACCCGACCAGAGTGTCACGAGACGGTGGGCAGGACGAGGCGGCACGGTGCTCGCCGCGAGGGTCATGCGCTCTGGCTTGTCGGGGGCGCCTTCTGCGCGGTGACCACGATCGCGGCCATCTCGCCCTCGAGCGGACCCTCGCCGAAGCGGTCGCGCATGCGGTGCTTGATGTCGGCGACCAGATCCTCCAGCTGCCCACGGGCGGCCAGCTCGAAGCGCAACGGGGTGCCGAGGCAGTAACCGTTGGTGACCGCGTCGGTTGACCGCGCTCGGCTCGGCAGCACGAGCGGCTCGGCATTCGTCATTTGCATGCCGCCCGCGGCCAGGTCTTCCCGGATGCGGTGCACGTCGTGATACCCGTGCGGAGTATCGACCAGGAAATGGGGTGGATCGTCGGGGAACATCGCCTGCACGATGTCGATCACGGCGGTCGCGTAGGTGGAGTCCTCGATGCGGTCCCAGACGGCGAACAGCAGGTGCCCGCCGTCGGCGAGCACCCGCGCCGACTCGGCGAAGGCGGCCGGCTTGTCCGGGAAGAACATCACGCCGAACTGGCACACCACGAGATCGAACATGGCGTCACCGAACGGCAGCTGCTGTGCGTCGGCCAGCTGCCAGTTGGCGGCCGGCACCCGCCGGCTTCCCCAGTCGACCATCGCCTGGTTGAGGTCGGTCGCGGTGACGGCGCCGTGCGGAGCGGCGGCAACGATCCGCTCGGTGACCACTCCGGTGCCGGCCGCGAGCTCCAGTACCCGAGCCGGTCGAAGCGCCGCGCATCTTTCGGCGAGCAGGTCGCCCCACGCGGCGAAGATCACCGGCACGAGGTCGCGGTCGTAGATTTCGGGCATTGCGTCGTTCCAACTCGCGTGAGTCATGCCGTCACTGTGGCCGCACGACAGGAATTCCACCAGCGCAGGCGGGTGAGCACGGTCAACCGGGGCCGTAGGCCATCCGCCGCCACGTCGTGGCAAGCCACGTTCGGTAGCGGCGCGGTGTCATGCCGAGCGTCTCGCGCATGAGCAGATAGGTCTCCGCTTGGGCCAGCGCACTTGTTGTGTCGGACAGCCACCGCAGGTCGCACTGATGAGGCAACAGCCCCGCTTCGGCCGCGGCGGACCAGAAACCGTGCACGGAGTCCCGCGTGGCCGCGCGGCCGGCCCGTCCGGCGGCGGCCAATGCGGGCTCGGTGGCCGCCGCCTCGACCGCGACGGCGATGACATCGGCGGCCGACGCCAGCAGGCGGGTGCTTCCCTTCGCGAATGCCCCGATCCGTTCGTCCAACGACGGCGCGCTGACCGAGGTGAGATACCACTCGCGGTGCGTTACGTCGATCGGCTTCAGATCGCCGGCCACCGTGACGTCGACGACCTTCTTGAGCAACGCCGCCTTCGTTCCGAAACGCACGTACACGGTTCTGGGGGCAACTCCGGCCGCCTCAGCAACCGCCGCGAGCGTGCTGGCTTGGTACCCGTGCTCGACGAAGAGTGCGCGCGCTGCCCGCAGCATGCGCTCTTCGTTCTCGATGACCCGGGTCGCGCGCAATCCTTCTGTCTTGACAGCGTCCGTCATGCGATGCAGTCTAACTGCAATGTTGCAGTCACGCTGCAACTACGGACTTGAGGGGGATCCGATGAACGCACCTGAACTCGACGGCATCCACCATGTGAAGCTGCCGGTGAGCGACCTGGCCCGATCGCGGGAGTGGTACGAATCGCGGTTGGGTTTCGTGGCGGCGATCGAGTTCATCGAACAGGGACGGCTGGCCGGGGTCTCGATGCGGCATCCCAACGGGGGACCGGAGCTGGCGCTGCGACTCGACCCGGAGCGCGCGGCGAGGGCGGCCGGCTTCGACTACTTCTCGATCGGCGTGCCGTCGCAGGAGGCGATGGACGCGCTCGCACTACGGCTCACCGGTGTGGGCGAGTCACACGGCGGCGTCCACTTCGCCACAGTCGGCTGGATCCTGCCGGGCCTGTACGACCCCGACGGGCACGAGGTGCGGTTCTACACGACCGAGCACCACCGCGGCGTGCCGACGGGAGAGGTCATCCGCGTGGAGAACCCGCGGGAAGCTGCCGAGGCCCGCGAACGGGCGGTGCGCGAGGGCACCCGCGCGGGATAGTGCTCGGCCGCTCGACCGTCCGGGTCGGGACGCGACTTTGCCGCCGGACTTGCGGTAAGACTCCTTCATGCCTATTCGTCTGGTGCTCACCGCCGTCGTGACCTTGTCGGCGGGTCTCGCCCTGACCTTCAGCACAGGCACCAAAAGCGGTTCGTCGCCCGGCGCGACGGCGGTCGGACCGGCGGTCCGGCTCGCCGCCAGCACGACCTACCCGAATTGGCCGACCTATCACGGCACCAACTACCGGCATGGTGACTCCGCTTCGATGCCGGCGGTCAGCGGGTCGCCGCAGGTCATCACGACGCTGGCGCTCGACGGGGCCGTGTACGGATCTCCGATCGTCATCAGAGGGTGGACGATCCTCGCCACCGAGAACAACACGGTGTACGCGTTCGACGCCTCGTACCGCCTTCGGTGGAGCACACACCTGGGGTCACCGTCGCCCGCGTCGCAGCGGCCCTGCGGCAACATCGATCCGCTGGGCATCACCGGTACGCCGGCCTGGTCGGCCACCACCGAGTCGGTCTACGTGGCACCGGAGTTCAGCGGGCCGACCCACCAGCTGTACGCGCTGTATGTCGGCACGGGTGCGATCCGGTTCCACCACAGTCTGGATCTGTCCGGCGTGGATCCGACGGTAATGCAGCAACGGGGAGCTCTGCTGGTCGACGCGCACCGCGTGTTCGTCCCGTTCGGTGGCCTCGCGGGCGACTGCGGACAATACAAGGGCCGCGTCGTCGGGTACTCGGAGCAGGGGACCGGGAACCCGATCTCCTACACCGTCCCGACCGCCCGCGAGGCCGGCATCTGGACCCCGCCCGGGCTGACCGGTGACTACTACGGCCACATCTTCGCGGCCGTGGGCAACGGCGCGTCCGGAGTCGGGGGGTCCTACGACCACAGCGACTCGATCCTCAACCTGTCCGCGTCGCTCGCACTGACCGATTACTTCTCGCCCTCGACGTGGGCCGCGGACAACGACGCAGATCTCGACCTGGGCTCGCAGGGCGCGACCATCGTCGGTTCATTCGTGTTCGCCGTCGGCAAGTCGGGCTCCGCGTACGTGCTGCGCCGCAATGCACTGGGCCACGTCGGCGGCCAGGTCAGCAAGGCGTCGGTGTGCAAGTCGTTCGGCGGCACGGCCGTCTCCGGTTCGGTGGTCTTCGTCCCCTGCTTGGACGGTCTGCGCGCGGTGCAAATCGACAGCGCCGGCGTGATGCACGTCCTGTGGCACACGAGTACCAACATCACGGGCTCGCCCGTGTACGGGGGAGGACGCGTGTGGTCGCTCGACCCGGGCGCCGGCGTCCTCTACGCCCTCGACCCCAACACCGGCGCGGTACGCGAACAGGTCACCGTCGGTGCCGTGACCCGGTTCGCCACCCCGGCCATCTACGGTCGTGACCTGCGCATCCCGACGAAGTCCGGTGCCACCGTCGCCCGCACGTCTTGACCAGGCGGCAGTGTGTGACGGCCCGACCGTGATGACGCGAGCACGGTTACACACTTGCCAGAGCCGACAATCCTCTGCGGCGAAGTGCCTACGATGACGATCGCAGCGCCGACCCGCGGCGGGTGGCCTCGCCCGACTCGCTGCGCCGGGAGGTCGACGCATGGCTGCAGCGCCTGGGCGTCGACACCATCGACCTCTACCAACTGCACTGGCCACCGGACGACGGCACGCGGCTCGAGGAGTACTGGCCCGCGCTGGTCGAGCTCAAGGAATGCGGGAAGGTCCGCGCAGTCGGCCTGTCCAATCACGACGCCGACGAGGTGGCCCGGGCGGAGGCACTCGGCCATGTCGACACGCTGCAGCCGCCGTTCTCGGCCATCCACCGGCAAGCGGCGACCGACCTGCTGCCATGGTCAGCGGCGCACGGCACCGGCGTGATCGTCTACAGCCCCATGCAGTCGGGCCTGCTCACCGGCGCCTTCTCCGCGGAGCGGGTCGCCGGGCTGCCGGACAACGACTGGCGCAAGCAGCACCCCGACTTCACGAGCGGTCTCGAGCCCAACCTCGCCGTCGCCGATGCGCTCGGCCGGGTGGCGGAGCGCCACGACATCAGCCAGGCCGCCGCTGCTGTCGGGTGGACGCTCGGCTTCGGCGGTGTCTCCGGGGCCATCGTCGGCGCCCGCCGCCCCGATCAGGTTGACGGGTGGATCGCCGCCGCCACGGTCACTCTGGACGCCGAGGATTACGCCGTCGTCGCTGAGGCGATAGAGGTGCATGGGGCGGGGGAAGGGCCGACCCGGCCATGACGGCATCGCCTGCCGCACTTCGATGAATGCCCCGCCACGCGTGCTCCACCACGTCTGAGCGGGAACTGATCAACCGCGACCGGAGCGTCGCTACCACCCATCCCTGCCGGCGGGTGCGCGCCGATCGCGTCGGCGATCTACCGGGTGGGGACACCCGGTTCGGCCCGTCAGTCCTCCATCGCCGAGCCGGCCGCCCACCCGTGCCAACGGTCGATATGAAGGTGGACGCTGACCCGAGGCCGTTCGCGATTGCGGTACGGAGCGCCGGTGTAGTGGCGCGAGAGCCGGTCGATGTCCTGCAGTCCCTCGTCATCGACGATGTCGCCGATGTGTCCTTGCACGCTGACGTGCGTGTACCAGTCATCAGCCGCCAGCACCGTCAGCGAGACGCGGGGGTCCCGGCGCAGATGCTCGAGGCGTGCACGTTTGGCGTCCAGCCCGAGAAGGATCGTCGCATCGTCCTCGAGGAGATACCAGGTCGCTACGGTGACTGGCCGGCCGTCTGCAGCGATCGTTGCCATCACGGCTGGGTTGGGCCTGGCGAGAAGATCGAGAACATTCCTCGGCACCGGGGCTGACGGCAAGGGCACCTCCGGGTCAGAGCATATGCACGAACCATTCAGTATCCGCACGGCCGCATCGGGCTGGCATCGCGGAGTCGGACAAGAAAGGCACCAAAGGTCGGGGCCCGGAACGTGATCGTTTCGGTGTCCGAGGGGGGACTTGAACCCCCACGCCCCGTAAAGGGCACTAGCACCTCAAGCTAGCGCGTCTGCCATTCCGCCACCCGGACCGAGTGCGCGGACGAGTCTATCCGAACCCCGCGGGCGCTCCGGCACACGTCCCAAGACCCCGACCAAGATCGATCGCGGAAGAAACTTGGCGCGTCGAGTGGAGCCAAAACTCACATAGAGCTAACCTAACCTCGGATCACTCCGGCGTTCCGTAGACCGCGGCCTCGAACAGTCCGGGCGGCGCCAGAGCGGGGAAGGCGAAATCATGCACGGCATCACGAGCGCGGCCCGATCAGGGCTGCGTGCGGCGGTCGCCCTCGCGATCGTCGTGATGCTCGGCGCCCTGTTCGCCACCCCGGCTGTGGCCGCTCCCGCCCCGGCCACCCCGGACGCGAACGCCCCGGCGGCCGGATCCAGCCTCGGCCTCGGCCTCCAGTTGTTGGGTCTGTCCGTGAAGGTCAACGTCCTGCCCCTCGACCTGACTCAGCTCGTCACGATCGGAACCGCGTCCTCCGCCCCGGCATCGCAGCCGACCACACCGCCGACCAGGGTCCCGCCGCCCCCGACCAGCCGCTCGGCCGTGCAGCCAACCGGAGCCCGCCCCGCCCCACGCGCGCGCAACACCGTCCCGAACGCCGGCGCGAACGGTGGCAACCCCGGCGCGGCCGTCCCGAGCGCAACGTCGACGGTGACCACGGCTCCACCGCCGGCGACAGTGACCAAGTCAGCGCCGCCGAAGAAGGCTCGGCCGGCCGGCAGCCTCAACCTGGTCCAGGGTTTGTTGCCGCACACAGGCCCCCTTCTGCTGATCGTGATGATCGTCGGCACGGCGCTGGCCGTCGCGTTGATGGTGCGCCTCAGCGCCCGGCGGGGTGGCCGGCGCGTCTGACCAGCCCCGTTGACACCGGAGCCTGGTAGGAACGAGTACATGAGCGCCCTCCCCGAGCCGACCCTCACCGCGCAGGACGAGGTGGCCGAGCTGCTGGTGGAGCTGATTCGCATCAACACCTCGAACCCCACGCACGCCGAACGTCCGGCGGCCGAGTGGGTGGCGTACAAGCTCGACGAGGTCGGCATCGAATCGCAGATCCTCGAGGCGGCGCCCGGTCGCGCCTCGACGATCGCGCGCATCGAGGGCACCGACCCGTCCCGCGCGCCACTGCTGATCCACGGACACCTGGACGTCGTCCCGGCCGACCCGGGGGAGTGGTCGGTCGACCCCTTCGGTGGTGAGGTGAAAGACGACCAGGTGTGGGGCCGTGGCGCCATAGACATGAAGGACATGGACGCCATGACGCTCGCAGTGGTCCGCGACTGGGCCCGGACCGGGCGGCGTCCTCCGCGCGACATCGTGCTGGCGTTCGTCTCCGACGAGGAGGCCGGCGGCCGCGAAGGCGCGCACTACCTCGTCGATCATCATGCCGATCTGTTCGCCGACTGCACCGAGGCCATCAGTGAGGTCGGCGGATTCAGCGTGTCGCTCGATGAGCAGACGCGGCTGTACCTCATCCAGACGGCGGAGAAGGGGATCAACTGGCTGCGGCTGCAGGCCTCGGGCGCCCCCGGCCACGGCTCGATGGTCCACCGCGACAACGCCGTCACGCGGCTCGCCGAGGCGGTCAGCCGCATCGGCGGCTATGAGTGGCCCATCGTCATCACCGACACGGTCCGGGCGACTGTTGAAGGGCTGGCCGCCGTGACCGGACAGGACCTGAAGGCCGAGGACGTCGATTCCTGGTTGCCACTGCTCGGCGGGGCCGCGCGCATGATCGGCGCGACCATCCGCAACACGACGAATCCGACGATGCTCGGCGGCGGGTACAAGGCGAACGTCATTCCGTCCAAGGCGGAGGCAACGATCGACGCCCGCTTCCTGCCCGGTCAGGAGGACCAGCTGCTGACGACGCTCGACGACCTGCTCGGTGAGGGCGTCGAACGTGAGTTCATCGTGCGCGACATCGCCGTCGAGACCGGCTTCGAGGGCGCCCTGGTCGACGCGATGTCGGCCGCCTTGCGGGCCGAGGACCCGAACGGTCACCCCCTGCCCTACCTCATGAGCGGCGGCACCGACGCGAAGTCGTTCTCGACGCTCGGCATGCAGTGCTACGGATTCTCGCCCCTGCTGCTGCCGGCCGAGCTCGATTTCATGGCGATGTTCCACGGCATCGACGAGCGAGTACCCGTCGAGGGCTTGAAGTTCGGCGTCCGCGTCCTCGACCGGTTGTTGTCCACCTGCTGACCGCGGTGCAGTGTCGTCCGGGCGTGCAAGGCTGAGTTCGTGCTGCTGTTCGACGTCGCTACCGCGTCCGCGGAGGTCGGAAGCACCTCGTCGCGGTTGGCCAAGACGGCCCGAATAGCCACCCTGCTCGAGGCGGCCGAACCGGAAGAGATCTCGATCGTCGTGTCGTGGCTGTCCGGCGAACTGCCGCAACGCCAGATCGGGGTCGGATACGCCTCTCTGCGCACACTCCCGCCCGCAGCCGCAACCCCGTCGTTGACGGTCGGCGCGGTGGACACGACCTTCACCGAGATCAAGGCGGTGTCGGGCAAGGGCTCGCAGACCCGACGGGCCGACGCCCTGAGCGGGCTGTTTGGCGCCGCCACCGACGTGGAGCAGACGTTCCTGCGGCGACTCCTCAGCGGCGACCTGCGCCAAGGCGCCCTCATCGGCGTAATGGCCGACGCTGTGGCCCGCGCCTCCGGCGTGCCGCCCGCGCTGGTACGTCGCGCCGCGATGCTCGGCGGCGACCTCCCCGCGGCCGCCGCCGCCGCGATCACCCGCGGCGCCGACGCGTTGAGCGACTTCCAACTGCGCGTCGGTCGGCCCGTGGGCCCGATGCTCGCGCAGACCGCGACGGGGGTGGCCGACGCGCTCGACCGGCTGGGCGGCGAAGCGGTGTTCGAGGCGAAGCTCGACGGTGCGCGCGTCCAGATCCACCGCAACCGCGACGACGTGTCGGTCTACACGCGCAGCCTCGACGACGTCACGGCGCGCCTGCCTGAGGTGGTCGCAGCGACCCTCGCCCTGCCCGTCGACAGCCTCATCGCCGACGGTGAGGCGATCGCGTTGCGCCCGGACGGCCGTCCGCACAAGTTCCAGGTCACCGCGTCGCGCTTCGGGCGCAGTGTCGACATCGGCGCCGCCCGCGTGGCACAGCCCCTGTCGGTCTTCTTCTTCGACGTCCTGCATCGCGACGGCGTCGATCTGCTGGACGCACCCGGCGAGGAGCGCGCCGCGGCCCTGGCCGACTTCGTCCCCGCGGAGCAGCGCGTCGACCGGTTGGTGACCGGCGACGTGGCGGCCGCCGAAGACTTTCTCCAGCGGACGCTCGCCGCCGGCCACGAGGGGCTCATGGCCATGTCGCTCACCGCGCCCTACGAGGCGGGTCGGCGCGGCGCCGGTTGGCTGAAGATCAAGCCGGTGCACACGCTCGACCTCGTCGTGCTCGCCGTCGAGTGGGGGTCGGGTCGGCGGACCGGGAAGTTGTCGAACATCCACCTCGGCGCGCGCGATGCGGACACCGGCGGATTCGTGATGCTCGGCAAAACCTTCAAAGGCATGACCGACGCAATGCTCGAGTGGCAAACGCAGCGTTTCCTGGAACTCGCCGACGGGCCTACTGACGGCTACGTGGTGCGGGTGCGGCCGGAGCAGGTCGTGGAGATCGCGTTCGACGGAGTGCAAGGCTCCACGCGCTACCCGGGGCGCATGGCGCTGCGGTTCGCGCGCGTGCTCCGGTATCGCGACGACAAACGGGCTGACGAAGCCGACACCCTCGAGACCGTCCGGGCCTTCTATGAGGGATGACCTGAGCGGACAGGGTGCCTTCCGCCCATCGCGGTGGGGATAACGCACCCCCGCAGCCGGTCCGGGCGGAGAACGCTTGAACCATGAACGGTGCACCGGTCCTCGTCCATGAACGGCCACGCCGGACCGCCCTCGTCGGCGCCGCGATGTTCGACGGCGTCACTGGCGCCGTCCACCCGTCGCCGCTGATCATCTTGGACGGCAGCCGGATCGTGGCCGTGGAGACCGGCACGACACCGCCTGACGACTGCGAGGTACACGACCTGGACGGGGCGACCCTGCTGCCGGGGCTGGTCGACACGCATGTCCACCTGGCGTTCGACGCTTCAGATGCACCGGTCGCGCGCCTCGCCGAGCGTGACGACGACGCGGTCGTGGCCTCGATGATCGAAGCGGCCCGGACGGCGTTACGGGCGGGCATCACCACCGTGCGCGACCTCGGTGACCGCGACCACCTGTCCCTGCAGCTGCGCGGACGACCCGATCTGCCGACGATCCTCAGCGCCGGCCCGCCCATTACCACGCTGGGGGGCCACTGCCACTACCTCGGCGGTGCCGTGCCCGATGGCGTCAAGAGCGTGACGGCCGCCGTTCGCGACCACGCGGAGCGCGGCGTCGACGTCATCAAGATCATGGCGAGCGGAGGAGTACTCACGCCCGGCACGCACCAGGAACTCGCCCGGTTCACGGCCGAGGAGACCAAGGCAATAGTCGCGGAGGCGCACCGCCGCGGGCTGCCGGTCACCGCCCACGCGCATGCCACTGCCGGCGTGGCCAACGCAGTCGCCGCGGGTGTGGACGGACTCGAACACGTCACGTTCTGGACCGCCGACGGCATCGAGACGCCGATCGAGCTCATGCAGCAGATCGTCGATCGAGGCATCGTCGTCGGCGCGACGGCCGGGCTGGACCCGGTGAAGTTGGCGATCAGCGGGCCGCCCCCCGAGTTGGCGACGCGAGTACCGGCCATCATGGCCAATTTGCGACGCATGATGGAGATGGGCGCGATAGTCGTGGCCGGGACGGATGCCGGCATCGGGCCGCCCAAGCCGCACGACGTTCTCCGCCATGCGTTTCCGATGATGCAGGCCGCGGGGTTGTCACCGTACGACGCGCTGCGAACGATCACGTCCGTGGCGGCGACCGCGTGCGGGCTCGGCGCCGCGAAGGGACGACTGGCGGTCGGCTACGACGCCGACATCCTCGCCGTCGACGGCGATCCGCTCACGGACCCGGCTGCGCTGCTCCGCGTGCAGGCGGTGTACGCCCGCGGAGCGCGGGTGCGCTGAACGTCAGGTGGACAGGCCGGGGAGCGGCACCGGTGTCTTGCGCCGCTTCCGGCGTAGCACCACCCGACGGCTGCCGTCGACGTAACGCAGGACGCGGGCCAGTTCCCAGCCGCCGAACTCGGCGTGCAGCGATAGTTGCGCCGCTGCGTTGACCCGGCTCACGTCGGCCGGGATGCGCAGCGGCGCGTACTCCCACTCGGGATCGGTCGCATCCATCAGGAGGTATTCAACGCCGTTCGGGCGCTGTCCACCACTTCGACATACCGTGGACGGCTTCCCCGCTGCGCGGACCGCGAGTTGTCCACAGCGACCCCGGAATTGCCGGTGGGTTCCGATAGAATCATAATTATGTTCGAATGATCGGCTGACGGCGGCACAGCCCGACCTATCCCGACCATCCCGTCGCTTCCTAGCGCGAGCGGTCAGTGGCTGAGGACACCGGCCAGCAGCGTGTTCACAAGGCGCCGGGCACGACGCGACCGGGTGCCGGCACGCGTGCCGTACAGCGGCAGCCCCGCGTCCAAGCCGGGTTCGAACGGCGCCAGGGCGAGATGGGGGAGCAGCAGCACGAGCAGCGACAGCAAAGAGTCGAGGTCGGCGTCCGCCCGCAGCTCACCCGCATCGACGCCGGCCTGCAACAAGGGCCGCAGCCCCTGCGCATACAACCGGTGGACCGGCGCGCGGACGGCCTCGCGCACTTGGGGGTCGAGCTCCATGGTGGTCGCCGCGGTCACGCCGCGCTCGAGCGGGTGGGACGCCATGTACTCGATCCACACACCGACCAGGGCGGCGAAATGGTCGACGAACCGCTCGCCGTCGCCGGGGGCGTGCAGATAGGGCTGCATGGCCGCGTACACCCGCAGTGACGTCTCCTCGGCGATATGGGCGAAGAGGTCGAACTTGTCGTCGAAGTACTGGAACAGCGACCCCTTGGCCACGCCGGCGTCCCGGGCGATGACGTTGAGGCTGCCGCCGGAGTACCCCTGCCGCCCGAACTCGGCCATCGCGGCGTGCAGGACGCGCTCGCGCCGGTCGGCGTCGAGGTTCGTCCAGGTGGCGCGCGGCATTGCATGTCCTCCGAAGCGATGTCATAGTCACTATGACCACCCGGTCACATTCGCGCAAGAGGAGACCACGTGACGAGCACCGTCTGCGTCATCGGCGCCGGTTCATCCGGCATCGCCGCCTGCCAAGCACTCCAGGCCCGCGGCATCGACTTCGACTGCTACGAGGCCGGATCGGGTGTCGGCGGCAACTGGCGGTACCTCAACGACAACGGCATGTCGTCGTCCTACAAGTCGCTGCACATCAACACCTCGCGCGAGATCATGGAATACAAGTCGTTCCCGATGCGGCACGACTACCCGACCTATCCGAACCACCGCCAGATCGCCGAGTACTTCGACCGCTACGTCGACCACTTCGGGTTCCGCGACCGGATCCAGTTCAAGACCGAGGTCGTCGCCGTCGTCCCGACCGGCGACGGCGAGTGGGACGTGACGGTCCGCAAGCGCGGCGGGAAGCGCACGACAACGCGTCGGTATGCCGCCGTGCTCGTCGCCAACGGCCATCACTGGGATCCGCGGTGGCCCGAGCCGGCGTTCCCGGGCGCGGAGACGTTCACCGGGGTGCAGACACACTCGCACCACTACAAGACCTTCGAGGGTTACGAGGACAAGCGGGTTCTCGTGCTCGGCATCGGCAACTCGGCCTGCGACATCGCGGTCGAGACGTCGAAGGTGTCGGCGCGGACGTTCCTCGCCATGCGGCGCGGCGCCCACGTGGTGCCCAAGTACATCTTCGGCATCCCGACCGACCACCTGACCACATCACCGATCGCGCGCGTCGGCTTCTTCCCGGTCCGGCGGGCCATGCTGGCCATGGTCATGCGACTGGCGCGCGGCAACGTCACCAAGTACGGGCTGCCCAAGCCGGACCACAAGATCGCGTCCGCGCACCCGACGATCTCCGACGACCTGCTCGTCCGCCTCGGTCACGGCGACATCGAGGTCAAGCCCAACATCGATCGGATCGACGGGGACACCGTCCACTTCGTCGACGGCAGCTCGGAGTTGATCGACGTCATCGTGTACTGCACCGGCTACAAGATCAGCTTCCCGTTCTTCGACGAGTCGCTGCTCGCCGCGCACGACAACGAGATCTCGCTGTTCCACCGCGTCGTCGACCCGCAGCACCCGGGCCTGTACTTCATCGGGCTCGTGCAGCCGCTCGGTGCGATCATGCCGCTGGCCGAGGCCCAGTGCGAGTGGGTGGCCGATCTGCTCGAGGGCAAGGCGACACTGCCGTCGACGGCGGAGATGCGCCGCGAGATCGACGACTACCACCGTGCGCTCAAGAAGCGTTACGTGCGCTCGAAACGGCACACCATCCAGGTGGATTTCCTCGAGCACTTCGCCGAGCTGAAGAAGGAACGGACCGAGGGTGCCCGCCGCAACGGCCAGTCCCGCGCGCTGCCGCGCAACGACGCGGAACTGACCGTCACCGCGTAGCGGCTCTCGGCCGCTCCCGGGCGGCCTGAGCCGCTCTGCTCAGCTTGCGTAGGCGAAGTACGGATCCTCTCCGTGCCCGCATGTCCAGGCTGGGAAGCAGGCCTGCTCGCGCATGTCGGTCCAGTACGCGACGACGCGGGTCGTGCCTGGCACGACGGCGATGTTGCTGTAGTCGCCGATGAAGCTGCTGGCCTTCGGGAAGGCCGGGTTCACCGTGGCTGCGAACCATCGGTCGTCCCGCGTCGGGTCCGACTGCTGGGTCGAGACCGTGCTGCGGGCGAAGGCACCCGGGACGCTCACGGTCAGCAGCGCGTAGTCGTAGCGGTGATTGGCCGGATCCGTCGAACGGTCGAAGGTGCCGATCCGAAGCGTTCCGTCGGCGTCGAACGCGCCCCACGGCATGAACTGGTCGCCGGCCAGGGCGTCCGCCGCCGGAGCCGACCATGTCCG
>NZ_JBHEMO010000010.1:0-11842 GCF_046262535.1 Jatrophihabitans sp. | reverse complement strand
CGGGCGCGGCCATGCTCATCGACGAGGTGGCCACCGGGATCGGCGCGACCGGGCGCTGGTTCGCCAGCGAGCACGCCGCGATCTCGCCCGACCTGTTGGTCGTGGGCAAGCGGGTGACCGGCGGCGTCCTGCCGCTGTCGGCGGTTCTCGCATCCGACTGGGTCTACGAACCGTTCCTCGGGGATGCCGCCAGCGGCCGGACGTTCTTCCACGGCCACACCTACACGGCGAACCCGCTGTGCTGCGCGGCGGCGCTGGCCAACCTGGCGCTGATGCACCAACGCGGCACGGTCGCCCGCGCGGCCGAGCTCGGCGAGCGGCTCGGCGCGGGCTTGGCGGCGGTCGAGGCCTACGACGGCGTTATCGAGGTGCGGCGCGTCGGGACCATGACCGGCATCGAGGTGCAGTCCGTCGGCGAGCGGACCGGCTTCGAGGTGTGCCGGGCCGCGCGCCGGAATGGAGTGCTGATCCGCCCGCTGGGCGACGTGGTCGTGCTGATGCCGGCGCTCGGGACCACCGACGACGAGCTGGACGAGCTCGTGGGCGTCACGGACGCGGCCATCCGGGAGGTACTCGGATGAGTGACGGGTTGGATCGGGTGCGGGCGGCGCTCGCCGGGCGCGAGGCGGCGGGCCTGCGCCGGATGCTGCGCCCGCGCCCGGCCCGTGCCGACGTCCTCGACCTGGCCGGCAACGACTACCTCGGACTGTCCGGTGACGCCCGGGTCGTGGCCGGCGCGGTTGCGGCCGTGCGCCAGTGGGGGAGCGGCTCGACCGGTTCCCGGCTGGTGACCGGCACGACCGAACTGCACGCGGAACTCGAGGCCGAACTCGCGGCGTTCTGCCGAGGGCCGGCCGCGCTCGTCTTCTCGTCGGGGTTCCTTGCGAACGTCGGAGCGCTCACCGCGCTCGGCGGCCCCGACGTCGCGGTGGTGTCCGACGCCGGCAATCACGCGTCGCTGATCGACGGCTGCCGGCTGTCCGGCTCGCCGGTGACGGTCGTGCCGCACGGTGATGTCGACAAGGTGGACACGGCGCTCGCCGCGGCCGACGTCCCGGACCGGCTGGTGGTGACCGATGCGGTCTTCTCGGTCGGCGGCGACCTCGCTCCGCTGGTGGAACTGCACGCGGTCGCGCGGGCGCACGGGGCGTTGCTGGTCGTCGACGAGGCGCACGCGCTGGGCGTGATCGGTCCGGACGGGCGTGGCGCGGTCGAGGCGGCCGGGCTGGCCGCCGAATCGGACATCGTGCGGACCGTCGTGCTGTCCAAGTCGCTCGGCGGCCAGGGCGGCGCGGTGGTCGCGGCCCCCGAGGTCATCGACCTGTTGCTCAACACGGCCCGGTCGTTCATCTTCGACACCGGACTTGCCCCGGCGTCGGCGGGCGCGGCGCTGGCCGCGCTGCGCGTGCTGGCAGCGGAGCCGGAGCGCGTATCCGCGGTGCGGACGAACGCCGCGGCGCTGGCCGACATCGTGCGCACCCTGGGGGTCGAGACGATCGTGCCGGATGCCGCTGTGGTGCCGGCGATCCTCGGCGATCCGCGGCGAGCCGTCGCGGCCGCCGCCGCCTGCCTCGAGGCGGGTGTGCGAGTGGGTTGCTTCCGGCCGCCATCGGTACCGGCCGGCCGGTCCTGCCTGCGGCTGACCTCGCGGGCGACGCTGACGGCAGGTGACCTCGACCGCGCCACGGAGGTGCTGACGGCGGTCCTGTCCCGATGACCTACCGCTTGTGGATCTTGTGCAGACACGCGGGAAATAGCCCGCGGGTCTGCACAAGATCGCCGGACGGGCACCGGTGAGCGTCCTCATCGTCAGCGGCACGGGCACCGACGTCGGCAAGACCGTCGCCACTGCGGCCCTCGCCGCCTGCGCCGAGGGCCGCGTCGCCGTCGTCAAGCCGGCCCAGACCGGCGTCGCCCCAGGCGCCGAAGCCGACCTCGCCGAGGTCACCCGGCTCAGCGGCGTCACCGACGTCCACGAGTACGCCCGCTACCCCGATCCGCTCTCACCGCATCACGCGGCGCAAGTCAGCGGACTTCCCGAACTCGAGTTCGCCGACACCGTCCGGCGCATCAACGACCTCGACGCCCTGTACGACACCGTGCTCGTCGAGGGCGCGGGCGGCCTGCTCGTCCCGTTCACCTCGTCGGACCGGTGGACGCTCGCCGATCTCGCCTCGTCGCTGCGCGCGCCGGTGCTGGTCGTCACGGCTGCCGGCCTCGGCACCCTCAACCACACCGCACTTACCGTCGGCCGACTTGCCGAGGACGGCATCGAGCTCGCCGGGATCGTTCTCGGCAGCTGGCCCGCCGAGCCCGACCTCGCCACCCGTTGCAACGTCGCCGACCTCGCCGCCATGGCTACGGACGGCCGGCTCGCGGGCGCACTGCCGGCCAGAATGTCGACGATGAGAGACTTTGCCACACGCGCCCGCGCGGCACTGTCGCCGCGCTTCGGCGGAACGTTCGACGCGAAGGCCTTCGCCGCCGCCGCGGCGTGGTGATCACCGTAGGGAGACCAGTGGACATTCTCGCGACCGCTCGCGCCCAGGTGCTCGACCAAGGCATCGGCTTGACCGAGGACCAGGCGCTGCAGTGCCTGCGGCTTCCGGACGAGCGGGTCGACGAGCTGCTCGACCTCGCGCACGAGGTGCGGACGAAGTGGTGCGGCGACGAGGTCGAGGTCGAGGGCATCGTCAGCCTCAAGACCGGCGGCTGTCCCGAGGACTGCCACTTCTGCTCGCAATCGGGCGTCTTCGACTCCCCGGTGCGCTCGGCCTGGCTGGACATCCCGTCACTCGTCCGTGCGGCCAAGGAGACGGCCAACACCGGCGCGACCGAGTTCTGCATCGTCGCGGCCGTCCGCGGACCGGACGGGCGGCTCATGGCCCAGGTGCGCGAGGGCGTCAAGGCCATCCAGGACGCGGTCGACATCAACGTCGCCTGCTCGCTCGGCATGCTCACCCAGGAACAGGTCGACGAGCTCGCCGCCATCGGCGTGCACCGCTACAACCACAACCTGGAATCGGCGCGCTCGTACTTCGGCAACGTCGTGACCACGCATTCCTTCGAGGAGCGGTGGGACACCTGCGAGATGATCCGCAAGGCGGGCATGGAGCTGTGCTGCGGCGGCATCCTCGGCATGGGCGAGACCGTCGAGCAGCGGGCGGAGTTCGCCGCCCAGCTCGCCGCCCTCGATCCCGACGAGGTGCCGCTCAACTTCCTGAACCCGCGCCCGGGCACCCCGTTCGGCGACCAGGAACCGATGTCGGCCATCGACGCGCTGCGGGCGGTCGCCACCTTCCGGCTCGTCATGCCCCGCACGATCCTCCGCTTCGCCGGCGGCCGCGAGATCACCCTCGGCGACCTGGCCGAGCGAGGCGTGCGTGGCGGCGTCAACGCCGTCATCGTCGGGAACTACCTGACCACGCTGGGGCGCCCGGCTGACGAGGACCTCGCGATGCTCGCCGATCTGAAGATGCCGATCAAGGCGCTCGCCCGGGACCTGTGAGCGGCGTGTACTGCGATCGCTGCGGGCAGCCGGCCGCCGACGGCGACCACTCCGCCTGTGCCCGGGCCCGCGCCCTCGAGCCACCGCGCTACTGCGCCCAGTGCCGTCGTCGGATGGTCGTGCAGGTCACCCCGATCGGCTGGACCGCCCGCTGCGTCGAACACGGCGAGCTCGCGTCCGCCTGAGAGTTACTTGTTGGGGCTCGGCACGAGCCAGCGGGCGGTCAGCCCGGCGACGCGCTCGTACTGGCTGCCGAAGATCCGCTGCGCCGCATCGGCCAGCCGCGCGTCCGGGCCGACCAGCAGCCGGGCCCGGTTCAACCGCACGCCGCGCAGGATCGCCCGGGCCGCCCCGTCGGGTGTCGTGACCGTGATGCGCCGGAAGTAGCGCTCGAGCCGCGCGCGGTCTTCGCCGGGTGCGGCGTCGGCGTGCTCGACGAAAGGGGTGCGGACGCCGCTCGACACGTTCACCACGTGGCCGTCGCCTGACTCGATGAGGTGGGGCAGGAACTCCTTCGTGCCGTGGACGACGCCCCAGAAGTTGACGTCCATGACCCGGCGGATGTCGTCGTAGTCCACGTCGGTGATCGGGCCGATGTGGCCGATCCCGGCATTGTTGTAGATCTGGTTGACGACCCCGAACTCCGACTGCACGTCCTTGGCGAACGTCTGGACGCAGGCCCGGTCGGCGACGTCGACCGCCGCCTCGTACACCCGGGCGCCGGGGGCGCGGGCGGCCGAGGCGGTGTTCGCCAGCCCGGCCTCGTCGACGTCGCAGAGGGCCAGTGACGCGCCGGCCGCGGCGAGCCGGGCCGCGAGTGCCGCCCCGATACCGGAGCCGGCGCCGGTCACCACCGCCACCTTGCCTTCGAACGAACTCATGCCGAGTCGGTACCCAGCCGGGGATCAGGGCAAGCCGGGCAGCCGGTCGATACTCGTGGCGTTCCTCGTCACACCGTAGAGGTCGAAGTACTCCGGTTCGCGCCGTTCCTGCGCGCGGTCGAGCACGTCCCGGTCGCCGACGAACTCCATCAGCGGCACCGCGAACCCGCATGAGTCGGCGACGCGCTCGACGTCCACCACGACGATCGAGCGCAGCCCGCGGTCGCGGTCCTTGCCGAATCGCGGGCGCAGGGCGGCGAACTCGGCATCGCCGGGATGCAGCGCGCGTCCGCGCCCGTGCAGCCGGACGATCTTCGGTGCCCCGCTGAACGCACAGCACATGATCACGATGCGGCCGTTCTCCCGCAGGTGGGCCACCGTCTCGATGCCGCTGCCGAAGTAGTCCAGGTAGGCGACCTGCAGCGGCCCGAGCACCGCGAGGGTCCCGTCGATACCCTTGGGCGACACGTTGACGTGACCGTCGCCGGTCAGCGGCGCCGTCGCGACGAAGAACACCGGCTGGGCGAGCAGCCAGTCGCGCAGCTTGTCGTCGATCGAGTCGTAGATCGTCGCCATGCGCGCGCTCCTTCGGTTACTCGGCCGGGCGGGTCATCGACAGGACGTCCAGCACCTCGTCGAGCTTCTCCTCGCTGATCGCGCCGGGCACGTGTCCGCGCTCGAGCACGACCTCGCGGATCGTCTTGCGCTCGGCCAGTGCCTGCTTGGCGATCTTGCCGGCCTCGTCGTAGCCGACGTAGTGGTTCAGCGGTGTGACGATGGACGGCGAGGACTCGGCGTACTCCTTGCAGCGCTCGACGTTGGCCTCGATGCCGGCGACGCACCGGTCGGCGAAAACGCGGGACACGTTGCCGATGAGCCGGATCGACTCGAGCACGTTGCGGGCGATCACCGGCAGCATGACGTTGAGTTCGAAGTTGCCGGCCGCGCCGCCGAAGGCCACGGCCGCGTCATTGCCGATGACCTGCGCGACGACCTGGCAGACCGCCTCGCACAGGACCGGGTTCACCTTGCCGGGCATGATCGACGAGCCGGGCTGCAGGTCAGGCAGGTAGATCTCGGTGAGCCCGGTGCGTGGGCCCGAGCCCATCCAGCGGATGTCGTTGCTGACCTTGTTCAGGCTCACGGCGATCGTGCGCAGTGCGCCCGACAACTCGACCAGGCCGTCCCGGGCGCCCTGCGCCTCGAAGTGGTTGCGCGCCTCGGTCAGCGGCAGCCCGGTCTCGGCCACGATCAGGGCGATCACGTCAGCGGCGAACCCGGCCGGCGCGTTGATGCCGGTACCCACGGCAGTGCCGCCCAGTGGCAGCTCGGCCACGCGGGGGAGGACGGCGTCCAGTCGCTCGATGCCGTAGCGCACCTGCGCGGCGTAGCCGGCGAACTCCTGGCCCAGCGTCACCGGGGTGGCGTCCATCAGATGGGTACGGCCGGACTTGACCACGGTCGCGAACTCGTCGGCCTTCGCCTCGAGCGCGGTGGCCAAGTGGTCCAGCGCCGGGCGCAGGTCGTTGACGACCGCCTTGGTGGCCGCGACGTGGATGGCCGACGGGAACTGATCGTTGGACGACAGCGGGTCGTTGACGTCGTCATTGGGGTGGACGGTCGTCCCCAGCCGGTCGGCGGCCAGCGAGGCGAGCACCTCGTTGGTGTTCATGTTGGACGACGTGCCCGAGCCCGTCTGGAACACGTCGATCGGGAACTCGGCGTCCCAATCGCCGCGGGCGACCTCGGCGGCGGCGGCGGCGATCGCATCGGCCTTCGTCTGGTCGAGCACGCCGCGTTGGGCCCGGACCCGGGCGCCGGCCCCCTTGATCAGCGCCAGTCCTGCGATGAGTTCCCGCTCGATCGGCTGGCCGGAGATCGGGAAGTTCTCGACCGCCCGCTGCGTCTGCGCCAGCCACTTCGCGGCGGCGGGTACGCGCACCTCGCCCATCGAATCCTTCTCGACGCGGTACTCCTGCGCTTGCGACACGGCGGTTCTCTCCTCGAGGTCCGGGTGGGTACGGCCTCGAGCCTAGTTACGGCGCGAGGGTGCGCGGCCCGGGCGTAAGTGATGTCACCCCGAACATTCTCCGAACACAACCATCACCTGCGCCGCACGTGCACGGAGCACTGTCAGAGACACCGTCCCAGGGAAGGTGAATCGAGTGTCCGAGCAGCAGGCCCCCGACCGTCCGCGCCGATCGTGGCGCATCCCGGCGCTGATCGTCACCGTCGGCACGCTGCTGGCCGTCTGGGTCGTCACCGTCGCGATCCTCGACCGGTCGGGCAATGCGGCGACGTCGGGCGCCGGCGCGCTGCCACCGGCCTCGTCGAGCACCACGGCGCCGCCGGTGTCCACGAGCGGGTTCCCGTCCGGTGCCGGCGAGCCGGGCATCTTCACCGACCGGTGCGGCTACAGCCACGAGGCGGCCGACGACCCGATCCTCGCACCCAACGCGGCCGGGCAGGCGATGCACCACGACTTCTTCGGCAACGTCACCACCACCGCGACGTCCACGGCGGCGTCGCTGGTGGGCAAGAAGACGACGTGCACCACGACCGCGGACGCCTCGGCCTACTGGACGCCGGTGATGTACCAAGGCGGACGGGAACTGACCCCGGGCACCGCGCTCATCTACTGGCGCCGGCCCGCGCACGACACCCAGGCCGTCCAGACCTTCCCGGCCGGCCTGCAGCTCATCGCCGGCGACGAGACCGCGACCGCGCCGCAGCCGATCGGCGTCGTCGCGTGGTCGTGCACCGGAGCGCAGCCGCAACGCCGGACCAGCAGCCCGCACGACTGCCCCGGCGCGCAGCTGCGTGTGACGGTGTCCTTCCCCTCGTGTTGGGACGGGCACACGCTGAGCGGGCGTGGACAGACGAACGTGGTCTACCGGCAGGCGGCCGGCTGCCCGGGCTCACATCCGGTACAGATCCCGCAGGTCGTGTTCCACGTCATCTGGCCGACGTCGAGCGCGGCCGGGCTGACGCTCAGCATGACCCCGACCATGCAGGGCTCCACCAACACCATGCACGTCGATCTGATCAACGGGTGGACGCAGAACGTCCTCGACCGCGATGTCGCCGCCTGCGATGCGACATCGACCCGATGCGGCCCGGTGACCGGCCCGGACGCCGTGCCGCAGGGGCCGGCGAAGCACGCGCCGATGCGCCGCCGGCACAAGTGAGCGGCGAGCGGAGAACTCGCTAGTTGCGGTCGAAGTCGACGGCCGAATACGCGCGCAGCTTGCCGAGCTGGTGCAGCGAGTCGATCAGCCGGATCGTCCCGGACTTGGAGCGCATGACGATCGACTCGGTCTGCACGGAGTCGGCGTAGTAGCGCACGCCCCGCAGCAGGTCGCCGTCAGTGACGCCGGTTGCGC
The DNA here is from genome assembly GCF_046262535.1 of Jatrophihabitans sp. Lineage (GTDB taxonomy): Bacteria > Actinomycetota > Actinomycetes > Mycobacteriales > Jatrophihabitantaceae > Jatrophihabitans. The sequence continues at coordinate 4,070 of NZ_JBHEMO010000010.1, read as the reverse complement.
AGAAGAAGATGTCGTCGCCTTGGACGAGGTCCTCGGTCGTCAGCACGCGGTCGAGGTCGTGACCGGCGGCGATCGCCTTCTCGCGCTCGGCCTCGTCCTGCGGCCACAACCGGGCCTGCATCACGCCGCCCATGCAGCGCAGCGCCGCCGCGGCGATGATGCCTTCGGGCGTGCCGCCGATGCCCATCAACAGATCGACGCCGGTGCCGGGACGGGCGGCGGAGATCGCACCGGCCACGTCGCCGTCACTGATGAAGCGGATCCGCGCGCCGGCCTCGCGGACCTCGTGCACGAGCGTCTCGTGCCGGGGCCGGTCGAGGATGCAGACGGTGACGTCCTCGGGATGCCCGCGCTTGGCCTTGGCCACTCGGGCGATGTTCTCGGTGGTCGACGCGGTGATGTCGATGGCGTCGGCACAGTCCGCGCCGGCAGCGATCTTCTCCATGTAGAAGACCGCGGACGGGTCGAACATCGACCCGCGCTCGGACACCGCGATGACCGACACCGCGTTCGGCATCCCCTTCGCCATCAACGTGGTGCCGTCGACCGGGTCGACGGCGACGTCACAGAGCGGCCCCGTGCCGTCACCGACCTCTTCGCCGTTGTAGAGCATCGGCGCTTCGTCCTTCTCACCTTCGCCGATGACGACCGTTCCGCGCATCGACACGGTGCCGATGAGCGCCCGCATGGCATCGACCGCGGCGCCGTCGCCGCCGTTCTTGTTCCCCCGACCGACCCAGCGTCCGGCCGACATGGCGGCGGCCTCGGTGACCCGGACCAGTTCGAGGGCCAGGTTGCGGTCAGGTGCCTGCCGCGGCACGGCGAGCGCGGGTGGAACGGCGTAGGAGCCTGAGTGCGTGGTGTCAGGGGGTCCGTCGGACATGGCGTTCATCTTCGCAGACGCACGTTTCGCCCGGGGGTCGGACAAAGGCGCGTGCGCCGGCATCTACAGTCGAGCCATGACACGGCACCTCGTCATCACTCCGCCGCGCGCCTGAGCGCGCGCGCCGGGACCGGAGAAGCACCGAGCTGATCCGGCGATCGCGGGCGCGCACCGCGACCATCCCGGATCGAGCTCAGGAGTGTTCTCGTGTCGATCTCCACCCACCTTCGCGCTCGCGCCGGCCTGCTGGCCGTCAGCGGCGGCGCCCTGCTCTGGGGCACCACCGGCGTGGCCGTGCGCATCATCAACGAGCGGACGGGTCTGCCGGCCGTCTCGATCGGCTGGTACCGCGTCGCCATCGCGGCCGTGGTCGTGGCCTGCCTCTTCCGGGGGCCGGGCCTGCGCTCGGCGGCCGCTGCGTTCCGTCGACACCCGGTGTCCCTGACCGTCGCCGGGGCCGGGTTCGGCGCCTACCAGGCGCTGTACTTCATCGGCGTGCAGGACGTCGGCGTGAGCATCTCGACGCTGGTGAGCCTGGGGGTCGCGCCCATCGCGCTCACCGCCGGGGCCGCACTGGCCCGCCGCCGGCTGCCGCCGGTCAGCGGTCTGGCCGTGCTCGGTTGCGCGATCGGCGGGCTCGCGCTCGTCTCTCTGCGGCCCGGTTCGGGCGTCGGCGCGCCGCACCCGGTGATCGGTGTGCTGGCCTCGATCGGCTCCGGACTCGGCTACGCCGGCATCACCGCGCTGAGCCGTCGCATGTCGCACCTGGACCCGCTGCTGCTGACCGGCGTCACCAGCGCAGTCGCGACGGTTGTCCTCCTGCCGTTCGCGCTCGCCGCCGGGATGGCGGTGCCGTCGGACGCCATCGCCAACGGCTGGCTCATCTACATCGGCGTGGTGCCCACCGTCGGCGCCTACTGGCTGTTCTACCGCGGCCTGCGCTCGACGGTGTCCGAGGTCGCCGGCGTGCTGACCCTGCTCGAGCCGTTGATGGCCGCGGTGCTGGCGGCGATCGTCTTGCACGAGTCGCTCTCGCGGTGGGCGCTCGTCGGCGGGCTGCTCATGCTGATCGCGGTCGGGTCGCTGTACCTGCGCCGGCCGGCGCCTGAGGTGGGTGAGGTACCGCCGCCCTGACCGGCGCGATTCACTACTCGGCGGCGTCGTGCTCGGCGATCGCCTTGTCGAGGCGCTCGCTGGCCCCGTCCAGCCAGCGCTGGCAGACGTCGGCGAGCACCTCGCCGCGCTCCCACAGGGCGAGTGAGTCCTCGAGGGACTGGCCGCCGGACTCGAGCTGGGCCACGATCTCGCGCAGTTCCGCCCGCGCCGCCTCGTAGCTGGGATCTGCCTCGCTCACCCGGATGACCCTACTGAGTCGTCGACGGCAGTTGCGGCGAACTCCCCGCCGGCAACCCGCACGCGCAGCGGTCCGGTGGCGTCGTCCGGCGTGCGGACCACTGTGCCGTCGGTGCGCCGGACGACGGCGTAGCCGCGCTCGAGGGTGGCCTGGGGCGAGAGCGAGCGAACCCGCGCCCGCGCGTGCTCGAGGTCGACCCGGCCGGCCTCGAGCAGGGTGCCCATGCGGTGGCGGCTGCGGGCGCGCAGTGCGGCGTTGTCGGCCGCTTCGCGAACGAGTCGGCCGTGCACCGATCGTCGCAGTCGTTCGGGCAGGCCCGCCATCAGCTCGCGTTCGCGCGCCACCCGCGTGCGGATGCAGCGGCGGGCCCGGCCGCGCAGCTCGGCGACGGCGCGGGTCTCTTCGGCGAGATCGGGGACGATGCGCTTGCCGGCGTCGGTCGGAGTGGACGCGGCGACATCGGCGACGAAGTCGAGCAGCGGTCGATCGGTCTCGTGCCCGATCGCGCTGACTACCGGGGTGAAGGCGGCCGACACGGCGCGCACGAGGGTCTCGTTGCTGAACGGGAGCAGGTCCTCGACACTGCCGCCGCCGCGGGCGATGACGATGACGTCGACATCGGGATCGCGGTCCAGGCGTTGCAGCGCCTCGACGACCTCCGTCACCGCGCCGGCGCCTTGCATCGCGACGTTCTCCAGCCGGAAGCGGGCGCCGGGCAGGCGGCGGCGCGCGTTCTCGACGACATCGCGCTCGGCGGCGCCGGCCCGTCCGGTGATCAAGCCGATGGTGCTGGGCAGGAACGGCAGCGGCCGCTTGCGGTCGGCGGCGAACAGCCCTTCGGCGGCCAGCAAGCGGCGCAGGGCCTCGAGCCGGGCCAGCAGCTCACCCAGGCCGACCTGGCGGATCTCGGTGGCGCGCAGGCTGAGGGTGCCGCGCTCGAGGTAGAAGTCCGGCCGCGCCCGCAGCACGACCCGCGAACCCTCGCTCACCGTGTCGGGCAGCACGCCGCGGGCGCAGGTGACGGTGATCGAGATGTTGGCGTCCGGGTCGCGCAGGGTCAGGAACTGGGTGGGGACGCCGGGCCGGCGGGTCAGCTGGGCGATCTGCCCGTCCACCCAGATCTCGCCCAGCCGGGCGATCCACTCGCCGATCCGGATCGCCACGGTGCGTACCGGCACGGGCGACTCGGCGGAGGTCTCCAGCCGAGCCACGGGCTACTCGTCGCCGACCGTGTCGAAGCGCGACAGGCTGCCGTGGCGGGGCCGATTGAGCGTCTTGCCCTTGGCCGCGGTCTGCCTGACGACAGCCTTCTTGGCCGGCGTCTGCTTGGCGACCGCCTTCGTCGCCGCTCGGGCGACCGCCTCCTTGGCCGGTGACTTCGCGGCCGGTGCCTTCTTCGCACCAGTCTTGGTTGCGGCTTCCTTCTTCGCGGACAGGCGGGTCACCGACGCCGGGAGGTCCGGGTCCCCGTTGACGTCTCCAGCGACGTCCCCGTCCTGCGCCGCCGTTCCCAACAACTCGTCGAGCAGCTGGCTGGCCGCCCGGGCCCGCGCCGGGTCGGTATCAGCGAGGGTGGCCGCCCGCACCTCGTCGGCAGAGACCGGTTCGTCGAAGGTCGCCCACGGCGGCGGCTCGGCGCCGGGCGTTCGGCGGTTGATGACGTCGTCCCCGCGCGCGGCCAGTCGGGCGTAGCGTTGCTGGGCTCGCAGCGACATCTGCAGGGCGCTGCTCACCGCGAGCATCGGCAACTCGATCGCCCGATCGGGCAGATGCTTCGCCTCGTCCGCCGCACTGGCCAGCAGACCGACGACGGCACGCACAGGACCGGGTAGC
>NZ_JBHEMO010000009.1:0-38185 GCF_046262535.1 Jatrophihabitans sp. | reverse complement strand
CCGCCGCGGCGAGGAACAGGTCAGCGTCGAGTGGCTGGCCGATCATCTGCAGGCCTTCGTCGACGCCAACCCGGAGTTCGAAACCGCCATCGACCGCTTCGCCACCTATCTCGCCAGGAGCGATGAGGACGAGGAGTAGAGCCTGCCGTCGGGAACCGCGCCCGTGAGTGTCACCCTGGGCAAGACGCACACGGGCATTGACTTCGCGCCGCCGGCGACCATCGTGCAGGTGGGCTCCATCGCCGGCACGATCAGTGAGAGAGCCGGCGGGACTCCGCTTCAGTCGGCGGTTGTGGAGGTCTTCGCGGGTGACACCAAGGTAGGAGACGCGACGACCGACGCGGCCGGCCGCTACAAGGTAGGCAACCTCCAGGCAAACGCCACCGGCTATGTCGTTTGCGCGAAAGCGGTGGCCAGCACCTCGTCGGCGACGGTCAGCACGCCCGCCACGGGATGGGCACCCCGGTGCTACCCGGGCGTCTCGTGGAACGGGTCGAACAGCCCGGCCGCCGCGGCGACCAGGTTGCCACTGCTCGCCGGACAGGACCGGACCGGCATAAACATCACCCTTCGCGTGGGCGCACGAATCAGCGGAACCGCCTTCCGAGGCTCAACTTCGACGAGGCTCGCCTCGGTTCGCGTTCTGGTGTTCACGCTTGCGCACCGCGGCGTCGCTACGGTCACCACCTCGCTTGACGGAACCTACCGAGTTCCAAGGCTGGCCCCGGCCAGCTACATCGTCTGCTTCGACGGCCGCTCGGCGACGCTCACCGGTTACCGGCCCCAGTGCTACGACCAGGTGCCTTGGGACGGCACCACTTAGGTCACCAGCGGCGCGTCGAGCACGTCCACTTCAGGTTCCACCGGTCGGGGCGCGCACGCGAAGATCGGCAGGAAGATCTGCGCCAGTGGACCGATCGCCACGGCGAAGGCCACTGTGCCGATCCCCACGGTTCCGCCCAGCAGCCAGCCGGCCGCCAGCACGGTGACCTCGATCCCGGTGCGCACCAGGCGGATCGAGCGGCCGGTGCGGCGGGCCAGCCCGGTCATCAGGCCGTCGCGCGGGCCGGGCCCGAAGGTGGCGCCGATGTACATGCCGGTGGCGATAGCCAGCAGGACGATGCCGCTGAGCATCTCGCCGATCCGCACACCCAGCGGCGCCGAGCGGGGCAGCAGATCGAGCGACCAGTTCATCGACAGCCCGATCAGCACGACATTGCTCACCGTGCCCAGACCAGGCCATTGCCGCAACGGGATCCACAGGAGCAGGACGGCGGCGCCGACGAGGATCACGACCGTCCCGATCCGCAGGCCCGCATGGTGCCCGATGCCCTGGTGGAAGACGTCCCAGGGGTCGAGGCCCAGCTTCGAGCGGACCTGCAAAGCGCCGGCGAACCCGTACAGGCAGAGACCGACGTAAAGCTGGACGAGGCGGCGCGGAAGCCGGTTGCGGGCCATTGGCCCAGCATGCCGGACGCCACCAGCCCTTTTACCGAGCCAATCATCGGCTTTCGGCCTGGCCAAGCAGACCAATCGCTGGCATCATCGGCCCATGGCACCCTTGTCGCGCATCGGCGGCCGTGCGCTGGCCGACCTTCTTCCTGATCTCCGCACGATGCCGGGCCCGGTCTACTCGGCCCTGGCCCACGGCATCACCTCGCTCGTGCTGGACGGTCGCATCGCCACCGAGACCCGGCTGCCGTCCGAGCGCGAGCTGGCCGCGTCCCTGCACATCAGCCGGGCGACGGTCACCGCCGCCTACGACGCCCTGCGCAGCGAGGGCTTCCTCGCCAGTCGGACGGGTTCGGGCAGTTACGTCACCGTCCCGGCGGGCTCGCAGCCCCGGCCGGCGCTCGCCCGGTGGACCACCCGCAGCAACGAGGCGGCCGACGTCATCGACCTGTCCTGCGCCGCGCTGCCCGCGCCGCCGGACCTGCTGCCGGGAGCGATGAGCGCGGCGGCCGCTCGGCTCGGCCCGTACCTGCTCGGTGACGGGTACGACCCGGCCGGCCTGCCCGTCCTGCGCGAGGCGGTCGCGGCACGGTTCACCGGCCGCGGCGTCCCGACCCGTCCGGAACAGATCCTCGTCACCAACGGAGCGCTGCACGGCCTCGACCTTTTGCTGCGCCTGCTGCTCGGCCCCGGCGACCGGGCGATCACCGAGCTGCCGACCTACCCGGGCGCGCTGGACGCAATCCGGGCGAACGGCGGGCGGGTCGTCCCCGTCCCGATGGCACCCGAGGGCGGCTGGCAGGTGGGCCAGCTGCAGGCCGGTCTGCGCCAGACGGCGGCTCGATTGGCCTTCCTCACGCCCGACTTCCACAACCCGACGGGCGCGCTCGTGCCGGAGGCCCACCGCCGCGAAGTGCTGGCGGTCGCCCGGCAGACCGGCACCACCGTCGTGGTGGACGAGTCGTTCGTCGATCTCGGTTTTCGCGGCAACGAGCGGCCGACGGCCGGGATCGACTCGTCGGTCATCACCGTGGGTTCGCTGTCCAAGGCGGTGTGGGGCGGCCTGCGCATCGGCTGGCTGCGCGCGTCGACCGACCTCGTGCACCGGCTCGCCGCGCTGCGGACGTCGATCGACATGGGCAGCCCGGTGCTCGAGCAGGTCGTCGCCGCCTCGCTCGTCGAGCAGCTCGACGACATCGCCGCCCGGCGCGTCGCCGAGCTTGTGCCGCAGCGCGACGCGCTCGTCGCCGCGCTCGCCCAGCACCTGCCGGACTGGCGGGTCACCGTCCCCGAGGGCGGCCTGTCGCTCTGGGCGGAGCTGTCCTCGCCGCTGTCGACGCCGCTGTCGATGCTGGCCGCGCAGGCCGGAGTGGTGGTCGTGCCCGGCTCCCGCTTCGGCGTGGACGGCACGCTCGAGCGGTTCCTGCGGCTGCCGTACTCGCTGCCGGCGGACCGGTTGGCCGAAGCGGTCCGCCGCCTGGCCGGGGTGTGGGCGCAGCTCGACGGCAGCGGCCTCGCCGCCCGTCAGCTCGTCGTGGCCTAGCGGACGGACGTCACCGCGATCGCCGGTTCGTAGAAGCTGCCGAGATAGAGCGTGCCGCCGTCCTCCCACACGCTCGTCACGAAGTGGTAGTCCTCGCCCGGCCGCTGCAGGTCGTGCACGATCTCGCCGTCGAACGACAAGCCCATCACCCACACGGTCCGCTCGGCTTTCGGTCGGATCCGCGCGGGCAGCAGCCAACTGATCTGCCGCAGCACCCCCGGCCGGGGCAGCAGCGCCTCGAGCACCGGGTTGCGCGGACCGGCCATCGCCACCCACACCAGCCCGTCGCTGCCGACCGACATGTTGTCGGGGAAGCCGGCCAGGTTGTCCACCAGCGGCTCGGACTGCCCGGCCCGTGGCCCCTGCAGCCAGTACCGGGTGATGCAGTACCGGCCGGTCTGCGCCAGGAGCAGCGACGACCCGTCAGGCGCAAGCACGACCCCGTTGGCGAACGCCAGCCCCTCGAGCAAGGTCTCGACCCGCCCGTCGGGATGGCGGCGGAACAGCCGCCCAGTGGTCGTGTGTTCGAGGATGTCGCCGACGTGGTCCTCCACCTCGAAGCGCTGGGTGGACGAGGTGAAGTAGATCGTGCCGTCGGTGGTCTGCACCGCGTTGCTGGTGCCGATCAGCGGGACACCGTCGATCGAGTCGACCAACACCTGCACGTCGCCCGTCGCCGGGTCGAGGCGTAACAGGCCGCGCCGGGAATCGCAGATCAGCAGCGTGCCGTCCGGGCAGATCTCGAGCCCGAGCGGACGGCCGCCCGAGTCGCCGATCACCTCGATCGCGTCCCCGTTCGGATCGACCCGCAGGATCCGCCCGTCGGCCAAGCCGGTGAGCAGCTGCCCGAACCGGTCGAGCACCACGTCTTCGGGTCCCGCACCCGGCAGGCGGATCAGGCGCACCGGCGGCATCGGCGGGTCGCTCACCGTCCGATGCGGCGGCGCGGGTGGCGGCGTCCAACGGACCGGTCGCAGGATGCGGCGTTTCACAGTTCGGCACTTCCTTCGCGGTAGACCTTCCCCAGCCGTATCTGCCCACCGTCGAGTTCGAAGAACACGGCGATGTCGAAGTCCCGCCGTTGCCCGTCGACGACCAGCGATTCGTGCAGCTGGGCCGCGGCCCGCTGATCCTCGGTCACCAGGCTCAGCACTTCCAGTCGCGGGTCGAGTGTCCAGAGCCATGCATCGAACACGTCGGCCAGCGCGGCGATGCCCTCGAACCGGTCGGTCCCGGTGATCCACACGGCATCGCTGGTGAACCCGGCCAACACCCGCTCGGTGTCGTGTGCGTTGAACGCCGCGACGTGCTCGAGCACTCCTGAGCGGACGGCATCGAGCGGCACGCGTCAGGCCCGCGCCACGCCGTCGATCGAGGCCTGGCGCGCCACTGCGGCGGCCACCGCGGGCGCGACCCGGGGGTCGAACGGGCTGGGCACGATGTGCTCGGGCGCGAGCTCGTCGGCGACCACTTCGCTCAGCGCCGAGGCGGCGGCGAGCTTCATGTTCTCGGTGATCGCCCTGGCATCGGCGTCGAAGGCTCCGGCGAAGATGCCGGGAAAGGCGAGGACGTTGTTGATCTGGTTCGGATAGTCGCTTCGCCCCGTTGCAACGATCGCGGCATGCCGGTGCGCGACCTCGGGGTCGACCTCGGGATTCGGGTTCGCCAGCGCGAAGATGATCGCGTCGGACGCCATCTTGCGCACCGCGTCCTCGTCGATGAGACCGGCACTCAATCCGAGGAAGACGTCGGCACCGTCGAGGGCGGACACCAGCGAGCCGGTCAGCGCCGACCGGTTGGTGGCCGCCGCCAGGTCGGCCTTCACCGACGTGAGATCCTGTCGCCCGGTGTGCAGGACGCCCTTCGAGTCGGCCACGGCGATGTCGCCGATGCCGGCCGCGAGCAGGATCTTGGTGCACGCGACCCCGGCCGCTCCCGCGCCGGAGACGACGACCCGCAGGTCACCGAGCGTGCGGCCGGTGACGGCGGCGGCGTTGCGCAGGGCCGCCAGGACGACGACCGCCGTGCCGTGCTGGTCGTCATGGAACACCGGGATGGAAAGCCGGTCGCGCAGCCGCTCCTCGATCTCGAAGCAGCGCGGTGCGGAAATGTCTTCGAGGTTGATGCCGCCGAAGGACGGCGCCATGCGCACGACGGTGTCGACGATCTCGTCGACGTCGGTGGTGGCCAGGACGATGGGGACGGAGTTGAGCCCGGCGAATTCGCGGAACAGCGCCGCCTTGCCCTCCATCACCGGCAGCGCGGCCGCCGGACCGATGTTGCCGAGACCGAGCACCGCCGTGCCGTCGCTGACGACGGCCACCAACCGCGAGCGCCATGTGTACGTCCGGGCCAGCGCCTCGTCGCCGGCGATGGCCGAGCACACCTCGGCCACGCCGGGCGTGTAGGCCAGCGACAGCGACGCGCGGTCGGTGAGCGGCATGGTGCTCTGGATGACCAACTTGCCACCCTCGTGCGCGCGGAAGACGGCACTCGCCGCTGTCTGCGCGTCGAACCCCACGAAGTGCTCCTGAGCGGGTCGGATCGGTCCTGACCAGGTTACGGCGCAGGATGAAAAGGCTTGCGGGGTTCGCCCGTCCCGAGTCTGCCACGGGCGCGAACTCGGTGGCCGGATATGTGCTCGACTGCGATGTGCCCCACTTGCGTCCGGTACGGGCGCACATAACGACCGGTAACTTCATGCCAACGTAATGCCGGACAGTTCGCCCATCTCCAAACGTCCGCATCCTGAGCTACAACCGTTGTACTCACTCGTTGTACCCGGTAATTCTTGGAGGTTTCATGAGGCGTCTCGTCCTCACTCTCGCCGTCGGCGCCGCACTGGCCGCTACGGCGGCCACCGCGCCGACAGCTGCCGCCGCGCCCACCGGCGCCCGCGGTAGCGAGCGCACCTGTGCACCCGCGCCGGCCGGCTACGCTGCCTGCCACGCCCGGGTCGTCACGGACAGCACCGGCAAGCCGCTGGCCACCAGCGGACCGAGCGGTCTGAACCCGGCTGACATCCAGTCGGCGTACAGCCTGGCCGGTACATCCAGCGGTGGTCGTACGGTGGCCATCGTCGACGCCTACGACGACCCGACGGCCGAAGCCGACCTCGGCGTCTACCGCAGTCAGTTCGGGCTGACGGCCTGCACCACGGCGAACGGCTGCTTCAAGAAGGTGAACCAGAGCGGCGGTGCCACTCCGCCACGGTCCGATGCCGGCTGGGCCACGGAGGTCAGCCTGGACCTCGACATGGTTTCGGCCACGTGCCCGAGCTGCCACATCCTGTTGGTCGAGGCGTCGTCGGCCTCACTCACCAACCTCGCCGCGGGTGTGAACTACGCGGCCTCGGTTCCGGGTGTCGTCGCCATCAGCAACAGCTACGGTGGCACGGACGGTGCCTCGGTGAGCGCCTACAACCCCCCCGGCATCGCGATCACCGCCTCCACCGGTGACAACGGATACGGCGTCGAGTCCCCCGCGAGCTACCCGCACGTCGTCGCGGTCGGCGGTACGAGCCTGAAGAAGTCCGGCAGCAGTTGGACCGAGACCGCCTGGAGCGGTGCGGGCAGCGGCTGCTCGACGTCCAACCCCAACCCGGGCTGGCAGACGGGCACGTCGTGCAACGGAAAGGCCAACGCGGATGTCTCAGCCGTGGCCGACCCGTACACCGGCGTCTCGATCTACGATTCGACCCGGTACCAGGGCCGATCCGGCTGGCAGGTGTACGGCGGCACCAGCGCCTCCTCGCCCCTGATCGCCAGTGTGTACGCGCTCGCAGACAACTTCGGCACCGACGCGGCTCAGTACACCTGGGGTCACGCCGGGAACCTGCACGATGTGACGAGCGGATCCAACGGCACCTGCACCACGACGGTGTGGTGCAACGCCGCCGCCGGCTGGGACGGTCCCACCGGGCTCGGCACGCCGAACGGCGTCGGCGCCTTCTGATCAGCCGGAACGGCCGGGTCGGGGCACCAGCCCCGGCCCGGCCTTTCGGTGTCTGTGGTCAGCGCACGCGCCCCGGCCGGCCGCCCACCAGCCGCAGCACCGCCCGCGCGTGCACCTCGGCGACCCCGTGCGTCTCGCTGTCGCCGCCGGCGAAGGAGTTGTCGGACGCGAGCCACCAGCCGCCGTCCTGCCTGCGCACCGCGCGCTTGAGCACCAGCCGGTCAGGCAGGGTACGGAACGTCGCCAACACGACATCGCCGGGCCGGATCCGCGCACCGTGGCGGACGAGAACGGTGTCGCCGTGGCGCAAGGTGGGCACCATGGACGGGCCGGACACCCGCACCAGCTGCCACGGCAGGCTCACACCGGTACTCCGTTCGGCGGGTCGAGTCGTGGATCGCGGCGGTAGTAGGGTCGAAATCGGGACCGCCCTTGGAATGTCCCCCAATGCAGGAGGTCAACGATATGCGTTTGTTCCGCCCGTCCACCGTCGCCTACGCCCACTGTGACCTGCCCTGTGGCGTCTATGACCCCGCCCAGGCGCGCATCGAAGCCGAGTCGGTGAAGGCGATCTGCGAGAAGTACCAGGGCAACGAGGACCCGGTCTTCCGCACCCGCGCGCTCCTCATCAAGGAGCAGCGCGCCGAGCTGGTCAAGCACCACCTCTGGGTGCTGTGGACCGACTACTTCAAGCCGCCGCACTTCGAGAAGTACCCGCAGCTGCACGAGCTGTTCAACAAGGCCACCAAGCAGGCCGGCGCCGCCGGCGGCAAGGGTGCGGTCGACCCGGCCGAGGCGCAGGTGCTGCTCGACCAGATCGCCGAGATCGACAAGATCTTCTGGGAGACCAAGCAGGCAGCCTGACAAGGTCTTCGCCCGATGCCGCCGACCCAGGCCGGCCCCGATGAGGGGCCGGCCTTCGTCGCGCCCGAGCTGCCCGACTCCGCCGAAGTGTGGTTGCTGCGCCACGGCGAGACGGAGTGGAGCGCGTCGGGGCAGCACACTGGCAGGACGGACATCCCGCTGACCGAGGCCGGGAAGGAGCAGGCGCGCGCGATGGGCAACATGCTGGGCGACCTGTCCCCCGCGCTGGTGCTGTCCAGCCCGCGCCGGCGTGCGCGCGACAGTGCCGAGCTGGCCGGGCTGCGGGTCGACGAAACAACCGAAGACCTCGCCGAGTGGGATTACGGCGACTACGAGGGCATGACGACCGCCGAGATCCGCGAAGCCGACCCCGACTGGACGGTGTGGACGAGCGACACCCCCGGCGGCGAGACGCGGGCGCAGATCGCACACCGCGCCGACCGCGTACTGAGCCGGGTCGCGGCCGCAGTGGCCAACGGCCCGGTCGTGCTCGTCGGTCACGGCCACTTCAGCCGGGCGCTCGCCGCGCGCTGGATCGGCCTGGCCGTCTCCGGCGGAGCCAACCTCCTGCTGGGCACCGCGGCCCCGTCCGTCCTCGGCGCGCAATACGGTGTTCCGGTGATCGAGCGATGGAACCTTCCCAACCCGGCCGCGTGAGCGGGCCAGACGCGAGGAGACATGACCCCATGACCACTTCGGACACGCGATCGCCCGACGGCGACGCGGTCGAGGTCCGCATTCCGGCCGACGTTCTCTACGTGTCGACGCTGCGGCTGGCCGCGGCCAGCCTGGCCGCACGCTGCGACCTGACCATCGACGACATCGAGGACCTCCGCCTGGCGGTCGACGAGGCGTGCGCGCTGCTGCTGCCGCATGCGAGCGAGGGTTCCACGCTGGACGCGCGGTTCCAGCTCGCGGCCGGCCGGCTCGAGGTCGCGACCTCGGTGCACACCGATGACGAGGCCGAGCCCGACCGCAGCGGCTTCGCCTGGACGGTGCTGGGCGCTTTGGCCACCGCGGTCGAGGTCAGCAACCGAGACGGTCAGCTGACCATCTCCGTCACGAAGGCCCGCGAGGCGGCGGCGACGTGACGGCGCTTGTGTTGTGGTCGGCAGCCGGCGACGCGCGAGAGGACGCCACGTGACGTCCGCCCACCGACCCGATCGGGACGAGCGGGCGCAGGCCGGCGATTTGCTGGCCGAGCTGCACCGGTTGCCCGAGGACGACCCGCGCCGGCGGACACTGCGCGACCAGCTCGTCGAGCTGCACATGCCGCTGGTCGTCTATCTGGCCCGCCGCTTCTCCGGTCGCAACGAACCCATGAACGACCTCGTTCAAGTCGGCGCCATCGGCCTGATCAAGGCCATCGACCGCTTCGACCCCGAGCGCAAGCTCGAGTTCTCGACCTACGCGACGCCGACCATCCTCGGCGAGATCAAGCGGCACTTCCGCGACACCGGCTGGCTGATCCATGTGCCGCGCCGCGCGCAGGAGATGCAGACCACGCTCAACGCGGCCCGCGCCGACCTCAGCCAGGAGCTCGGCCGCGCCCCGACGGTGCCCGAACTCTCGGCTCGCATCGAGGTCGACGAGGAAGCCGTGCTGGAGGCACTGGACGCAGCCCGCGCCTACTCCGGCGTGCCGCTCGACGTGCTCGCCGCGCCGGGCGAGACGGTGCCCGAGCACCCGATGCTCGGCATCCTCGACGAGGGCTACGAGCAGGTCGAGCAGCGCGCGCTGCTCCGTGAGGTGATCGCCAAGCTGCCCGAGGCCGAGCGGGAGATCCTGTTGCTGCGGTTCATCGCCAACAAGACGCAGACGGAGATCGCCGCGATCGTGGGCGTGTCCCAGATGCAGGTGTCCCGGCTGGTTGCGCGTGGCCTGAAACGCATGCGCGAAAGCCTCGGCGCGCCCGAGCCGGTGGCCGAGCAGCGTCGCCGCAAGAGCTAACCGAGCGGATCCTCCCGATCGAGCACCGCGCGCACGGGCGGAGTGAAGAGCAGGTAGATCACGGCGAGCGCGGCCAGCAGCATCGGCCCGCCGTACGCGGGCTGGTCGGCCTGGAACGCGATCGTGTAGGACACCGGCAGGATCAGCAGCTGCAGCACCACGACCGGGGTCCGGGCCGCCGGTCGCAGCCGCAGCAGGCCACGGGCGCACAGCCCCAGCGCGCCCGCACCGACGAGCGCGAACCCGCCGCCGAGCACGGCCCGCAGTACGTGATGGTGGGCGGCCGAGCCCGCGTGCGCGACGGCGACGCCCGCGACCACGACGAGGCCGAGCGCCTCGAGGCCCAGGATCAGGCAGGCGATGACGAGCGGCCGTGGCGGCCCTTCCGGTGCCCCCGCGGGCTTGCTCTCGCTGTGCTCGCTCACGCCCTCACTCCGTTCGGGCGTGCAGAGCCGCAACACCCTTGGTTCGCTCCGCAAGCGTCCCTCACGCCCGGAACCCTATCGGCGGCCCACGCGACCCGGCGTCGCGCCGCCACGTAGGCTGCCGATGTGCGAGTGCTCGTCGTGGCCAATCCGCGCGCAACCGCCACCAGCCCCCGGGAGCGCGACGTGCTGGCGCACGCACTGGCCAGCGAGGCGCAGCTCGAGGTCGTCGAGACCGAAAATCGCGGTCACGCCGCTGCCCTGGCCTGCCGCGCCATGCGCAACGGCACCGACATCGTGGTCGCGCTCGGCGGCGACGGCACGGTGAACGAAGTGATCAACGGGCTGCTGACCGACGGCGTGCATCCCGACGTCCCGGCCCTGGGCATCGTCCCGGCCGGCTCGACAAACGTGTTCGTCCGCGCCCTCGGCCTGCCGAACAACCCGGTCGAGGCGACCGGTGCGCTGCTCGAAGGCGTGCGGACGGGGGCCCGCCGCTCCGTCAGCATGGGCGTGGCCGACGACCGGTACTTCTGCTTCGCCGCGGGCCTCGGTTTTGACGCCGCCATCGTGCACGGCGTCGAGCGCCAGCGCCGGCTGGGCAAGCGCTCGACCCACACGCTGTACGCCCGCGTCGGCGTCCGCGAGTTCTTCGGTACCGACCGGCGGCACCCGAGATTGCACGTCGAACTGCCCGACGGCACCCGCTACGACAACGTCTACTTCGCCATCGTGGCGAACTCCGACCCGTGGACGTTCGTCGGCAACCGGCCGCTGCACCCCACGCCCGAGGTCACCTTCGAGGCCGGGCTCGCCGTCTACGCCCGCCGCCGGATGGGCGTGGCCGGCATGCTGCTCAGCATGGCCCGGATGTCCGGGGACCACCCCAAGGTCGGCCGGCGGGGGGCGCACGTCGTCCATGACCTCGAACACATCACCCTCATCGCCGACGAGCCGCTGCCCTTCCAGGTCGACGGTGACGCCCTGGATTCCCGCGAAAAGGTCACCTTCCGGTCGGTCGCCAACGCCATCTCGGTAGTGCAACCCGCAGCGGGCACACCGGCCGAATAGTCCCGAATGGGCGGTAATTCGTCCGGAGTTCCCCTCGACCGATCCGGCCTTACCGCGTAGCGTCGCTGGTAGTCGTACCTCTGGCGCGGGTGGAAAACCCTTGCTCGGGCCAGGGACGAGGGACACCGATCCCTCAGGGCAACGGAGCCGAGGAAGTCGGTGACCTGCCTTGCAGTGCTCTGAGAATGCTTGAACCGCAAGCGAGCTCGTGAAAGGATTCACAAGCGCGGAAGGAGAACGCACCCCGTTCTCCCCGTAGCCGAGTGAGGAGAGATTCACCCATGGACTGGCGGCACCGCGCGATTTGCCGTGACGAGGACCCGGAACTGTTCTTCCCGATCGGGAACACCGGGCCCGCCCTGATGCAGATCGAACAGGCGAAGGCTGTCTGCCGACGCTGCCCGGTGATGCAGGAATGCCTCACCTGGGCGCTGGAATCCGGACAGGACGCCGGCGTGTGGGGCGGATTGTCGGAGGACGAACGCCGCGCGCTGAAGCGCCGCAACGCCCGCGCCCGCGCGCGCCTCGCCTGACCGACTAACCGCCGACCCCGCGTGGTCGCCGCCCGACCGGCATCACGACGACCGCCGCCGTGCCGGTCGCGTCGGGCTGGGGCCGGAACTCGACCGTCCCGCTCAGTTCGGACGACACCAGCGTGCGCACGATCTGCAGGCCGAGACGGTCGGTGCGCTCGGTTGTGAAGTCCTGGGGCAGGCCGATCCCGTCGTCGACAATCGTGACCCGCAATTCGCCCCGTTTGCGGACCGCCAGCACCGACACGGTGCCGGCGCGGTCGTCCGGGAAGGCGTGCTCGATCGCGTTCTGGACGAGTTCGGTCAGCACCAGGACCAGAGCGGTGGCGAACTCGGCGGGAATCTCGCCGAAGCTTCCCTGTCGCTGCACGACGATGCGCGACTCCGAACCCATGACATCGCTGAGCATCACCAGCAGCCGGTCGACGATCTCGTCGAAGTTCACCGACTCGTCGATCGAGACCGACAGGGTCTCGTGGACGAGCGCGATCGACTGCACCCGGCGCACCGACTCCTCGAGTGCGGAGCGCGCACCCGGGACCGATACGCGGCGTGCCTGCAGCCGCAACAGCGCGGCCACCGTCTGCAGGTTGTTCTTCACCCGGTGATGGATCTCGCGGATCGTCGCGTCCTTGCTCATGATCTGCCGGTCGCGGCGGCGCAGCTCGGTCACGTCCTGCATGAGCAGCAGAGCCCCGAGTGTCTCGCCGCGCGGGCGCAAGGGCAGCGCGCGGAACAGGATGATGGCGCCCCCGCCCTCGAGTTCGACGCTGGCCGGATGCCCCCCGTCGATCGCTTCGGCCACCGCGCCGGCCAGATCACTGGCGTCGAACGGGTCGTCGACCACCGTGCTGGCGAGCGCGTCGATCGGCTCGGACAGCACGTTGCCGTTGATACCCAGGCGGCTGAAGGCCGATAGGGCGTTCGGACTGGCGTAGATGATCGTGCCGTCGGGTTCGAGGCGGACGAGACCGTCCCCCACCCGCGGCCCCGACCCCTCCTCCAGGCGGGAGTCCGGGGCCGGAAAGGTGCCGTCGGCCGCCATGCCGGCGAGATCGGCCGCGCTCTGGAGGTAGACCAGCTCGAGCTGGCTGGGCGTCCGGACGCTGGCCAGGTTGGCGTCGCGGCCGATGACGGCGATGACCTGGCCCTCGTGGCGCACCGGGATCGCCTCGCGGCGGATCGGCAGGTCCCCGTCCCAGTCGGGATCGACCTCGCGGAAGATCCGGCCCTCGGAGTAGGCGACCCGAAGCGGCGCGAGCCGTTCGCCGCGGACGACGACGCCGACCTGGTCGTGCTGGTACGCGGTGGGCCCGGTGGTCGGGCGGCACTGGGCGACACACAGGAAGGCTGGCACGCTGCCCGCCTCGGCCGACGGGATCGCGACCGGCACCCACAGCAGCAGGTCGGCGAACGCCAAGTCGGACAGCAGCTGCCATTCGCCGACGAGCCGGGCGATGTGGTCGACCTGCGCGTCGGTGAGCGTGGTGCGCGCGGCGAGCGTGTCGGTGAGTGCGGACATCTTGGTTCTGCAGCCTGCCACCCGACGCCAACAGCGTCGCGCAGGGGTCCGCTGCGCCGCGCCGGCCCGCGATACCCGGGCATAGGGGAGCAGAGCCTCTCAGACGGGTACTAAGGTCCCTGGACGTGACCCGGGTCACCCGCCCGGCCGAATCGTTGGGAGGACCGATGGCGACTCCGCACCAGCCGGCGCAGGTTCCCACCACGCCGCAGCGACCACCCCGACTGCCGGCCGCGACCATGGTCGCGGTGGCCGTGTTGTTGATCATCCCCTGTCTCGCGCTGGCCCTGGTGCCGATCTACTCCCGCGAGACGCCCCGGTTGGGGGGCTGGCCGTTCTTCTACTGGTATCAGCTGCTGTGGGTTCTGCTCACGCCGCCCATGACGTACACGGCCTTCGTGTTGATCAAGCGCGCGCGGGGTGACCGGTGAGCCCCGTGGTGGCCGACGGTGGTGGCGTCAACGGCGTCGAGCTGACCGTCGTCCTCTTCTTCTTCATCGTCGTCTCGTTCGGCGGCTTCTTCGCGGCGCGGTGGCGACGGGGCGAATCGATGCACAGCCTGGACGAGTGGGGCCTCGGCGGCCGCGGTTTCGGCACGTGGGTGACGTGGTTCCTGCTCGGCGGGGACCTCTACACGGCATACACCTTCGTCGCGGTTCCCGCGGCGATGTTCGCGACCGGTGCCGTCAGCGGGTTCTTCGCCGTTCCGTACACGATCGTCGCCTATCCGATCGTGTTCGTCTTCCTGCCGCGGCTGTGGAGCGTCGCCCACCGGCACGGGTACGTCACCCCGGCCGACTTCGTCCGCGGCCGCTACGGCAGCCGTGGGCTGGCCACCGCGGTCGCGCTGACCGGGATTCTCGCGACGATGCCCTACATCGCCCTGCAGCTCGTCGGCATCCAGGCGGTGCTGGACACCATGGGCCTCGGCGGCTCGGGCAGCTGGTTCGTGAAGGACCTGCCGCTGATCATCGCGTTCGCGGTACTGGCCGCCTACACGTACTCCTCGGGCCTGCGGGCACCGGCGCTGATCGCATTCGTCAAGGACACGCTGATCTACATCGTCATCGTCGTCGCGATCATCTACGTCGGCGTCAAGATCGGGTTCAACGACATGTTCGGCGCCGCCAAGACCAAGATGACCACGCCCAACCCGAAGACCCACATCCCGCCCGGAACGTTCCTCACCACCGACAAGACCTACTGGGCGTACGCGACACTCGCGTTCGGATCGGCACTGGCCCTGTTCATGTACCCGCACTCGATCACGGCCGTTCTGTCCAGCCGCGGCCGCAACGTGATCCGGCGCAACACCGCAATCCTGCCGGCGTACTCGCTCATGCTGGCCCTGCTCGCGCTGCTCGGCTTCGCGGCCATCTACGAAGTCGGCAAGGGCAAGATGAACGTCTTCGGCCAGGACCACGTGGCCAACGCGCAGCTGGCGGTTCCACACTTCTTCGAGGCCGTCTTCCCGTCGTGGTTCGCCGGGGTCGCCTTCGCCGCAATCGCCATCGGCGCCCTGGTACCGGCTGCGATCATGTCGATCGCCGCGGCCAACCTGTTCACGCGCAACATCTATCGCGAGTTCATCAAACCGGATGCGACGCCCAAGCAGGAGTCGCAGGTGTCGAAAATCGTCTCTCTGGTGGTGAAGTTCGGCGCCCTGCTGTTCGTGTTGGGCCTCGACAAGCAGAACGCGCTGAACATGCAATTGCTCGGCGGTGTGTGGATCCTGCAAACCATCGTGTCGATCGTGGCCGGGCTGTACACCCGCTGGTTCCACCGCTGGGCGCTGTTGCTCGGCTGGGCCGCGGGCATGATCTACGGAACGGTCGAGGCGTACCGGCAGAAGGTTCCGGTGCTGACGACCAAGCTGGTGCACGGCAAGCCGGTCACCACAGCGCACGGCACCCGGCACTTCGGCTCCTCGCTCGCCGAGTTCCCGTTCACCCACACCAAGGTCTACATCGCCGCCGCGGCGCTGGTGATCAACGTCCTGGTCGCCGTCGTCGTCACGCTGATCCTGCGCGCGCTCAAGGTTCCCGACGGAGTGGACGAGACCGAACCCGGTGACTACCACGCCGACGAGACGTCGGAGCGGGTTGTCCGGACGACGAAGCGTGAGGTGGCCGGCGCTGAGCCAAGTGCCGCTGGATGATCGGTCAGGCGGTGGACGCGAGCGGCCGGGCGACGGTGATGATCTCGGGGCTGGCCGGCGTGAACAGGCAGCGGTCCCAGTTGCCGTAACGCTCGTCGACGGCGAAGCCGGCCGCGGTGAGCAGGTGGTCGAGGTGCTCGGCGCTGATGAAGCGCAGCGTCGAGCGGCTGATCATGGGATCGGCCATTCCGTCGACGGCGTAGGTCTCGGTGAACGTGACGAGATCGCCGTCGACCTGCTCGACCTCGTGCCACGCGCGGACTCGGCGTCCGTGCGGGTCGACGGCCTCGGTGATCTTGTCGGGCGTCCACTTTTCCCACGCCCGTGCTTGCGGGTTGCGGCTCTCGAAGGCGAAGTGCCCGCCGGGCACCAGCGCGCGCTGCACTGCACGCAGCAGCTCGAGCACGCTCGCGTCGTCGAGCAGCACTTGGAACGCGTGCCCGGTCATATAGACGAGGTCGAACTCGGCGGTGAACCCGGCCGCGGGCAGGTATCCCTCGACCCACTCGATGTCGCCGCGCCGGCGGCCCTGCGCCAGCATGCCGGCGGCCGGGTCGATCCCCACCAGCCTGCCGCGGTGGCCCGCGTCGCGGGCGGCGTGCAGCATCGTGCCGGTGCCGCAGCCGACGTCGAGCACGCGGTCGGCCGAGTGGACCAGGTTCAGGTAGAACTTCTCGTCGGCCCGCCCGTGGTTTTCGAAGATGTCGTAGAGCGAGGCGAGGTACTCGTCGGCGAAATGGGCATCAGGCATGTACCGATGCTTCCCCATTAGGGTGGACCGTGTTTCACATCGTCTTCGTCGAGCCACGGATTCCGCCCAACACAGGTAACGCCATCCGCACGGCGGCGATCACCGGCACCCACCTGCATCTGGTCGAACCGCTCGGCTTCACCATGACCGACGCTCAGGTGCGCCGCGCCGGCCTGGACTACCACGACATGGCCTCAGTGACCGTCCACGCCGGCCTCGACGAGCTGTGGAGTGCGGTGCTGCCGGCGTCGGTGTACGCGTTCACCGCGTCGGGCGACACCTCCTACGCCGACGTCGGTTACCGGCCGGGTGATGTACTGCTGTTCGGACCGGAGCCGACCGGCTTGGCCGACGACGTCCTTTCCGACCCGCACGTCACGGCCCGGGTGCGCATCCCGATGCTGGCCGGACGCCGGTCGATGAACCTTGCCAACGCGGCCGCGGTGGCGACCTACGAGGCCTGGCGCCAGCAGGGTTTCGCCGGGGCTTCCTGACAGCTCACACCGGCCCCAGGCGCACCGTGACGAGCAGTCCGCCGCCAGGATTGGCCCGCGCGTCGATCGCTCCGCCGTGGGCG
Source organism: Jatrophihabitans sp. (assembly GCF_046262535.1). Taxonomy (GTDB): domain Bacteria; phylum Actinomycetota; class Actinomycetes; order Mycobacteriales; family Jatrophihabitantaceae; genus Jatrophihabitans. Next base: position 21,385 of record NZ_JBHEMO010000009.1, on the reverse strand, counting down.
GCAACGATGGAGCGCGCGATGGTCAGGCCCAGGCCCACTCCCCCACCGTGGTCGAGCCGTTCGCCACTCATCCGGCGGAACGGTTCGAACAGCCCGGCCACCTGGTTCGGCGCGACGAGCGGTCCGGTGTTGGCAACGCTGAACGCGCCGCTTTGCTCGACCGACACCGTCACCGTCCCCCCGGCATCGTTGTACTTGATCGCGTTGAAGATGAGGTTGCTGGCCAGGCGGTCGAGCAGCGGTTGCTCGCCGATCACGGTCGCCGGCGCCAGCGATGCGGTCAGTTCGACGTCGCGCTCCTTGGCGGCGCTGCGCAGCGTCTCCACCGCCTCGCCGACGATTGCGTCGAGCCGCAGCGGCGAGCTGGTCACCAGCCCGCGCTCGGTCTCGGCCAGCGTCAGCAGCCCGTCCACCAACTTCTCGTTGCGCTCGTTGGTGGCGAGCAGTTGGCGCGACAGGAGTTCGAGCTGCTCCGGCGTGAGCGCGGACGTCAGGCTCACCTCGATCAACGCGCGTTGCGTCGCCAGAGGCGTGCGCAATTCGTGCGAGGCGTTGGACGCGAACCGGCGTTGCGCCTCGTACCCCTCGGCGAGGCGGTCGAGCATCGCGTCGATCTCCTCGGACAGCCGCCGGGTCTCGTCATGCGGGCCGTTCGGGCGCAGCCGCAGACCGAGGCTCGTCGGGCCGAAGCGGCCGACCGTGTCGACGATGTCGCGGATGGGCAGGACGACCCAGCGCGCGATCAGCAAGGCGATGCCGACGATCAGCGCCGTGGCGAGGATCAATTCGATCCACGCCGTCGTCGCACTGAAGTCGGCGCACGAGTTGAAGTAGCTGCGCCACGACCCGTCGCAGCTGACGTAGCCGCTGCGGTAGTGCCGGATGATGTTGATGCCGGTGTAGGTCGCCCAGTCGAGATAGAAGTACCCCAGCGGCCAGCTGAGGAGCACGGCGATCACCGCTCGCCGGCGCGGAGTCAGGCGCACGGGGTCATTGTCCGAAGCGGTAGCCGACGCGCGGCACGGTGTGCAGGATCGCCGGTTGTCCGAGCTTGCGCCGCAGCGTCATGACGGCGACGCGGACCGCGTTGGTGAACGGATCGGCGTGCTCGTCCCACGCCTTCTCGAGCAAGTCCTCGGAGCTGACGACCTCACCGGCGGCGTGCATGAGGACCGACAGTACGGCGAACTCCTTCGGTGTCAGATCGAGGAGCCGGTCGTCGCGGAACGCGCGGTGCCGCGGAATGTCGAGCACGACGCCGCCGTGCTCGAGCACTGGCGGCGATCCCGTCGGCGGGCGCCGGGCCAGGGCCTGCACCCGCGCCGCGAGCTCGGCGAATGCGAACGGTTTGGTGAGGTAGTCGTCGGCGCCCAGGCCCAGCCCGTCGACGCGGTCGCGGATGCCGCTGGCCGCCGTCAGGATCAGGATGCGGGTGCCGAGTTCGGACTCGACCAGCCACCTGCACACCTGGTCGCCCGTGGCCTTGGGCATGTCCCGGTCGAGGACGGCCACGTCGTAGCGGTTGACGCCCAGCCGCTCGATGGCCGCCTCGCCGTCGTAACAGACGTCGACGGCCATGGCGAGCTTGCGCAGGCCGTCGGCGACGGTGTCGGCGAGCAGCCGCTCGTCGTCGGCGAGTAGGACACGCAAGGTTCAACAGCTCCCCGAGGTGGATGGTTCGGGTCTGAGAATCGCGTGCCCACCATAAGCCGCCGATAAAGGCGCGCCGAACGCCGGCGATAGCGGCCGGCCGCGAGGGTGGGCGCCGTGATCAGCACAGTCGCGCCGGCGCCCTTCGGGCCGGTCACCGTCCACGCCCCTTACCGGCGACGTCGTCGTTGGGCCTTCGTCCTCGTGGTGGTGCTGCTCGCGGCCGCCACGACCGTCGCGGCACGGTGGTATCTCACCAACGACTCCCGGCGGGACTACCTCGCGACGGACGGCTGGCCCGCTGTCGGGCAGGGCGCGTACCAGCTCGGCTCGCAGCGGCCCCGGGCGAGCGCGGATCAGACGCCGGCGCCGATCGCCAGCCTGGCCAAAGTGATGACGGCCTATATCGTGCTGCAGCACCTGTCGCTGCGCAGCGACGAGGACGGCCCGGACTTCGTCGTCAACGGCAGCGATGTTGCCGACACGGCGATGCGGCGATCGAGGGACGAGTCGACCGTCCGAGTGAGCGCCGGCGAGCGGTTGACCGAGCGGGACGCGCTCATGGCCGTGCTCCTGCCGTCGGCCAACAACGTGGCCGTGCTGCTCGCCCGAGCGATCAGCGGCAGCGTCGACCGCTTCGTCGTCGAGATGAACCGGACGGCCCATCTGTTCGGCATGTCGCACACGACCTACACCGACCCGAGCGGGTTCGACGACCGAACCGTGTCGACCGCCATCGACCAACTTCGGCTGGCGCAGGTTGCGGCGGCCCAGCCGGTGCTCGCGGAGATGATGAGCGTGCGCAGTTACCGGCTGCCCGTGGCCGGCACGGTGCACAACACCGACACCCTGCTCGGGCGCGACGGGTTCCTCGGCATGAAGACAGGGTCGGACGACGCCGCCGGCGGCTGCTTCATGTTCCGATCCCGGCGCATGGTGGACGGGCGCGCCGTGGAGCTGGTCGGGGTGGTGCTGGGCCAACAGGGGCGCCAGCTGATCACTGCCGGTCTGTACTCGGCCAAGCAGCTCGCCGACCGGGTGGCGCCGGCGGCGGCGCCGAGCTGAGCGCGCTCAGTCGGCGCGGTACTCCAGGCGGGCGGACTCGACCGAGATCTCGGTGATCCGCACGCTGATGCGCTCGCGCAGGCTCTGCGGGGCCTGGTCGCCACCGCAGCAGCGGGCGATCAGGGACCGGACGTCCTGCTCGATGCCGAACTGCTTCAGACAGGGTGCGCAACCGTCGAGGTGCTGGCGGATCCGGTTGCGCAGACCGTCGTCGGTCTCGTCGTCGAGATACAGATAGACGTCTCGGAGGACCTCGTCACAGTCGATCCCGCCGGGACCGAAACCCATCCCCGTCATTGGCCTGCCCTCGCTTCGCTCGCTCCGGCCACCGAAAGACTTCTGCGCCCATGATTCGCTCCGCAAGCGTCGCTCATGACTTCACCTCGGTCTTCACGAGGCCACGCTCGCGGGCGTAGTCGGCCAGCAGATTCTGCAGTTGTTTGCGTCCACGGTGCAGCCGCGACATGACCGTGCCGATCGGCGTTCCCATGATCTCGGCGATCTCCTTGTAGGCGAAACCCTCGACGTCGGCAAGGTAGACGGCCAGCCGGAAGTCCTCGGGCAGCGACTGCAGCGCGTCCTTGACGTCGGAGTCGGGCAGGTGGTCGAGCGCTTCCATCTCGGCCGAGCGCAGCCCGGACGACGTGTGCGACTCAGCGCGGGCGAGCTGCCAGTCCTCGACGTTCTCGTTGCCGGATTCCTGCGGCTGGCGCTGCTTCTTGCGGTAGTTGTTGATGAAGGTGTTCGTCAGAATGCGGTACAGCCAGGCCTTGAGGTTCGTGCCCTCGGTGAACTGGTGGAACGCGGCGAAGGCCTTGACGAAGGTCTCCTGCACCAGGTCCTCGGCGTCGGCCGGATTGCGGGTCATCCGCATGGCCGCGGCGTAGAGCTGGTCGAGGAACGGCAGCGCGTCGCGTTCGAAACGCGCGCGACGGGCCTCGACGGTCTCTTCCGACCGGCGAGTCTCAACCGTCTCGTCTGCCACCGTGCTCCTCCCCGAACCCGCAACGGGCTCCGGATTGGAGGGTATCGCGCCAGGCGCCAGACGCTTGATGGCGCCTGACGTGATGCGCGGGCGGATCGGTGCGGACACCGTCATGTGCAAGGGCTCCTGTTCAGGGGATTCTCGGGCAAAACCACGCCCGGGCCGGATCCATTCCGGATAGGTTGCCGGCGTGGCCACCGGAACGCCGGCGACGGCGCTGCTGACGAAATCGGGAGTCACCTTCGCGCTGCACCCGTACGACCATGACCCCCGCGCCCAGGCGTACGGGGACGAGGCGGCCCAGGCGCTCGGCATCGAGCCGGCGCGCATCTTCAAGACCCTCATCGCCGCAGTGGACGGGAAGCCCGCATGCGCCGTGGTGCCCGTGGCGGCGCGACTGGACCTGAAGGCGTTCGCGGCGGTGCTCGGTGGAAAGCGGGCCGAGCTCGCCGACCCGGCGGTGGCCGCACGGATCACCGGCTACGTCGTGGGTGGGATCTCGCCGGTCGGGCAGAAAGCCCGGCTGCGGGTCGTCGTCGACGAGTCGGCCGAGCTGTTCGAGACCGTCTACGTCTCGGCCGGCAAGCGCGGGCTGCAGATGGAACTCGGGCCGGACGATCTTGTCGCCGTCACCGGCGCGACGGTGGCCCCGATCTCCGCCTGACCGAGCCGTCTCACGGCCTTCTCACCTGGTGTGGTTGATTTCTCGACCCAAAATCAACCACACCAGGCGGGAAGGCCGTCGACTGGAGGCCGGTCAGCGCTGCTCGGGGTCCGGTCCCCAGGCGGCTCGGCCACCGTCGACCGGGATCACCGCACCGTTGATGAAACCGGAACCGGGCGAGAGCAGGAACGCGACCACATCGGCGACCTCCGAGACGGTGCCCACCCGGCCGAGCGGATGCAGCTGCGCCATCTGCCGCTCCACGTCAGCGGCCGCCGCCGAATCGAGCCCGGCGAGTAGGTCGGCGTACCGCTCGGTCGCGATGGAGCCGAGGGCCACCGCGTTGGCGCGGATACCGTCGGCGCCGTGGTCCACCGCGACAGCGCGGGTGAGGCCTTCGACCGCCGCCTTCGCCGTCGCGTACGGAAGCGCGCCGCGGACCGCCCGTTGCGCCTGGTGACTCGACACGTTCACGATCGCTCCGCCGTTACCCGCGCGGCGGAACCGGCCGACCGCCACGGCACAGCCGACGACCGCCGGCGCCAAATTCGCCTCGATGAGGGCCAGAACCTCGCCCGGCTCGGCATTGTCCAGCCGGGCGTCACGGAAGACGGCCGCGTTGTTCACCCATCCGCCCAGCGGGCCGAGCGACTCGGCTCTATCCGCGGCCGATTCGGCGGTGCCACTGTCGGCAGCGCTGCCGATCACCGCCGCGACCCGCGCCGCGCCCGGATGCTCGCCGATCCAGGCCAGCGCGTCCTCGTCCGTGTCGATGATGACGACCGCGCCGCCGTCGGCGAGCAGCCGCTCGGCGATGGCCCGGCCGACTCCGCGCGCGCCGCCGGTGATGACAAATGACGAGGCCATCCTCAGGCGAAATCCTCTTCGCGATACTCGCCGTCCGGCCGCGCGCCCGCCGCCTCGGCCTCAGCCGTGCGCAGCTCGACCCGGCGGATCTTTCCGCTGATCGTCTTGGGCAGCTCAGCGAACTGCAGCCGGCGGATGCGCTTGTAGGGCGACAGGTGTTCGCGGCAGTACGCCAGGATCTCCCCCGCGAGTTCCTTGCTCGGCACCTGGCTATCGACCAGCACCACGTACGCTTTCGGCACGGCCAACCGCAGTTCGTCCGGCGCCGGCACGACTGCCGCCTCGGCGACGGCCGGGTGCTCGATCAGGACGCTCTCCAGCTCGAACGGGCTGATCCGGTAGTCGCTGGCCTTGAACACGTCGTCGGCCCGCCCGACGTAGGTGATGTAGCCGTCGGGATCGCGGTTCGCGACGTCGCCGGTGTGGTACCGGCCGCCCGCGAACGCCGACGAGTTGCGCGAGTCGTCGTCGCGGTAGCCCACCATCAGGCCGACCGGGCGCTCCGGCTCGGTGACCACGCAGATCTCGCCCTCGTCGACGACGTCATCGGTGACCGGGTCGACGAGCGCGATCTCGAAACCGGGCATCGGGCGGCCCATCGATCCGAGCTTGATCGGCTGCCCGGGCGAGTTGCCGATCTGCAGCGACGTCTCCGTCTGCCCGAAGCCGTCGCGGATCGTGATCCCCCACGCCCGCTCGACCGATTCGATGACCTCCGGGTTCAGCGGCTCGCCGGCGCCGACCAGCTCCCGCAGCGAAAGGTCGTCCTTCCATGCGGCGAGGTCCTGCTGGACGAGCATCCGCCATACGGTCGGCGGCGCGCAGAACGTCGTCACCCGGGCGTCGCGCAACGTGTCGAGCATCGCCTTGGCGTCGAAGCGCTCGTAGTTGTACAGGCAGATGGTGGCGCCGGCGATCCACGGCGCGAACACGCATGACCACGCGTGCTTGGCCCAGCCCGGGCTGGACACGTTGAGGTGCAGATCGCCGGGCTGCAACCCGATCCAGTACATGGTCGAGAGGTGCCCGATCGGATAGCTGACGTGGGTGTGCTCGACGAGCTTGGGCAGCGACGTCGTCCCGGAGGTGAAGTAGAGCAGCAGCGGGTCGTCGGCCCGGGTGGGAGCGTCCGGAGTGAACGGCGCGTCGCTCACCACGCTGTCCGCATAACGCAGCCAACCCTCGACGGGCTCGCCCACCGCGATCCGGTGGTACGAACCGGCCACGGCCTCGAAACGCGGCGCGAGTTCCGATCGCGCGATTACCGCCCCGACCTGCCCGCGGTCGATGCGATCACGCAGGTCGGCCTCCGCCAGCAGTGTCGTGGCCGGGATGAGCACCGCGCCCAGCTTCATGGCCGCGAGCGTCGTCTCCCACAGCGCGACCTGGTTGCCGAGCAGCACGAGCAGGTGCATGCCCCGGCCGACCCCGACGCTGTGCAGCCAACCGGCGAGCTGATCGGACCGGGCCGACAGCTCGCCGAACGTGTAGCGCGCATCCGTGCCGTCGGCCTCGATGAGTCGCAGCGCCGTGCGGTCGGGATGCTCGGCAGCAAGTACCCCGTCGAACCAGTCCAGAGCGAAGTTGAAGTGGTCCGGTCGCGGCCAGCGGAAGCCGGCCCGGGCGGTCTCGTAGTCGGTTCGGTGCTGCTGGAGGAAGTCGCGGGCCGCGCGGAAGTCGTCGGTCGGCGTCATGATCCGACATTGGCATGACGGGCAACCGTTGTCACGAAGTCGGTGACGGCCCGGGAGACAGTCGCCAGCTCACGGCGCAGCGAGTGGTCGGCACCGGGGATGACGAGGACCTCCCGCAGCGGTCCGGCCGGCGGCATGCCGAACGGGTCGCGATCGCCCTGCACGACGAGTAGGGGGACGCCGGCCCCGTCGAGCTCGGGGAGTCGGGTCACGTCCGGGCGGCCTGGCGGGTGCAGCGGGTAGGCCAGCGCCACCACGGCAGTGGCACCCGACGCCGCCGCGGTGCGGCAGGCCACCCGCGCGCCGTTCGAGCGCCCGCCCACCACCAGCGGCAGGGTCGCGAGGCCTCGGCGCCGGCGGACGGCGGCCAGCGCCGCCAGCCAAGCCGCGTCCTGCACCGCCGGAGTCGGGGGTGCGCGGCGACCGGCAACGCGGTAAGGCTGCGTCAGCCGCACGACCGTGATGCCCGCCTTCAGTGCAGAGCCCCGGACGGCGTTGAGATCGGTCGAGGCGACGCCGCCGCCCGCCCCGTGGGTCAGCACGAGCAGCGCTATTGGTGTGCCCCCGGGCCGGTCGATCTCGGCGGTGGCCGGGCCCGACGGCGTCGGGATCTCGACATGCATCAGAAGAGCCGCTGTTCCTCGGGTTGCCGCTCGGCCCGCAGGACGAGTTCCGGGCCGTTGTTGTCCACCTTGTTCACCAGCGGCGCCACCGGCCGCAGTTCGAGGTGTTCGCCGCCGGCCTCGTCCCACGCGGTGAGCACGTCGGCCGGATCGTCGACGGCGGGGTCGAGCCACCGCGGCCAGGCCGCGCGCGGCAGCACCAGCGGCATCCGGTCGTGGATCTCGGCCAGCACGCCGATCGCCGGCGCCGTGATGATCGTGCAGGTCGTGATCGTCTGTCCCTGGTCGCCCCAGAACTCGTAGAGTCCGGCGAACGCGATGGAGTGCCCGTCGGACGGCGTCATGTACATCGGCTGCTTGCGGCCGTCGACGGCCTGCCACTCGTACCAGCCGTCGGCCGGCACGAGGCAGCGGCGCTTGGCGTAGGCGCGACGGAACGCGTTCGTGGTCGACACGCTCTCGACCCGCGCGTTGAACATCCGTCCCTGCGTCTTGCGGTCCTTGGCCCACGACGGGATGAGGCCCCACGAGACCACGCGCAGCTGGCGCGTCGGCGTCGCCGCAGCCTTGCCGCTCTCATCGCGCAGCGGCCGGTTGACGATCGCCCGCACCGGCTTGGTCGGGGCGACGTTGTAATCGGGCGCCTCCCAGTCCCCGTTCGTGGCATCGATCGCGTCGAATTCCTCGGTGAGGTCCTCGTCGGAGCGGACGGAGACGTAGCGGCCGCACATGCCCTCGACCCTAGGCGGTGCTTCGGACAGGACGGGGAACGCCCATCGGATTGGGATACGGGATCACGCCCGAGTCGACGACCGGCCCCGCCAGTCGCTCGAGCAGCGCGTCCAGCTCCCGCCGCTCGTCGGCGGACAGCGTCGCGAACCCGCGTTCCGCGCCGCGATCCGTCGCTTCCTCGATCGCCTGCCGACCGGCCGCACCGACCTCCGTCAGCTCGTTGCCAGCCAGCCAACCACGCTCGGTCAGCCGGCGCGCGGCCGCCGACCACTCCTCGTCGGTCCATCCGCGGTTGGACTGCAGCGCGTCCACCGGAGCGCCGCCCGCCGCTGCATGCGACACGAGCGCCTCGCAGCCATCAAGCCCGGCGGCCGTGAGGGCGGCGACGTGGCCGTCGCCGCGGTGCTCTCGCAGCACCGTGCACCCATGCCAGACGGCAAGATGAGGGTGCTCAGGCCAGGGCAGCGCCGCGTTGGCAGCGAACAGGACCCGTCCGGCGGGAGGCGCGCCGGCCACGGCCCGGCGCAGCAACTCACCGGTCCGCGCCAACGCCGGATCGTCGATGTCCCAGAACGAACGCAATGCGCGGTCCACCCCCTCGAGTCGGGCCCTCAGGACCGACCACGGATCGGCCGTCCGCCAGATCCCGGGCACCCCGCGCGCAACCATCGCCGGCGCGAACCCGAACAGCACCGCGGTCGCCGGAGCCGCATCGACTGCGCCAAGGGGGCACAGCCGGCCGGCGAAGTACCCGCGCCAAAAGCCACGTAGTCCGAGAGACTCGGTGGCTGCGCGCGCGTGTGGCGCGAAGTAGGTCAGGGCGTGGACGGGCTCGAGCAGGGTCCACGACCGGCGCGCCGGATGCACCGGTCCACGATGCCGCACGTCTACTCGGTGCGGCATCTGCGGCAGACTGTCGGCATGCACAGCTGGGCGGCCCCGCGGGCGAGCGGACCCGTGCGCGCGAGCGTGCCGCTTCCCGGTTCCAAGTCGCTCACCAACCGGTTGCTGCTGCTCGCGGCGCTGGCCGACGGGCCGTCCCGGCTGATCGCCCCACTGCAGGCGCGTGACACCCGGTTGATGACCGGTGCCCTCCAGACGTTGGGTGTCGACGTCGCCGGCGACGGCCCGGACTGGGTCGTCACTCCCGGTCCCCTGCATGGGGGCCACGTCGACACCGGCCTGGCCGGAACGGTCATGCGTTTCGTTCCGCCGGTGGCCGCGCTGGCCGACGGACCGGTGGTCTTCGACGGCGACGAGTACGCCCGGCAGCGCCCGATGGCCACGCTTCTGGACGGCCTGCGACAGGCCGGGGTCGAGGTCGACGACGGCGACCGCGGCCGGATGCCGTTCACCGTGCTCGGCCGCGGCGCGGTGACCGGCGGCGCGGTACAGATCGACGCATCGGCGTCGTCGCAGTTCGTGTCCGGCCTGTTGCTCGCCGGCGCCCGCTACGACAAGGGCCTCGAGGTGACCCACACCGGCGGTGAGCAGGTGCCGTCCCAGCCGCACATCGAGATGACCCTCTTCGTCCTGCGCGAGGCCGGCGTGGAAGCGGGCGAGATCGCGCCTGGCGTCTGGCGCGTCGCGCCCGGCCGGGTGGCGGCCGCCGACCGAGTGGTGGAGCCGGACCTGTCCAACGCCGCTCCCTTCCTCGCCGCCGCCCTCGTGACAGCCGGGACGGTCCAGGTCCCGCACTGGCCCGCGGTTACTACCCAGGCCGGCGCCGCCCTTCCCCGCCTGCTCGGTGCCATGGGCGCCGAAGTCACCTATGACGGCACGACGCTGACGGTGACGGGCAGCGAAACGGTCGTCGGACTCGACGCCGACCTTCACGACGTCGGCGAGCTCGCGCCCACGCTCGCCGTGATCGCCGCACTCGCCGAGTCGCCGTCCTCACTGCGCGGGATCGGTCATCTGCGCGGGCACGAGACCGACCGGCTGGCCGCGCTGAGCACCGAGCTGTCCCGCCTGGGGGGCGACGTCACCGAACATGCCGACGGCCTGACAATCACCCCGCGCCGGCTGCACGGCGGCGAGTGGCGCGCCTACGCCGACCACCGGATGGCCACCGCCGGCGCCGTCCTGGGACTGGTGATCGACGGCGTCTCCGTCGACGACATCGACTGCACGACCAAGACCCTGCCCGACTTCCCGCGCATGTGGTCCGCGCTGCTGGACAGCTGACCTTGGCGCGCGGACGGGAGTTGGACGAGGACGACGTCCGCTCCCGCGCGAACCCGCGTGGCACCCGGCCGAGGTCGAAGCAGCGGCCCGCGCACGACGACGCCGAGACGGGGATGGTGTTCTCGGTCGACCGCGGCCGGTACGGCGTCATGATCGACGGCGCCGAGGTCACCGCGATGAAGGCCCGCGAGCTGGGTCGCACGTCGATGGTCATCGGCGATCGGGTCGGTGTCGTCGGCGACCTGTCGGGGGCGCACGACACCCTCGCGCGGATCGTGCGCGTCGACGAGCGGGACACCGTCCTGCGCCGCACCGCCGACGACAACGATCCGCACGAGCGGGTGATCGTCGCCAACGCCGACCAGTTGCTGATCGTGTCCGCCCTCGCCGACCCGGAACCGTCCTTCGGCTTCATCGACCGGTGTCTCGTCGCGGCACTCGCGGCCGGCGTCGAGCCGATCCTGTGCCTGACCAAATCCGATCTCGCTTCGCCCGAGCCCGTCTTCGAGCGGTACGAGGCACTCTCGATTCCAGCCGTCGTGACGCAGCGGGGCGGCCCGTTGGACGAGGTCCGTTCGCACCTCACCGGCCACATCACCGTATTCGTCGGGCATTCCGGGGTCGGCAAGTCGACGCTGATCAACGCGCTGGTGCCGACGGCCTACCGGGCGACCGGCGTGGTCAGCGCCATCGGCAAGGGCCGCCACACGTCGTCGTCGGCGGTGGCGCTGCGGCTACCGGACGACGAGGGCTGGGTCGTCGATACGCCGGGCGTGCGGTCCTTCGGGCTGGCCCACGTCACGGCCGATGACCTGCTGTGGGCCTTTCCCGATCTCGAGGACGGCGCCGTGCAGTGCCTGCCCGGCTGCGAGCACGGCGCCGGCGAGGTGGGCTGCCACCTCGATCAATGGGTCGCCGAGGGGCACTCGACGCCGGCCCGGCTGGCCGCCTTCCGGCAGCTGCTCGTCAGCCGCTGACCCCGTAGCGGGGCGGGGGCGCATGCACGCCGCCGACGTGCACCGGACCGCGGCGATCGCGCAACGCGCCGCCACCGGCCGACGACCGGCCGGCCACGATCTCGGCGACGATGGAGATCGCGATCTCGGCCGGTGTGTGGGCGTCGATGTCCAACCCGGCCGGCCCGTGGATCCGGTCCTGGTCGGCCTCGCTCACCCCGAAGTCGGTGAGCCAGTCCCGACGGGCAGCTTGGGTGCGCCGTGACCCGAGCGCGCCCACGTAACCAGCCCCGCCGTCGAGCGCGGCGGCCAGCGCGGGGCCGTCCACGTCCCGGTCGTGACTCAGCACCACGAAGGCATCGCTGGCGTGCAGGTCCCTCGCCACAGCGACCGCCGCATCGGCATCGGGCACCACCTGCACCGACCAGCCCAGCAGCGCTCCGGCGCCCTCCAGCGCCTCCGCGATGAGCCCCTCACCCACCACCGCCAGCCTCGGGACGGGCCAGTACGCGACAGCGACGGTGCGTGGATCACCTTCGACCACGGTGACCGCGGTCGTCCCCCGGCCGAACAGGCGCGGCACCGGGTCGGCGTAGCCGTAGGCGTCGCGGATGCTGGCCGGCGTCAGCAGCGTCGTCGTGCCGAGTGCGGCCGGCGCCCCCGAGCCCACCGGCGTCACGAGACAGACGGGTTCGCGGTTCTCCAGCCGGTCCCACAGTTCGCGCGGGTACTCGGCCGCCGGCCGGACGAGAAGGGTCGCCGTCCCACCGCAGGCCAGCCCCGCCGCCAGTGCATCCGCTTCGGAGATCTCGACGTCGACCAGGCCGGAACCCCGGATGGCGCTCGGGGCGAGCGGGGCGTCCAGTCGCCCGACCGACTCCTGGCCCGTCCACGCAATCGCCGCGCCAGGCGTCCGGGAGCTGAATCCGCGCGTGGCGATCACCGTGGCGAGGTCGACCGCGCGCCCGTCGTCGAGCCATTTCCGTACCTGTGCGGCGATGTCGTACACCGCGCCATCGTCCCCCGAAATGCGTTGCGCCGCGATTAGGCTCGGACGAGTGCCCATGGCGTTGCAGAGCATGAACCGTTTTCCGGTGAAGTCGTGCCGCGGGCAATCGCTGCAGCAGGCGACCGTCGAGCCGTGGGGGCTGGCCGGCGACCGCCGCTGGATGGTCGTCGACGAGGACGGCGTCTGCGTGACCGCCCGCGAACACCCCAGGATGCTTCTCGTCACCGCCGAGCTGCGCGACGACGGCGGTCTGGAACTCAGCAGCCCCGACCTGCCGGCCCTGTCCGTGGACGTGCCGGACCCGGCCCGGACGGTCGACGTCAAGGTATTCACCATTCCCGTCGTCGGAGTGGCCGCCGCGGCCGAGGCCCACGCCTGGTTCAGCAAGCTTGCGGGCGAGCCGGTCCGGCTCGTGCACCTGCACGACCCGACCGGTCGGCACCCCAATCCGCGCCTCACCCGGCCCACCGACCTGGTGTCGTTCGCCGACGCCTACCCCCTGCTCGCCGCCACCACCGCCTCGCTGTCTGCCGTCAACGACTGGATCGCCGAAGGCCCGCTCGCCGACGAGGGCCCGCTGCCGATGACCCGCTTCCGGCCCAACCTGGTGATCGACGGGGCCGGGCCGTGGGAGGAGGACGGCTGGCGCCGGGTACGGATCGGTCCGGCGCTGTTTCGCGCGGTGAAGGGTTGCGATCGGTGTGCGATGACGCTGACCGACCCGGACACGGCGACCAAGGGGAAGGAGCCGATCGCCACGCTCGCGCGGCACCGCAAGTGGGACGGCGCCACCTGGTTCGGCATGCAGCTCGTCCCCGACAACCCCGGCGTAACGATCTCGGTCGGTGACCAGGTCGAGATCCTCGAAGCGGTACCCGCACCCGACGGGCCGCCCCGGTGACCGAGTTCCGCGTGCGGCCGATCGGCCGGGTGTCGAGCGAGCTCGCTTCGCGCGCCGACGCGCCGCGGCAGGGCGACGAGGGCGCGCCCGATGCGGCCCTGCTGATCGACCCGGAGGCCAGCGCGGGACTCGCCGGCCTGGCGGTCGGTGACGAGTTGATCGTCCTGACGTGGCTGCACGAGGCGGACCGCGCGGCGCTCTCGGTGCACCCGCGCGGCGACCGCGACCGGCCGGCGCAGGGCGTGTTCACCACCCGGTCGCCCGACCGCCCCAACCCGGTGGGTCTGCACCGGGTGCGCGTCCTCGCCATCGACGGCGCGTCGGTCCGGGTGAGTGGCCTGGAAGCGATCGACGGCACGCCGATCATCGACCTCAAACCCGTGCTCGGCGCGATCGACGAACGGTGACCGTCAGCCGATCGGTGAGGCCCTGCCGCCAGCAGATCAGCTCGGGCCACAGCTGAGGCAGCTTCATGGATGCCGGAAAGGCCGCTCAGCCCTGCCGACCCAGCCACTCGCCCATGATGCCGACGGCCTGCTCGATCTCGTCGCCGTCCCCGGCGAAGCACATGCGGACGAAATGTCCGCCCTCGCCGGGATCGAAGTCCACGCCGGGGGCCACGGCCACACCGGCCTCGTCGAGCAGCCGCGCCGAGAAGGCGAGGGAATCGTCGGTCCACCGCGACACGTCGGCATAGATGTAGAACGCACCGTCGGCCGGAGCAAGCCGGTCGAGACCGATAGCGGGCAGCAGTTCGAGCAGCCGTCGCCGGTTGTCGGCGTACCGCGCGACGTTGGCGTCGAGTTCGTCGTAGGCGTCGAACGCCGCGACGGCGGCGAGCTGGGACAGCGCCGGGGGGCAGATCGTGAAGTTGCCCGCCAGCCGGTCGATCGGGTCGAGCAGATCGTCGGGCACGAGTAGCCACCCGATCCGCCAGCCGGTCATCGAGAAGTACTTCGAGAAGGAGTTGACGACGATCGAATTGCGCCCGTACGACCACGCGCTGCTGGCCGGCGTGCCGAAGGTGATGCCGTGATAGATCTCGTCACTGACCAGCCGGGTGCCATGCGCGTCGCACCACGCCACCAGAGCCGCCAGCTCCTCGGGCACGACCATCGTCCCCGTCGGATTCGCTGGGCTCGCGATGACCAACCCGGCCGGCGGCTCGTCCAGTGCATCCAACTGCGCGGTCGTCGGCTGGAACCGCGTCTGCGGGCCGCAGGGCAGTTCGACCACCCGGCAACCGAGGGCCGACAGCATGTTGCGGTACGCCGGATATCCCGGCCGGGCCATCGCGACCGAGTCGCCGGCGTCGAAGACCGACAGGAAGGTGTAGAGGAAGCCGCCGGACGAGCCGGTCGTGACTGCGACGTTGGCCGGGTCGACGTCGAAGCCGACGCGCTCTCGGTAGTGCCGGGCGATCGCTTCGCGAAGTGGCGGGATGCCGAGGGCGTTGGTGTACCCGATGCGATCGGTGTCGATCGCGCGCTGGGCGGCGGCACGGACCGACGTCGGCGCCGGCGTCGACGGCTGGCCGGCCGACAGGTCGATGACGAAAAGTCCTGCGGCCCGGCGCGCGACCACGGCATCGATCACACGCATGACGTGGAAGGGCGGCACGCCGCCGCGCTGGGCGAGGCGGAAGCGGGCGTTCGTCGCGGCTGGCGGCTCAGACATCGACCGGGCCGCCGATCCGCCAGTACTCGCCGGCCGCACGATCGAGCAGCCCGGCGTCGACGAGGTACCGGCGCAGGGCGGCGACGTCGTTCCCGAAGTCGGCGAGTTCCACGTTCACTTGCTCCTCGGAGTAGCGGCGCCCCGGCTCGAAGCGCTGGACCAGATGCTCGAGCACGATCTGCCGCTTGCGACCCCCGCGCGGCATGGCCGTCAGGCGGCCGTCACACAGGTAGGAGCGCAGGACCTTCTCGATCTCGGCGGTCGTCGGCGGCTCGGACACGGTCCGACGGTAGCCTGCCGAGGTGCCCGACTATGCCGCCGATCTCGACCTCGCACAGCGGATCGCCGCAGCCGCCGACGCCATCACCACCGAGCGGTTCGGCGCCAGCGACCTCGTCGTCGAGGCGAAGCCGGACCTCACGCCGGTCACCGACGCCGACACGGCCGTCGAACGCACGGTGCGCGACATGCTGTCGGCCGAGCGCCCGGCCGACGCGGTCTCCGGCGAGGAGTTCGGCGCGGCCGGTTCCGGACCCCGCCGCTGGGTGGTCGACCCGATCGACGGCACCAAGAACTTCGTCCGTGGTGTGCCGGTCTGGGCGACCCTGATCGCGCTACTGGACGGCGACGAGCCGGTCGTCGGCGTCGTCTCGGCGCCGGCCCTGGGACGCCGGTGGTGGGCGGCCCGCGGTACGGGCGCATGGGTCCAGGTCGGAACGGCGAGTCCGCGGCGATTGTCGGTGTCGCGCGTCGCGGCCCTCGAGGACGCCAGCCTGTCCTACGCCTCGGTCTCCGGCTGGACCGCGCTCGGATTGCGCGAGCCGTTCGTCGCTCTGACCGAGCGCGTCTGGCGGTCCCGCGCCTACGGCGACTTCTGGTCGTACATGCTGCTCGCCGAGGGTGCCGTCGACCTGGCGGTCGAGCCCGAGCTGTCGCTCTGGGACATGGCCGCGCTCGCGCCGGTCGTCACCGAGGCCGGTGGGCGGTTCACCGGGCTCAACGGCGTCGACGGTGTGCACGAGGGGAACGTCGCCGCGACCAACGGCCTGCTTCACGACGCGCTGCTCGCGGCCCTCACGACGTAGCGGTCACGGCAGCAGCAGGCAGCTGTCGCCGAACTCGTGCCAGAGGTAGCGCGCCCGCAGCGCCTCGGTGTACGCGCGGTCGACCAGGCCGGCACCGGCCACCGCCTCGAGCAGGTCCAGATGGGACGCGCCCGGAGCGTGCCAGCCGGTGATCAACCCGCCGACCACCGTCGCCGGACGTTGCGGGCCGAGCACCAGTCCGGTCCAGCCCGAGAGCGCGCGCACGACGCCGCCGCCGTCGACGGCCGACTCGAGTGCCCGGGTCACCGTCGTCCCCACGGCAATGACGCGTCCACCCCAGGCTCGGGTCATGTTCACGGCGCGGGCGGTCGTCTCCGGAACCGCGAATCGCTCAGGCTGGGGCGGTTCACCGGCCTCCTGGGACGACACACCGGTGTGCAGCGTTATCGGGCTGATGCCGATCCCCCGGCTGACCAGTTCCGTCACCAGCTCGGCGGTGAACGGCCGGCCGGCGCTCGGCATCTCCGCGCTGCCCGGCTCGCGGGCGAACACCGTTTGGTAGTCCGTCAACGGCAGTGGCGCCGAGACGTACGAGTACCGGATCGGCCGGCCGTGCCGGGCCAGATACGCGGGCACGCCGCCCTCGACGCCGATGCGCGCCTCCCAGAGCCGCCGCTGGCCGGGCGGGTACGGCGCCAGGAGCACCAGCCGCACCCCGTCGGGCAGCCCGATCTCCTCGCCCGGGCAGGCGTCGGCGACCGGTCCGGTGGCCTCGCCGGCCGGGCGGACCTCGACGACCCAACCGCCGTCGTCCAGCGCGGTCGCGAAGTGGACGGTGGCGGCCCGGCCGTCCGGCCGAAGCCCGTCCACCGCGGCGGCGAGCGTGCCCGAGGTGTTGATGACGATCAGGTCGCCGGGCGAGAGGAAGTCACCGAGTTGGGCGAATCGCGCGTGCTCGATCCCGCCGGGCGACGCCACTAGCAGACGGACCCCGTCGCGAACGGTCGGCGGCCCAGGTGCCTCGAGGCCGCGCGGCAGGTCGAAGGTCTTCACGGCGTCACCGCCGTAGCGGCCCAGTCCGCGGCACGGTAGCGACCGGACGCCGGCCGCCCGTCGAGCAGGCGCAGCAGGGCGGGCACGACGGTCTCCGGCCCGGGACGGTCGCTGATGTCCTCGCTGGGGAACGCCGCCTGGTGCATGTCGGTGCGCATGTCGCCGGGATCGACGGCGTACACCCGCAGGTCCGGTTCCTCGACGGCGAGGACCGCGCTCGCATGGTCGAGGGCGGCCTTGGCCGACCCGTACCCGCCCCAGCCGGGATAGGCCTCGACGGCGGCGTCGGAGCTGATGTTGAGCACAACTCCGTCCGCGGATCGGAGCGGAGGCAGCAGCAGTTGCACCAGGCCGAGCGGCGCCACCACGTCGGTCTCATACACGGCGCGCAGCGCGTCCAGGGGGTACCGGCTCAACGACGGCATGGGACTGGGCCCGAGGTCGCTCGCGTTGTTCACCAGCAGGTCCAGGCGCCCGGCGTCCCGTACTGCCGCGGCGAGCGCGTTGCGGTGGAGCGCGTCGATGACGTCACCCCGAATGGCGACGACGGACGGAAGGTCGGCCGCGGTGGCGCTCAAGGCGGCCGAGCTGCGGGCATCGATGACCAGGTGCCAGCCGCGCTCGGACAGCGCACGGGCCAGGGCTCGGCCCAGCCCCTTCGAGGCGCCGGTGATCAAAGCTGTTGGTTGCGTTGTCTTCGTCATGCGACCATGGTTATAGCTAAAGTCAACTTCAAGTCAAGGAGACGTCGCATTGCGCACGATCGACCTGCTCACAGTCAGCGAAGTCGCCGACCGGAGCGGTTTCGCACCGTCGGCGCTCCGGTTCTACGAACGCGAAGGCCTCATCCACGCGACACGCACGACGGGCAACCAACGCCGCTACGAGCGCAACGTCCTGCGGCGGCTCGCCTTCATCCGCGCGGCCCGCAACGTCGGGCTGAGCCTCGACGAGGTTGCGGCCGCGCTGGCCACGCTGCCCGACCGGCGGACCCCTACCCGTGCGGACTGGGCCCGGTTGTCCCGGACCTGGCGCACCCGCCTGGACGACCAGATCGCCGCCCTCGAGCGGCTGCGCGACGGCCTCGACTCCTGCATCGGCTGCGGATGCCTGTCGCTCAAGAAGTGCGCAATGCAGAATCCGGGCGACCTGGCGGCCCACCGCGGGCGGGGCGCGGTCTACCTACCCGCTCCCCTACGGCCGCCGGCCTAGGGCTCCACGACAAGCGTGCCGGTCGGCGGCTTGTCCCCCATCCTCGCCAGGGCGCCGTCGGCGCCGGCCAACTCGTCCAGGCCGATCCGTCCGGTGACGAGTACGCCGGGCTGCAGGCGACCGGACGCGATGTCGGCAAGCATCACCGGGTAGTCCGCGGCCGCCATCCCGTGGCTGCCGTAGATCTCCAGCTCGGCGGCGATCACCCGGTTCATCGGCAGGGCTGCTGTGGCATCCGCGCCCGCCAGAAGACCGACCTGGACGTGGCGGCCGCGCGGACGCAAGGACGCGAGCGATGCCTGAGCGACGCCCGCGCTCCCCAGCGCGTCGATGCCCACGTGCGCGCCGCCCCCAGTGATCCAGCGAATCCGTTCGACCGGGTCGGTGGCCGACGAGTCGACCAGCTCGCGGGCGCCGCACCGGGCCGCCAGCTCCAACGCCGCGCGGGAGACATCCACGGCGATCACCCGCGCTCCATAGGCGGCCGCGATCATCGTCGCCGACAGGCCGACCCCGCCGCAGCCGAAGACCGCCACCCAGTCGCCGGGACGGGCCCGTGCATGTGCCATCACCGTCCGGTAGGACGTGGCGAACCGGCAGCCGAGACCCGCCGCTGTGACGAAGTCCAGCTCGTCGGGCAGCGACACCAGGTTGAAGTCGGCGCGCGGGATCGCAACGCGCTCGGCGAACGAGCCCCACGCGGTGAAGCCGGGCTGGAACTGGTCGCTGCACACCTGCGGCGCGCCGGCGCGACACGTCGCGCACACGCCGCAGGCGCAGACGAACGGCACGGTGACCCGCTGCCCCGCACGGGCGTGGGTTACGTTGGCGCCCACCTCGACCACGACGCCGGCGAGCTCGTGCCCGGGCACGTGTGGCAGCCGAATCTCGGGATCGTGACCGATCCAGCCGTGCCAGTCGCTGCGGCACAACCCCGTCGCGCGCACGTCGATCACGACGCCGTCGGCCGGGCACGTCGGCTCCGGCACGTCACGCACCTGCGGCGGTGCGCCGAACGCGTCGACCACCACCGCGCGCATGTCAGGAGGCCAGGCCCTCGACGACCTCGGCACCGGACAGCTCGGCCAGCGCCGCCGAGGGCAGCGCGATCTTCGAGCGCCGCATGCCGCTACCGATCACCACCACGTCGCGCGCGAGCACGGCGGAATCGATCAGGATCGGCCACGCCGCCGGCAGACCGATCGGTGTGATGCCGCCGAACTCCATGCCGGACAGGGTGACCGCGTCCTCCATCGGCGCGAAGGACGCCTTGCGGGCGTCCAGCCGCTTGCGTACCACGCCGTTGACGTCGGCCCTGGTCGTCGCGAGGACGACGCACGCGGCGTAGCGGGTGATCTCGCCGCGCCGGCCCGCGATCACCACGCAGTTGGCCGAGTCCTCCATGGCTACGCCGTACTGCTCGCAGAAGGCGGCCGTGTCGGCCAGTGACGGGTCGATGGGCGCGGCCAGCACGTCCGTGCGTCCCCACGCGGCGAGCGCGGACGCCACTGGCGCCGCGACGAGATGATCAGCCGCTGCCGTCCAGTCGAGGGTCCCGGGTCCGGTCACGCACCCGACCGTACTGTGAAGGCCATGGACACCGACGCGACGGTCCACAAGATCCTCTCCGGCTACGACACGATCACTGTCGTCGGCGCCAGCAATGCGCCGGCCAAGCCCGCCCACTACGTGCCCGAGCACATGCAGCAGCGCGGGTGGCGCATCGTGCCGGTCAATCCGCGCGGCGGGATCATCCTCGGCGAGACGGCCTACGCGACGCTCGCCGACGCGCCGCCACCGGGGCTGGTGAACCTGTTCCGCCCGTCCGGCCACACCCCGGACTTCGCCCGGCAAGCGGTCGCGACCGGCGCGAGCGCCCTATGGTTGCAACTGCACATCGAGTCCGAAGAGGCGCGGCGGATCGCGGAGGAGGCGGGTCTGTTGTACGTCGAGAACAGGTGCCTGTTGGTCGAGCAGCGTCGACTGGGCCTCGACGCGCCGCGGTTCTGAGGTCGGCGTGGACCTCGCCTCCGCTCAGGCGTTCATCCGCGAGAACCACAACGCCGTCATGGCAACCTTCCGCAAGGACGGCCGGCCGTCGCTGTCGCCCGTCACCGCCGGACTGGACGCCGAGGGCCGGGTCATCATCAGCACGCGGGAAACAGCGATGAAGGTGAAGCACCTGCGCCGGGACCCGCGGGTGTCGGTCATGGTCTTCACCCAGCGCTTCTACGGCGAGTTCGTGCAGGTCGAGGGCACCGCCGAGATCGTTGCGCTGCCCGACGCCATGGACCTGCTCATCGACTACTACCGCGGCATAAGCGGCGAGCATCCGGACTGGGACGACTACCGCGCCGCGATGGAGCGCGACCAACGCGTGATCGTGCGGTTCGCGATGGAACGGGTCGGTCCGACGGTCAGCGGCTGACTGCGCCTGCGCGCCTGCTCGCGCGACCAGAACGACTCCATCCCGACCGCCGCGACCGGCCGCTCGAACTGGTCGGCGATCTCGTCGATGGCGTCCGGCCGACCGAGCGAGCGGACCCACGCGTCGTTGGTCACGTACGGCCATCGATCGTCACCTCTCGTCGGCGACTGCAGTGCGTTCACGATCGCGAACCGTCGTTACCGACCGGTTTCCGCAGCCCGACCGGCGTGCTACGTCTTGCGCACGATCTCGGACATGCAGGGCTGCAGGCGATGATTGACCCCCGTTTCCGTCGGTGATCCGACGTAATATCGAACTCATGAACGGCGTGATCGATTCGGTACTAGGGGTCGATCCGCGCCAACTCTCCCACGACGAGCGGTTGGACCTCCTCGAACAGCTCGAGCACGCGCGGTCGGCGATCGACGCCCAGGCCCAAATCACGTTGGCCGTGCTGGCCGGCGACGGCGATGCCGATCACCGGGCCAATGAGTGGGTGCGTGAAGAGGTCGCCTGCGTCTTGTCGCTCGCGCCGGCCACCGCGGCCGCACGGCTGCGGGACGCCGTCGCGCTGGTCGGGCGCCTACCGCAGACCCTCGACCGCTTGACCGACGGGTCGATCACCTTCATGCACGC
>NZ_JBHEMO010000008.1:0-39161 GCF_046262535.1 Jatrophihabitans sp. | reverse complement strand
TCGGAGATCATCGGCATGCAGCCCGAGGGCAACTGGATCACCCGGGCGCCGTCGCTGCGGCGCAAGGCGATCCTGATCGCGAAGGTGCAGGACGAGGCCGGCCACGGAATGTACCTGTACTCGGCGGCCGAGACGCTCGGGGCCGACCGAGCCGACCTCACCGAGAAGCTGATCACCGGCCGGCAGAAGTACTCGTCGATCTTCAACTACCCGACGCTGTCCTACGCCGACGTGGGCGTGATCGGCTGGCTGGTCGACGGCGCGGCGATCTGCAATCAGGTCCCGCTGTGCCGCTCGTCCTACGGGCCGTACGCCCGCGCGATGATCCGCATCTGCAAGGAGGAGTCCTTCCATCAGCGGCAGGGTTACGAGCTGCTGATGACGATGATGCGGGGCACCGACGCGCAGCGCGAGATGGTGCAGGACGCGACGAACCGGTTCTGGTGGCCTTCGCTGATGATGTTCGGCCCGCCTGACGACCGCTCGCCCAACACCGAGCGCTCGATGGCCTGGGGCATCAAGCGGCACACCAACGACGAGCTGCGCCAGCGCTTCGTCGACATGACCGTGCCGCAGGCGGACAAGCTGGGCGTGACGCTGCCCGACCCGGAGCTGCGGTGGAACGCCGAGCGCGGCCGCTACGACTTCGGCGCGATCGACTGGTCCGAGCTCGACGCGGTGATCAAGGGCGACGGGCCGTGCAACGCGCAGCGCATGGCGCACCGCCGCGCCGCCCACGAGGACGGCGCCTGGGTCCGCGAAGCCGCCGCGGCCCACGCCGCCAAGACCTGCTTTGCACCTTTCAGCGCTGCAAATGAGGGCCATCCGCGACCCGCAAAGGTGCAAAGCGGGGGTGGCGCATGAGTGAGTACACCGCTGAGGGCGGGCACGGGGCGGTACCCACGTCCGACGCGCCCGTGCGGCCGTCGCCGCGCGCCGTTCGGCGCGACTGGCCGCTGTACGAGGTCTTCCTGCGCGGCAAGCGCGGGCTCAACCACGTGCACGTGGGCTCGCTGCACGCCGCCGACCCGCGCATGGCGTTGCACCATGCGCGCGACCTGTACACCCGGCGCAACGAGGGCGTGAGCATCTGGGTCGTGGCTGCCGCCGACATCACCGCGTCCAGCCCGGATGAGAAGGATCCCTTCTTCGCGCCGTCCGGCGACAAGGTCTACCGCCATCCCACCTTCTACGACATCCCCGACGACGTCCCCCACATGTGATCGCCATGGACAACGACACCTCGAACGACACCCCTTACGACGGCTTGGCCGACGAACACGACGACGACGCCCGCTGGGCCTTCGGCACTGGCTTCACCGATCCGCTCGAGGGCATCGACACCTCCGTGCCGGACGAGTTGGATCCCGGCGCGCTGGCGACCTACTGCCTGATGCTGGGGGACGACGCGCTCGTGTACTCCCATCGCCTGCAGCAGTGGATGACGCGGATGCCCGAACTCGAGGAAGAGACGGCGCTGGCCAACATCGCGCTGGATCTGCTCGGCCAGGCCCGCATGCTGCTGGCCCGGGCCGGCACGATTCTCGGTTGCACCGAGGACCAGCTCGCCTACTTCCGGGACGCGGGGGCGTTCCGCAACGTGCGCCTGGTCGAACCGCCCGACCTCGACTTCGCGGAGCTGGTCGGGCGGCTGTGCGTCTTCTCGACCTGGCGGCTGGCGCTCTTCGACCGCCTGGCCGCCGAGAGCCGCGACCCGGTCGTCGCCGCCATCGCCGGCAAGGGCGTGAAGGAGCTCAGCTACCACCGCGACTACGCGGCGCAATGGGTCGTCCGCCTCGGCGACGGGACCGACCTCTCGCGCGATCGCATGCAGGCGGCACTGAACGCGATCTGGCCCTTCGTCGAGGAACTGTTCGGCCCGCATCCGGCCGATCTCGTCATTGTCGGCCGCAGCGAGTTCGACGTCGTCCTCGACACCGTGCTGGCCACAGCGACCCTCGACCGGCCGGATGTCGCCCCGCTCGCCGCGGTCGGCGGGCGCACCGGTCGCGACGGCGTGCACACCGAAGCCTTCGGCTACCTGCTCGCCGAGCTGCAGAGCGTCGCCCGCGCCCACCCGGACGGCACATGGTGACCGCGTCGGCAAGCGCCTGGACCGTCGCCGCCGCTACCCCCGATCCCGAACTCCCGATGCTGACCCTCGGCGACCTGGGCATCCTGCGCGATGTCGACGAGACGTCCGACGGCGTAGTCGCCACCATCACGCCCACCTACTCCGGTTGTCCGGCTATGCGCGAGATGGCCGCCGACCTGCGCCAGCGGTTGCTCGCCGCCGGCTATTGCGATGTCGAGGTGCGCACGCAGCTGGCGCCCGCGTGGTCCAGCGACTGGATCACCCGGGACGGTCGTCGCAAGCTCGCGGAGGCCGGCATTGCGCCGCCCAACGGTGCGCCCCGGCGAAGCGGACCGGTTCCGCTCACGCTCGGCCGGCCGGCCGCGGTCACCTGCCCGCGCTGCGGCTCGCATCGCACCGCCCTGACCGCGGCGTTCGGCTCGACCGCCTGCAAGTCGCTGCACCGCTGCTCGGCGTGCGACGAACCGTTCGAGTCGATCAAGGCCATATGAGCGCGCGGGCCTTCCACGAGCTGACGGTCGCGCGGGTCGAGTCGATGACCGTCGACTCCGCGGCGGTGACGTTCGACGTCCCCGAGCACCTGCGCGCAACGTTCACGTTCGCCCCGGGCCAGTCGCTCACCGTCCGGCGCGGCGAGGAGCGCCGGTCCTACTCCATCTGCGCCCCGGTCGGCCGGCCGCCGCGGATCGGTGTCCGCGAGGTCACCGGCGGCGCGGTCTCCGGCTGGCTCGTCCATGACGTGCGCCCCGGCGACGTCCTCGACGTGCAGCCGCCGAGCGGAACCTTCACCCCGCAACTGGGGACCGCTGAGGATCACGTGCTGATCGCCGCCGGCTCCGGCATCACGCCGATGATCTCGATCGCCGGTTCGCTGCTCGCGGAGTCGCCGGACGCGACCGTGACGCTCGTCTACGGCAATCGGCGCAGCGACTCGGTCATGTTTGCCGACGACGTGGCCGACCTGAAGGACGCCTACCCGCAGCGGATGAGGCTGATCCACGTGCTGTCCCGCGAGCCGCAGGAGGTCGAGCTCTTCAACGGGCGCCTCGACGCCGGCCGGCTGGGCACGCTCCTGCCCGCGATCGTCGACGTCGCCGGCGTCGACCAGTGGTGGCTGTGCGGGCCGTTCGGCATGGTCACCGACGCCATCGAGGTCCTCACCGCGCTGGGCGTCGAACGCGGGCGCATCCACCGCGAGTTGTTCTACGTCGAGGACGTGCCGCCCGCAGTGGTGCGCCACGAC
Organism: Jatrophihabitans sp.; assembly: GCF_046262535.1. Taxonomy (GTDB): domain Bacteria; phylum Actinomycetota; class Actinomycetes; order Mycobacteriales; family Jatrophihabitantaceae; genus Jatrophihabitans. Next base: position 35,823 of record NZ_JBHEMO010000008.1, on the reverse strand, counting down.
GACGCACCGCTCGGCGCCGGCAGCGAGGCCACCGTCGTCCTCGACGGCCGCACCACCACCCTCACCGTGCCCGCGGGTATGCCCATCCTCGACGCCGCCCAGCGAGTGCGGCCCGATCTGCCCTTCGCCTGCAAAGGCGGCGTGTGCGGCACCTGCCGGGCCCGCGTGACAGCCGGCGAGGTGACCATGCGGCGCAACTACGCCCTCGAGGACGACGAGGTCGCCGCCGGCTTCGTGCTCACCTGCCAGGCACTGCCGACGACGGACGCGGTGACGGTCGACTACGACGACTAGCGTCGGGGGACGACATCGACAGGGAGAAACCTCGTGGAGCTCGGCCTGCACCTGCCCAACCTGACCTACCCCAACGGCCCCGCGGCGCTCGGGAGTGATCTCGCCCGGATCGCCACGACGGCCGAGGACGTCGGCTTCAGCAAGCTCAGCGTGATGGACCACGTCTGGCAGATCGCAGTGATCGGCCCGCCGGAGAAGGACATGCTCGAGGCCTACACGACGCTCGGGTTCCTGGCCGCCCACACGAAGCGCATCGAGCTGCTGGCCTGGGTGACGGCCGTCGTCTACCGCGAGCCGGGTCTGCTGGCCAAGTCTGTCTCGACGCTCGACGTGCTGTCCGGCGGCCGCGCGTGGCTGGGCATCGGGGCGGCCTGGAACGAGCAGGAATCGGTCGGTCTCGGCCTGCCGTTCCCGCCGACGGCCGAGCGCTTCGAGCGGCTGGAGGAGGCACTCGAGATCTTCCTGCAGATGTGCAGCGACGACGAGAGCCCCTACGAGGGCAAGCACTACAAGCTGGGCCGCACACTCAACGTCCCGCAGCCGCTGCGGCGTCCCCACCCGCCGATCCTCATCGGGGGCGGTGGCGAGAAGAAGACGCTGCGGCTCGTGGCGAAGTACGCGCAGGCCTGCAACCTGTTCGCCGTCCCTGAACTCGGGCACAAGCTGGACGTGCTGCGGCAACACTGCGCCGAGGTCGGGCGCGACTACGACGAGATCGAGAAGACCGTCATGATGCCGCTCGACGCCGGGCGCGACGGCGAGAAGGTGGACGAGTTGCTGGGCCGGCTGGGCGAGCTGGCGGCACTCGGCATCGACCACGTCCACGGCGCCGTTCCCGGGGTCGCCGACATCACGCCGCTGGAGCTGCTCGGCGAGAAGGTCATTCCCGCGGCGGCGCAGCTGTAGCGCGCTACTTCACGTGGTCGGCGAGCCGGCCCTCTTCCCCGAACAACTCCTCACGCCAGCGTTCGAGCAGCTCGGTCGCGTCGTGGTCGTCCGGATGGAACCCCACCCGGTTGTAGTCGTTGATCCGGCGGGCGACCTCGCGCGTCAAGAACGGCGAGTGCCGTAGTGCGGCCAGGCTGCGGCCCAGGCGGCGCAGGTCGTAGCTGGCCCGGTCGCCCAGCAGGGACAGAACGGAGTGCCCGACCACCGCGAAGATGAACGCGACGGTCATGAAACGCATCGTCCGGATCCGCAGCTTCTCGTCGCCGACCACGTGCTGGTAGACGTCGAAGGCGACCGCTTTGTGCTCGGACTCCTCGAGTGCGTGCCACAGCAGCATCGAGCGCACCTCGTTCTCACCGAGCAATTCCTGCGCGCGCGGATCCGTCAGCAGCGTCTCGGCCAAGGCCGCGGTGTAGTGCTCGAGCGCTGCGGTGATCGCGAGCTGCACCTTGTGCGGGAAGAGCCGTTCGTTGCGCTTCAGGCCGGCCTTGACCATCCGGTCGACCCGTCGTGTCGGATAGCCCATCTCCTGCAGCCGCTCGTTGAGAGCCCCGTGCTCGCGTCCGTGCGTCACTTCCTGGCCGATGAAGCCGGCGACCTGCTTCTTCAGCTCCGAGTCGGTCACCCGGTCGGCGTAATGGCGAACCGACCGCACGAAGAAGTCCTCGCCCTCCGGGAACATCGCCGACAGCACGGACACGACGTGGCTCATCACCAGGTCGCCCCTGACGTAGTGGCGGTCGAGCGCGGCGGGTGGATAGGCGAACGCGATGCGGCGCGTGCGCACCGAGCGGACCGGCACCGGGCGTGGGCCTTCGCTGGTCAACGGTTGGCTCATCGCGTGCTCCTCGACGTGGGGCGGTTCGTGAACTCGTGCGGGCGCGTATCGACGGCGAGAGTCAGGGCGCCCTTGAGCACGGCCCGGACGGCGGCGTGCCGCCCGCCCGCATCGCCATCGAGGGCCACCTGTGCGGCGAGGCCGGAGTACACGGCCAGGATCGCGTCGAGCGTCTCGCCGATGAACGGGGACTCGGCCAGGTCGGGGAACGCCTCGGCGAACACCTCGCGCGTCATCTCGGCGGCGTGCCGCAGTCCCGCGGCCATCACCGGGCGCAACTCGTTGTCACTGCGAGCGGCCACCATGAGTTCGAGCAGCGCCTGGTAGGACGGGTCCTCGAAGAACGTCCACAGCACGTCGAGCGCCTTGCCCACCGTGCGCCGCGCCGGGGCGATGGCGGCGAAGCGGGCCCGGAACTCCGCGGCGCGCAGCTCGACGAGGCGGTGGGCGGCGGCGGCCACGAGGTCGGCCTTGGTCGGGAAGTGGTGGGCCAGCGCACCCCGCGACACACCGGCCCGCCGGACCACGTCGTTGGTCGAGAACCCGCTGTACCCGGTCTCGGCCAGGCCCTCGATCGCCGCGTCGAGCAGACGGCTGCGCATCACGGTCACCCGCTCGGCCTGCGTCGGGCGCATCGTGCCGGTCATATTCGCGACGCTAGGCGCAAACTTACCGGCAGGCAAGCCTGCCGGTAAGTTCCGCCAAATATTCATCGGCAGCGCAACCAAGGCCGTCCGCGCGCTAGACAGGAGGCATGCCGCTACCGAACGCGCTCGCCCGGCTGAACCGGGTGGGGTTGAACCGCATCACCCGCCGCTTCGCGACATGGGTTCCCGGTCTCGGCGTGGTCGTCCACGTGGGGCGCCGCTCGGGTTCGCGGTACCGCACGCCGGTGAACGTCTTCAACTCCGGCCGCGAGTACACCCTCGCGCTCACCTACGGAGCGAAGACGGACTGGGTCCGCAACGTGCTCGCAGCAGGCGGCTGCGAGCTGATCACCCGGCGGCGCACGGTGCGGCTCACGAATCCGCGCATCGTGCACGACGAGACGCGCGCCCGGATCCGCCCGCTCGAACGGGCGATCCTGCGACTGCTCAACGTCGCGGACTTCGTCATCCTCGAGGTCGAGGACGGGACGTCCCCGGGGGCGCGGCCCTAGGTGCGGGGCGCTGCGTGGGATGCTGGTCTCACGAGAGAAGCATCATGTTGCTACTCGTCAGTAACATGGGCACAGTGTTGTGGAACGTCTCGTGACGGCCCACCGGGCTCGTCCGATCTCCCGCGACCTTCGGTCGCCGGGATCACTGAAGGCCTAAGACGGAGAGGTCAGCGAACGCATGAACATCGTGGTCCTGGTCAAGCAGGTGCCTGACACCGAAGGTGACCGCAAGCTGAATACCGCGGACAACACGGTCGACCGTGCCGCGGTCGACCCGGTGATCAACTACATCGACGAATTCGCGATCGAGGAAGGGCTCCTGCTCAAGGAGGCGCACGGCGGTGAGGTCACCATCCTGACCGTCGGCCCCGAGCGGGCCACCGAGTCGATCCGCAAGGCCCTGTCCATGGGAGCCGACAAGGCCGTCCACGTCTCGGACGAGGCGCTGCACGGCTCGGACGCCGTGGCCACCGCGAAGGCGCTGGCCAAGGCACTGGGCGCGCTCGAGTGGGACGTCGCGATCGCCGGATCCGAGGCCACTGACGCGCGCGGCGCGGTCGTTCCGGCCCTGCTCGCCGAGGTGCTGGGTGCGCCGCAGCTCACGCAGGCCCGCAAGGTGACCGTCGACGGGTCCACGGTGACGATCGAGCGGGTCACCGACACCGGCTACGAGAAGGTTGAGGCCTCGACGCCGGCCGTCATCAGCGTCGTCGAGAAGATCAACGACCCGCGGTACCCGTCCTTCAAGGGCATCATGGCCGCCAAGAGCAAGCCGATCGAGGTCAAGTCGCTCGGCGACCTCGGCCTCGACGCCGGCGACGTCGGGCTCGACAACTCGTGGACGCAGGTCGTGTCGTTCGAGAACGCGCCACCGCGCGAGGCCGGCCAGACCGTCAAGGACGAGGGGGACGGCGGCGCGAAGATCGCCGACTTCCTGGCGTCCAAGAAGCTGATCTGACCCGAGCCGAAACCAAGGAGACAACAGACATGGCAGACGTCCTGGTTCTCGTCGACTCGGTCGACGGCACCGTCAAGAAGCCCACCCTCGAACTGCTCACCGCCGCCCGGCACCTGGGCGAGCCCGCGGCCGTCGTCATCGGCGCGCCGGGCACCGCGGGCCCGCTGAAGGATCAGCTCGCCGAGTACGGCGCGGCCAAGGTCTACGTCGCGGAGGGCGACGAGATCGGCTCGTACTCCGTCGCGCCGAAGGCCGAAGCCCTCGCCGCCGTCGCGCAGCAGGCGAGCCCGGTCGCCGTCCTCCTCTCGTCCAACAGCGAGAACAAGGAGGTCGCGGCCCGGCTTGCCCTCAAGCTCGAGTCGGGCCTGCTCTACGACGCCGTCGGCATCGACAGCGACGGCACGGTCACCCAGCAGATCTTCGGTGCCGCCGTCACGGTGAAGGCCAAGGCGACGAAGGGCACCCCGGTCATCACGGTCCGGCCGAACTCCTTCGCCCCCGAGCCGGCCTCCGGCGCGGCCGAGGAAGTGCCGGTCAGCGTCACGCTGTCCGACGCGGCGAAGGCCGCCAAGGTCATCGACTCCGTGGTCGAGGAGAAGGGCTCGCGCCCGCAACTGTCCGACGCCTCCGTCGTCGTTTCCGGCGGCCGCGGTATCGGCAAGGCCGACAACTTCGAGATCATCGAGAAGTTGGCCGACTCCCTCGGTGCCGCCGTCGGTGCCTCGCGCGCCGTCGTCGACGCCGGCTGGGTGCCCCACACGATGCAGGTGGGGCAGACCGGCGTGACCGTGTCGCCGCAGCTCTACATCGCGGTCGGCATCTCCGGAGCCATCCAGCACCGGGCCGGCATGCAGACCTCGAAGACCATCGTGGCCATCAACAAGGACCCCGAGGCACCGATCTTCGAGATCGCCGACTTCGGCGTGGTGGGCGACCTGTTCCAGGTTGCCCCGCAGCTGACGGACGAGATCACCAAACGCAAGTAACGCCACCCTGTCGAAAGTTGTCCGTGTGTCCTCACGTCCTGACGTGGGGACACACGGACAACTGCGTTCGGGCCAAAGGATTGAGTTGAGCCGCACTTCACGTTGCATGCTGATGACGTGACGGTGGACGAGCGAGAGCTGGACGGCGCGCCGGGCTCGATCTTCAGTCCGCCGCTGCGGGCCACGAGCGTCGGCCTGCTCATCCTCGTCACGCTGATCGCCTTCGAGGCGATGGCCGTCTCGGCCGCGCTGCCCACCGCCGCGCGGGCCGTCCACGGGCTCGGCGCCTTCGGGTGGGCGTTCACCGGCTTCCTGCTCGCCAACGTGTTCGGCATGGTGGCGTCCGGCCAGCTCAGCGACAGCCGCGGGCCGCGACTGCCTGTCGTCGCCGGACTGGTGTGCTTCGTCGGCGGTCTGCTGCTGTCCGGGACGGCCGTGACGATGGCTCAGCTGGTCGCCGGCCGGGTCGTGCAAGGCTTGGGCAGCGGCTTGATCATCACCGCGATCTATGTCGTGATCGGCGAGATCTATGCCGAGCAGTTCCGGCCGCGGCTGTTCGGCGCCATGTCGTCGGCCTGGGTGGTTCCGTCGCTGCTCGGCCCGGCGATCTCGGGCGCTTTGGCCCAGCACGCCAGCTGGCGGTGGGTTTTCCTGGGTCTCGTGCCGTTCAGCGTCGTCGGTGGACTGCTGATGATCCCGGTCCTGCGCTCGCTGCACGCGCCCTCCCAACCCGGCGGCCGGAGCGACCGCTTCCGGCTGGTCCGGGCGACCGCAGTGGCCGTCGGCATCGCGGCGCTGGAGCAGGCCGGCCAGCATCCGTCCGTGCTTGCCGGAGCTCTCGGGGTCGGCGGGATCGGGCTGCTCGCGTGGGGCCTGCGTCGCCTGCTTCCGTCCGGCACCTTCCGGGTGCGGCCCGGGGTCGCCGCGCCCGTGGCGCTGCGGGGGCTGCTCGCCGGCGCATTCTTCGGCGTCGAGGCCACCGTCCCGTTGTCACTGTCCCAGCAGCACGGGTACGGGGCGACGATCGCCGGTCTGCCGCTCGCGCTGTCCGGCTTCAGCTGGGCCGCGGGGTCCTGGTGGCAGGGCCGGGTCGACGACAGCGCCGCCCCGCAGCGGCGGATCGCCCTGATCCGGGCCGGCTTCGTCTGTCTTGCGGCGGCCGCCGCGACGATGGCCCTGGCGTCGGTCCCCGAGCTGCCCGGCTGGCTCGCCTTTCCCGGTTGGCTGATCGCGGGCCTCGGCGCCGGCCTGACCATGTCGAGTGTCAGCGTCCTGCTCCTGAACTACACCAACGACGCCGATCGCGGCGCCGACTCCGCCGCGCTTCAGCTGTCCGACGCAACGGCCAGCGCACTCACCACGGGCGTGGCCGGCGTCCTGGTCGCGGCGGCGACGCGAGGTGCGATCAGTTCCACCACAGGCTTCGTCACGCTCGACCTGCTCATGTGCGGGGTGGCGGTCACCGGCGTCGCCACGGCGTTCCGCGCCCGCGCCGCGGCGCCGGTACGCGGGTAGGTCGGCCCGAGCCCGGGGTAGCCGGCACCGCTGAGGCGCTCGCCGCTGGCTGCTGCACTGAACCGGCGGGGGCCGGACGCCGTAAACTCGGCCCGGTGCCCTACCTGGACCACGCCGCGACGACGCCGATGCTGCCTGAGGCGGTCGCGGCCGTCACCGAGGCAATGGGTCGGGTCGGCAATCCGTCGTCGCTGCACACGGCGGGACGAACTGCGCGCAGGCGGGTCGAGGAGTCGCGCGAGACCGTCGCGGCGGCCCTCGGCGCGCGACCGTCGGAGGTCGTCTTCACCGCCGGCGGCACGGAGTCGGACAACCTGGCGGTGAAGGGCATCTTCTGGGCCCGGCGGGAATCGGATCCCCGCCGTCGGCGCATCATCGCGAGCTCGGTCGAGCACCACGCCGTTCTCGATGCGGTCGAGTGGCTGGTCGGCCACGAGGGTGCCGACGTCACCTGGCTGCCGGTGGACCGCACGGGCCTGGTCGCTCCTGCAGCATTGCGGGCCGCGATCGAGGAAGACCCGGACTCCGTCGCCCTGGTGACGGTGATGTGGGCCAACAACGAGGTCGGCACGATTCAGCCCGTCTCGGCCCTGGCCGCGATCGCCCACGAATACGATCTGCCCATCCACAGCGACGCCGTGCAGGCCGTGGGCACCGTGCCGGTGGACTTCGCCGCCTCGGGCCTGGACGCGCTCACGCTGACCGGCCACAAGTTCGGTGGTCCTCCGGCCGCCGGTGCGCTGCTGCTGCGCCGTGATGTCGCCTGCGTCCCGCTGCTGCACGGGGGCGGCCAGGAGCGCGAGGTGCGCTCCGGGACCCTGGACGTCCCGGGCGCCGTCGGGCTGGCCGTGGCCACCGCGCTCGCCGTCGAGCGGCGCGATCACGTCGCCGCCCGGATCGGCGCACTGCGCGAGGACCTCGTCACCGGCATGCTGCGGTCGGTCGAGAACGTGACGGTGAATGGTCACCCCACCCGCCGGCTGCCCGGCATCGCCAATCTAAGCTTCGCCGGCTGCGAGGGCGACGCCCTGCTGATGTTGCTCGACGCGCGCGGCGTCGAGTGCTCCACCGGCTCGGCGTGCTCGGCCGGCGTCGCGCAGCCCTCGCACGTGCTGATCGCCATGGGGGCGGATGCGGTCGAGGCACGCGGCACGCTGCGCTTCTCGCTGGGCCACGACTCGACGCCGGCCGATGTTGCCGCCGCCCTCGAGGCCATCGTGCCGGCGGTCGACCGGGCGCGCAGCGCCGGACTCACCACGGTCGCATCGTGACCGCGGGCCGGTTGAAGGTGCTGGCCGCGATGAGCGGTGGCGTCGACTCCGCCGTCGCGGCCGCCCGCGCGGTCGACGCCGGCCACGAGGTCACCGGGGTCCACCTGGCGCTGTCGGCGGCGCCGGCGACGCTGCGCCACGGCGCCCGGGGATGCTGCACGCTCGAAGACGCGCACGACGCGCGCCGGGCCGCAGACGTGCTCGGGATCCCGTTCTACGTCTGGGATCTCGCCGAGCGGTTCCGCGCCGATGTCATCGACGACTTCGTCGACGAGTACGCCGCCGGTCGCACACCGAATCCGTGCCTGCGGTGCAACGAGAAGATCAAGTTCTCGGCCGTGCTCGACCGGGCGCTGGCCCTCGGCTTCGACGCCATCGTCACGGGCCACCACGCCCGACTCGTCGACGGCCGGCTGATGCGCTCGGTCGATCCGGCCAAGGACCAGTCCTATGTCCTGGCGGTATGCAGCGAGCGTCAGCTGGCGTCGGCGATGTTCCCGCTCGGCGACTCGACCAAGACGCAGGTCCGGGCCGAGGCGGCCGCGCGGGGCCTGGCCGTCGCCGAGAAGCCCGACTCGCACGACATCTGCTTCATCGCCGACGGCGACACGCAGGGCTTCCTCGCCCGCCGGCTCGGCGCCCAGGACGGCCCGATCGTCGATGCCGACAGCGGCGAGGTGGTCGGCACGCACGCCGGCTCCTTCGGGTTCACCGTCGGGCAGCGGCGCGGGCTCAACCTGCAGCGCCCCGCTCCGGGCGGCGACCCCCGGTACGTGCTGTCCATCCGGCCGAAGGACAACACCGTCGTCGTCGGACCGCGCAGCCGGCTCGACGCCGACGTCGTGAGCGGGGAACCCGTCGTCTGGACGAACGGAGCCGCGCCGGGGGAGCGGTTCGACTGTGCGGTGCAGCTCCGGGCGCACGGCATGACGAGCCCGGCGACGGTGACCGTGGACGGCGCGGCAGTCACGGCGACGCTGCATGTCGCCCAGGCGGGCGTAGCGGCCGGCCAGGCTTTGGTCATGTACGACGGCGACGTGGTGCTCGGTTCGGCGACGATCACTGCCGCCCACCGCACCGCCGACGTGGCCGCCGGGGCGTGAGCCGCCCCTGGCCGACCGGTGCCGTCACCGGGATCGGCTCCCTGCCCGGTACCGACCCGGCCGACGCGGCGGCCCTCGTCTTCGGCGAGCTGCCCGACCTGCCGCACCTGCCCGAGCTGCCCGAGCGCGGCGCCGGCGGGGACATGATCGGACGCACGGCGGCGCTCCTGGTCGACCTGCCGGTCGAGCTGGTGCCGTCCGGTTGGCAGATCGCGGCCCATCCCGGCCGCGACCTGCGGCGTGCGTCCGACCTGCTCGCCCGCGACCTCGACGCCCTCCAGAATGCGGCCGGCGGCTACAGCGGAGCACTGAAGCTGCAGGCGGCCGGTCCGCTCACCCTCGCGGCGGCCGTCGAGCTGCGCACGGGACACAAGGTCGTCAGCGACGCGGGCGCGCTGCGCGATCTCACCGAGTCGCTGGCCGAGGGGCTGGCCGGGCATCTGGCCGACGCCGCGGCCCGGCTGCCCGGCGCCCCCCTCGTCCTGCAGCTGGACGAGCCGTCGTTGCCGGCGGTGCTCGCGGGCGAGATCCGCACCCCGTCGGGTTACGGCACGGTCCGCGCACTCGATCGGCAGGTGGTCGAGCAGTCGGTGCGGACGGTCCTCGGGGTTGCGCCGCCCGGCGGCCGGGTGGTGCACAGCTGCGCAGCCGGGACGCCGATCGGACTGCTGACGGCCGCCGGCGCCGACGCGGTGGGCGTCGACGCATCGTTGCTGGGCGTGCCGGACTACGACGCGCTGGGCGAGGCCGTCGAAGCCGGCGTCGCGCTGTGGCTCGGGGTCGTCCCGGCGACCGATTCCGACGTCACGCTCGACCGGGCCCGCGGCCCGATCCGTCGGATGTGGTCGGAACTCGGGTTCGATCCCGAGTTGCTCGCGACGACGGTCGTCGCCACGCCGACGTGCGGGTTCGCCGGTGCGTCACCGGGCTACGTGCGGCGTGCGCTGGCGGTGCTCCGCGAGGTCGGCCGGAACTCGCTCGACCCGTCGTGACGCACGGCGGGAGCGTCGTACCCAGTCGCTAGGTTAGGGCTCATGACGCAGGTCAGCCAAGCCCCGTCCGAAGCCCGCGGCGAGCACGCCCGACTGGCGCAGGAACTCGACGAGCACCAGTACCGGTACTACATCCTCGACGCGCCGACGGCGAGCGACGCCGACTACGACGCGCTGATGAGGCGCCTGCAGGAACTGGAAGAAGAATTCCCCGAGCTGCGCACCCCGTCGTCGCCCACGCAGCGGGTCGGCGGCACGTACTCGACCCTGTTCACCGCCGTCGACCACCTCGAGCGCATGCTCAGCCTCGACAACGCGTTCTCGCCCGAGGACATCCAGACCTGGGCACAGCGCGTCGAGCGCGACGCCGGCGCTTCGCCGCGCTACCTGTGTGAACTGAAGGTCGACGGTCTCGCCGTGAACCTCCTCTACGAGGACGGGCGCCTCGTCCGCGGCCTCACTCGCGGCGACGGCCGCACCGGTGAGGACGTGACGCCGAACATCCGCACGATCGCGGGCGTGCCCGACCGGCTGACCGGCGCGGACGTGCCCCGGGTCCTCGAGGTGCGCGGCGAGGTCTTCTTCCCGGTGGCCCGCTTCGAAGAACTCAACGCCGCCCTGGTCCAGGCGGGCAAGGCGCCGTATGCCAATCCGCGCAACACCGCGGCCGGGTCGCTGCGCCAGAAGGACGCACGCATCACCGCGACGCGCGGACTGAACATGGTCGTCCACGGCGTCGGCAAGGTCGAGGACGGCCCGCGGGTCACCGAACAGTCCGGCTGGTACGACCGGTTCCGCGAATGGGGGCTGCCCACGTCCGACCGGGCCACGGTCGTCGACGACCTCGCCGGAGTGCAGGAATTCATCGACTACTACGGCGAACACCGACACGCCGTCGAGCACGAGATCGACGGCGTCGTGGTCAAGGTCGACGATCTGTCCTTGCAGCGGCGGCTCGGCTCGACCAGCCGCGCCCCGCGGTGGGCCATCGCGTTCAAGTACCCGCCCGAAGAGGTGAACACGAAGCTGCTCGACATCCGCGTCAACGTCGGGCGCACCGGCCGGGTCACCCCGTTCGGCGTCATGGAACCGGTGAAGGTCGCCGGCTCGACCGTCGAGATGGCCACGCTGCACAACCAGTGGGAGGTCGAGCGGAAGGGCGTGCTGATCGGCGACACCGTCGTATTGCGCAAGGCCGGCGACGTGATTCCGGAGATCGTCGGGCCGGTCGTCGCGCTGCGGGACGGCAGCGAGCACGCGTTCGTCATGCCGGCCGAGTGCCCGGCCTGCGGCACTCCGCTGGCGGCCGAGAAGGAGGGCGACAAGGACATCCGCTGCCCGAACTCACGCAACTGCCCGGCCCAACTGCGGGAGCGGCTGTTCAGCCTCGCCTCGCGCTCGGCTCTCGACATCGAGGCGCTCGGCTACGAGGGCGTCGTCGCCCTGCTCGACGCGGGCGTCATCACCGACGAGGGCGACCTGTTCGCGTTGGCGCCGACCGTGGACGGGGACGACACGCTCGCCCGCAGTGTTCTGGGCGGGGTGCCGTTCTACACCCGCGCGGCGAAGAAGTCCGACCCGCCGGAGGCGGTTCGCGACGGACGGGTGCTCTCGGCCAACGGCGAGAAGCTGTTGGGCAACCTGGCCGAGGCGCGGACGCGTCCGCTGTGGCGGATCATCGTCGCCCTCTCGATCCGCCACGTCGGCCCCACCGCCGCCCGCGCGCTGGCCACCCACTTCGGCGATCTCGCGACGATCCGCAACGCGACGGTCGAGCAGCTCGCCGACGCCGAAGGGGTCGGTCAGGTGATCGCCGAGGCGGTCGTCGACTGGTTCGCCGTCGACTGGCACGTCGCGATCGTCGACAAGTGGGCCGCCGCCGGGGTGCGCATGGCCGACGAGATCGACGACACCCCCAAAACCCTGGCCGGGCTCACCGTCGTCGTCACCGGTTCCCTTCCGGGATTCTCGCGCGACGAGGCGAAGGAGGCGATCGTGTCGCGTGGCGGTAAAGCGGCGTCTTCGGTGTCGAAGAAGACCGACTACGTCGTCGTCGGTGACAACGCCGGCACCAAGGCGGAAAAGGCGGAGCAGCTCGGCGTGCCGATCCTCGACGAGGACGGGTTCCGGGCGCTGCTGGCCGACGGACCGGTCGGCGACGAGATCGGGTGAATTGCCCGTCTGACGTGTTCTCGCCCACAGATACGGTCACTATCCGGTTACTTTGTGGGTAGTTCACAGCGGGATATGGAAAAACCGTAGGCGTGGGATATCCGCTGTCCGTGCTGCGCGCTGCCACGACACCCTTTCCCAAGACATCGGTCCGGGTTTCGTGGCGTGCCGTTGCCTTCGGCGGACTGCTGCTCGCTTACGTGCTCCTCACGCTGGCCGTGATCTTCCCGTCACCGGTGCTGACGCTCGACACCGCGTTGATGAACCTGCACGTGCGCCACCACCATCCGGCCTGGAAGCCGTGGATCTACTACTACGTGATGTTCGGTCAGCGGGGTCCGGCGACGCTGCTGTTCCTGCCCTGCTTCCTGTGGACGGCCTGGCGTAGACGGTCGACCGCGCCGCTCGTCCTGCTCGGCGCCGCGCTCGTGCTGCTCAACCTGAGTGTGGGCGTCGTCAAGCTCGCGACCGGTCGACTCAGTCCGCTGCGGACCCACAACGCGCACGACATCTTCGTCGGCGGCAACATCTATCCCTCTGGTCACGTGTCCAACACGGTGGTTCTCTACGGGCTGCTCGCCTGGCTGGCCGTCGGGCACCGCAAGTGGGGAATCGGAGCGGCGATCTTCCTGTCGGTGACGGTCGGCGCCGGCACGATCTATCTCGACACGCATTGGTTCAGCGACGTCATCGGCGGCTGGATCGCGGGCGGTCTCGTACTGCTGGCCTTGCCGACCGTCATGCCGGCTGCGCAGCGGGCAGTCGACGCGGCGGTCGGCTGGGGCCGCGGCCGGGTCAGGCGGCGCGCGGAAGTATCCGCGCCCGTCCCGCTGCAACCGGCCGTCGCTCGCGTCGTCGTTCAGCGCCAGTCGGCGCCGGTCAGTTCCGCGGCCTGCTCCCACAGCTTCGCCGCCACGACGGCATCCTTCGACGCCTTCGAGGAGCCCACCCGTTTGGGGTGACCGTGCAGTTCGCCGACTCCGTCCGGGCCCCAGTAGTCCCCGCCACGGACGTCGGGCATCGTCGCGGCGTACAGCGTGGGCAGCGCGCCGAGGTCGGGGCTCTGGCCGAGCAGCCGGTTGCCCAGGCCCATGATGCGGTGCTCGATCCCCTCGGTGTGGAACTGCAGCTCGGTCGACGCGTAGCCGGGATGGGCCGCCACTGATCGGACGGCTGACCCGCTCGCGCGCAGGCGCCGATCGAGTTCGAAGGCGAACATCAGGTCGGCCAGTTTCGACTGGCCGTACGCGGCCCAACGCCGGTACCGCCGCTTCTGCCAGTTCAGGTCGGTCAGCGCGATGCGGCCCCAGCGGTGCGCGCCGCTGGCGACGGTGACCACCCGCTCGCCGATTCGCGGCAGCAGCAGGCAGGTCAGGGCGAAGTGGCCGAGGAAGTTGGTGCCCAGTTGCATCTCGAAGCCGTCGGCCGTGCGCGTCAGCGGGATGGCCATCACTCCCGCGTTGTTCACCAGGACGTCGAGCGGCCCGGTCGAAGCCGCGAAGGCACGGATTGAGGCCAGGTCGGCCAGGTCGAGGGACCGGACCTCGACGTCGCCGGTCATCTTGGCCGCGGCGGCCTGGCCCTTGGCCACGTTGCGGCAGGCGAGGACGACCTCAGCGCCGCAGGCGGCCAGCGCGCGGGCGGTCGCCTCGCCGAGGCCGCTATTCGCGCCGGTGACGACGACGGTGCGCCCGGTCTGGTCGGGCAGGTCGGCGGCGGTCCATTTCGGCATGGCGGAACTCTAGAGCTCGCCCTTTCCGAAGTTGTCCGCGCTATACCGGGCTATAGCGTGGTGAAGCGAGGACAACTGGCGAAGATCACTCCGTTGCCGGAGCCGGGGTCACCGTGGCGGCAATGGCGGCCAGATGCTGCAGGCGCATCAGCTCCGACGGCAGCCAGCGCAGCGCCGGCCGCCCGATCAGCAGCGCCGCGGGACCGAGCGGCGTGACGGCCAACTCGGTGCCGAGCCGCGTCCAGTCGGCCGGAACCCAGTCGTCCTCGCTCGACACCGGACGCGTCGGCGCCGCCGGCCACCATGGAGCCGGAACCGACTCTAGCTCCGGAGCCGCGCCGCCCCCGGCCAGCACCCGCGCCTGCCCGGCGACCGGTTCGGCCAGCACCAGCGCCCAGCCCGCCCGGAACAATCGAGCGACGCCGTCGGCGAGCACCGGCAGCGACGACTCGGGGTTGCGGGCCAGTGCCTCGAGCAGCTCCAGTTCCCGGTGCGGGTCGATCTGCCCGGCATATGGCCGGATCGACTCGACATGCACCCCGTCGATAGTGGCTGCGGCCGACACCAGCGAGTCGGCCAGCTTGTCCGGCGGCAGCTCGACCACGAAATCGTCGATGGCGCTGCCCGGCGAGCGTTCGATGACGTCGACGCTGAGGATGTCCGCGCCAACGGTGCCCAGCGCGGTCGCCACGGCGCCGAGCGCACCGGGACGATCAGGCAGCACCAGCCGCAGGAGGTAGGACATGCCCCCAGCCTGCCGCACCCGCATGTCGCGCTGATTTCGGCCCACGTCCCGGACGCGAGCCGCCGAACTCGCCTGCAAACCGGGCAGGACGCATCCGTAGACTGCGGAGTCGTGCCCGACGACGCGTTCGCCCCCGACAGCTCTGCGACGGCCGGCTCGCCCGAGGCCGCGGCCGGGCGTATCAGCCGGGCCGACGTCGCCCACCTCGCCCGGCTGGCCCGCCTCGCCGTCAGGGAGGACGAGCTCGACACCTTCGCGGGGCAGCTCGACGTCATCCTCGGGGCGGTCGCGCGGGTCCGTGACGTAGCCGCCGACGACATTCCGCCGACCTCGCACGCAGTGCCGATGACCAACGTCTTCCGGCCGGACGAGAACTGGGACTCGCTGCCGCGCGCCGCGGTGCTGGCCGAAGCGCCCGCGGTCGAGGACGACAAGTTCCGGGTCCCGCGGATCCTGGCCGAGGAGGCGTGATGGACGACCTCACCCGCCGGCCGGCGAGCGAACTGGCCGGCCTCGTGGCTGCCGGCGACGTGTCGGCCGTCGAGGTCGCCCAGGCCCACCTCGACCGGATCGCCGCCGTTGATCCGTCGGTGCACGCCTTCCTGCACGTCGACACCTCCGGCGCGCTCGCCGCGGCCCAGGCGGTCGACGATGCGCGGGCGGCGGGCGAAACGCTCGGCCCGCTGGCCGGCGTCCCCCTCGCCATGAAGGACGTCGTCGTCACCAAGGGCCTGCCGACGACCGCGGGCTCGAAGATCCTCGAAGGCTGGCACCCGCCGTACGACGCGACGATCACGACCCGCATCAAGAACGCGGGCATCGTCATGGTGGGCAAGACCAACATGGACGAGTTCGCGATGGGCTCGTCGACGGAGAACTCGGCCTACGGCCCCACCCGCAATCCCTGGGATCTGGAGCGCATCCCGGGTGGGTCGTCGGGTGGCTCGTCGGCCGCGGTGGCCGCGTTCGAGGCGCCGCTGTCGATCGGCACCGACACCGGCGGATCCGTGCGGCAGCCGGCCGCCGTCACGGGCATCGTCGGGCACAAGCCCACCTACGGCGGGGTGTCGCGGTACGGGCTGATCGCGTTCTCGTCCTCGCTCGACCAGGCCGGCCCGTTCGGCCGCACGGTGCTTGACACGGCTCTGCTGCACGAGGTCATCGCCGGGCACGACCCGTGCGACTCGACGTCCATCAATGCGCCGGTGCCGCCGGTGGTGGCCGCAGCCCGCGAGGGCGGCGACACCGTCAACCTCTCCGGCACGCGCGTCGGCGTGGTACGCGAACTCGGCGGCGAGGGCTACCAGCCCGGCGTCCTCGCCTCCTTCGAGGCGGCGGTCGAGACGCTGCGCAGCCTCGGCGCCGAGGTCGTCGAAGTCAGCTGCCCGAACTTCGAGTACGCGCTGGCCGCGTACTACCTGATCGCGCCGAGTGAGTGCTCGTCCAACCTCGCTCGCTTCGACGGAGTGCGTTACGGCCTGCGCGTCGGGGACGACGGGGTCAACTCGCTCGAGGACGTCATGTCGCTCACCCGCGAGGCCGGCTTCGGCCCGGAGGTCAAGCGGCGGATCATGATCGGCACGTACGCGCTGTCCTCGGGCTACTACGACGCCTACTACGGCCAGGCGCAGAAGGTCCGCACGCTGATCGCCCGCGACTTCGCCGCCGCGTTCGAGCGGGCCGACGTCCTCGTGTCGCCGACCTCGCCCTTCGTCGCCTTCGGCATCGGCGAGCGCATCGCCGACCCGATGGCCATGTACATCAACGACCTCTGCACACTGCCGGCGTCGCTCGCCGGGACGCCGGCGATCTCGGTGCCGTCCGGGTTGTCGGAGGGGTTGCCGGTGGGACTGCAGATCATGGCGCCGGCGCTGGTCGACGATCGGTGTTACCGGGTCGCCGCCGCGTTCGAGGCGGCAACGGCCAAGTCCGGCGCGGTGCTCGCGTCCATCCCGGAGCTGACATGACCACCGACTATGAGGACGTCGTCGCCCGCTACGAGCCGGTCATCGGGCTCGAGACGCACGTCGAACTCGGCACCCGGTCCAAGATGTTCTGCGGGTGCTCGACCGAGTTCGGCGCCGAGCCGAACACGCACACGTGCCCGGTGTGCCTCGGCCTGCCCGGCGCACTGCCCGTCGCCAACGAGAAGGCGATCGAGTCCACGATCCGCATCGGCCTGGCCCTGAACTGCTCGATCGCGTCGTGGTGCCGGTTCGCGCGCAAGAACTATTTCTATCCGGACATGCCGAAGAACTTCCAGACGTCGCAGTACGACGAGCCGCTCTGCGGTGAGGGCTACTTGGACGTCGAGGTCGACGGACAGACGGTGCGGGTCGGCATCGAGCGGGTGCACCTCGAAGAGGACACGGGCAAGAACACCCATGTCGGGACCTCCGGTCGCATTCACGGCGCCGAGTACTCACTCGTGGACTTCAACCGCGCCGGCATCCCGCTCGTCGAGATCGTGACCAAACCGGTGGCGAGCACGGGCGCACTGGCCCCCGAGGTCGCGAAGGCCTACGTCACCGAGTTGCGCGACATCCTGCGCACGCTCGGCGTCAGCGACGTGCGCATGGAGCAGGGTTCGCTGCGCTGCGACGTGAACACGTCGTTGAACCGGCCGGGCGCCGAGTGGGGCACCCGCACGGAGACCAAGAACGTCAACTCGCTGCGATCGGTCGAGCGGGCGGTGCGTTCGGAGATCCTGCGACAGGCGGTCCTCCTCGACCGCGGCGAGCGCATCGTCCAGGAGACGCGGCACTTCTCCGAGACGACCGGTGACACCCGTCCGGGCCGCAGCAAGGAAGAGGCGACCGACTACCGCTACTTCCCGGAGCCCGACCTCGTCCCGATCGCGCCGGACGCCGAATGGGTCGCGTCGCTGCGCAAGGCGCTGCCGGAGCTTCCGTCGGCGCGGCGCGTCCGGCTGCGCGATGAGCTCGGGGTCAGCGCGGAGGACATGGTGCAGATGACGAACGCCGGCGTGGTCGACCTCGTCGGCGCCACGGTCGATGCCGGCGCCCCTGTGGCGGAGGCGCGCAACTGGTGGCTGGGCTATCTCGCCCAGAAGTCGAACGAGCGCGAGATCGACCCGACCGAGCTGCCGATCAGTGCCGGCCAGGTGGCGCGCGCCATCGCGTTGGTGGCCGACGGTTCGCTGTCGGTCGCGCTGGCCCGGCAGGCCGTCGACGGTGTCCTCGAGACGGGCACCGACGTCGACGCGGTCGTGGCCGAGCGCGGCCTCAAGCGCGTCTCGGATACCGGCGCGCTCGAGCAGGCGGCCGACGAGGCGATCGCGGCCAATCCGGAGATCGCCGACAAGGTGCGGTCCGGGAAGCTCGCGGCGGTCGGTGCGCTCGTCGGTGCCGTCATGAAGGCCACCCGCGGTCAAGCCGACGCCGCGGCCGTCCGGCAGATCCTGCTCGACCGCCTGGGTGTCCAATAAACGCCATGAAGCCACTCGTCCGCTCCGCCTTCGCCGGCCTGGCCACCGGCGCCCGCTCGCAGTCGGCGCTCGCGGCCTGCGCCCGCACTCCCGGCCGCGGCGGGCGGTTCGAGCGGTTCTTGAATCGCCGGCGGGTCCGCAAGTCGCTGACCCGGTCGGCGGCGTTCGAGTTGGTGACCGACAAGCTACCGGTCACCCCGGCCCGCACCGCGCCGCCCAGCGTCGGCGCGCGGATCACGCTCGGCGCCCTCACCGGCGCCCTCGCATCGTCGCGAGCCGGCGGCTCCGGCCGCCGCGGCGCAGTGGTCGGCGCGCTGACCTCGGCCGCATGGACCTTCGCCGGGCCGCGGTACCGGTCGGTGGCCGCGGCGCGGACCGGCAGCGACCTGCCCGGCGCGGTGCTCGAGGACGGGGCGGCGGTGCTCCTCGCGCTCGGGGCGACCCGGGCCTGATGCGCATCCTCGTAACCGGCGGCGCCGGTTTCATCGGTGCCAACTTCGTCCACCGCACTCTCGAACGGCGCCCCGATGTCCGCGTCACGGTGTTGGATGCGCTGACCTACGCGGCCAACCTGTCCAGCCTCGAGCCGATCCGAGACCGCATCGAGCTGGTCGAGGGCGACGTCGCCGACACCGCGGTGGTCGACCGGCTGGTGGGGGAGACCGATCTCGTCATCCACTTCGCCGCCGAGTCGCACAACGACAACTCGCTGCGCGACCCCGGGCCGTTCGTGCGGACCAACGTGGTCGGGACGTTCACGGTCCTCGAGGCCGTGAAACGCCACGGCGTCCGGCTGCACCACATCTCCACCGACGAGGTCTACGGGGACCTCGAGCTCGATGACCCGGCCAAATTCACGCCGGACACGCCGTACAACCCGTCGAGCCCGTACAGCGCGAGCAAGGCGGGTTCCGATCTGCTGGTGCGCGCGTGGGTGCGCTCGTTCGGCGTCGCGGCCACCATCTCGAACTGCTCGAACAACTACGGGCCGTACCAGCACATCGAGAAGTTCATCCCACGGCAGATCACGAACGTCCTGGCCGGCCTGCGTCCCAAGCTGTACGGCGCCGGGGCCAACGTGCGCGATTGGATCCACGTCGACGACCACAACGACGCGGTGTGGACGATCATCGACGCCGGGCGGATCGGCGAGACGTATCTCATCGGCGCCGACGGGGAGCACAGCAATCGCGCGGTCCTCGAGCTGATCCTCGAGCTGATGGGCCGGCCGAGCGACTGGTACGACCAGGTCACCGACCGCGCCGGGCACGACCTGCGCTACGCGATCGACGCGACGAAGCTGCGCACCGAGCTCGGATGGGAACCGCGGTACCCCGACCTGCGCGACGGCCTGGAACAGACCGTCGCGTGGTACGCCGCCAACCGCAGCTGGTGGGAACCGATCAAGGCCGAGGTCGAGGCCCGCTACGCCGTCGCCGGGCAGTGATGCCCGCGCTGCCGGCCCGCCGGCGGTGAGGAAGGACCGGCACTCGCGGACGCCGATGTTCGCCGCAGCGTTCGGTGCCGCGCTGTGCGCCACACTCGCGGCACCCGCGCTCGCCAGCGTTGCCACCACGCTGTTCCGCATCGCGGACTCGCGCATCGCCGAAGCGAGCGGCATCGCGCCGGGCCGGGTGTCGCCCGGCGTCGTCTACATGCAGAACGACAGCGGTGACACCAACCGCTTCTTCGCGCTGGATGTGCGCACCGGCGCCACCGCCGCGACGGTGACGGTGACCGGCGCGCGCAACGTCGACTGGGAGGACATCGCGGTCGGGCCCGGCGCCGGCGGCCGCAGCTCGGTGTGGCTCGCCGACACCGGCGACAACACCGCCGGCCGCGACGAGGTGCAGGTCTACCGCGTGGCCGAGCCGAGGCTGCCGGCCGGGCGATCCGGCGTGCCGATTAGGACGGCGAAGGCCGACATCTGGCGCCTGCGCTACCCCGGCGGTGCCGTCGACGCCGAGTCTCTGGCCGTGGCGCCGGACGGCACCGCGTACATCTTCACCAAGACGCTGGGGACATCGACGGTGTACCGGTTGCCGGCGCGACCGGACGCCGATCGCGTCCAGACGCTGCACCGCGTAGGGCAGGTGCCGTTGCTGCCCACCGGGACGGCGAACCCGTTCGGCCTGGCCGGTCAGGTGACCGCCACCGGCGCGTCGATCTCGAGCGACGGACGACTGCTCGTGGTCCGGACTTACGCCGACGCCTATGTCTGGCGGCTGAGGGATGCGGACGTCGCCACGGCACTTCGCGGGCCGCCGGTGCGCGCGGCGTTGCCCGAGCAGCCGCAAGGCGAAGGCATCTGCGTGCGCGACGGACGGTTGCTGCTGAGTTCGGAGGGCGTGCACAGCGCCGTGCTGGCCGTGCCGGTGCCACCCGGCGCGCCGCCGGCGGGTGCGGCGACCAGCAGAGCGTCAGCGACGACGTCAAGTACGCCGCCGACCTCCGTTGCGCGGCCGACGTCCGATGCGGCGACCTCGGTCGCGACGCCGACGTCCGCCCGCCCGTCCGGGCACCCGTCGTGGGTCGGGCCGGGGCTCGGCGTCGCAGCGGTGGCGCTGCTGGGTGCCGCCTGGTTGCTGGTCCGCCGGCGGCGCTGAGATCCGGCGGCTCCGGCCGCGCCGCAGTTGCAAGCCGGGTCGCGGCGGGCAGGATCAGCGACATGGCCCTCGCCGCGCAGCATTCCGCGCTCTCCGTCTCCCTGTGGGTCCTGGGCGGTTTGGTCGTCCTCGCCCTGCTCGCGGGCATCGTCGGCCGGCACTTCGTTCGGCGCGGCGTCCGGGAACCGTTCATCGTCCGGTTGATCAACTCCGCTTCCGACCGGGTGGTCGAGGTGGTGAAGCGGCCGATCACCATCGCCGTCCTCGACGAGGTGGCCGACGTCCTGCGGACCGGGCACTACACGCGCAACATCGCCGCCGCCATCGAGGAGAACCGCCTCGAGCTCAAGCAGATGGTGGCCGAGAAGATTCGCGACGACCCGACGGCCGGCCGCATCTATCTCGTGCCGTTCCACGACCGCCTGATCGACCAGATCAGCGATACGACGCTGCGGGTCATCCTCGAGATACTCGGCGATCCGCGCACCGACGAACTCGTCTCCGACATGCTGCGCGACAACATCACCCAGATCCGGCAGGCGGTCCGCGAGCGACCCGACTCGCCGCCCGCTAGACGGGAGCGCCCCCGCCCCCACCCGACGGCAGGTAACGGATCACCCGTTCATCGGCCGACACCGGGCTACCCGACCCATCGCGATTCGACGTGGTGAGCCAGAGCGCACCGTCGTCCGCCGCGACGACGGTCTTGAGCCGGCCGTACTTGTTGGTGAGGACGGCGCTGAACTTGCCGATGGCCGGCGTCGTCCGGCTGCCCTTCAGAGGTGCCGAGAGCAGCGCCCGACCGTCGAGCGAGGTCACCCACAGGTGGTTGTCGAGCACCGCGCAGCCACCGGGCGAGCGATACGCGTCCGGCAGCTCGCCGAGGGCCGGGCGGACGCTGCTGTTGGCTGCCGGCCAGCCGTAGTACGAGTCGGCCACGAGGTCGTTGACGTCGTCGGGGCGCCCGGCGGAACCGGCCTCGACCTCGAGGACCGCGGTCGCCTGCGGTACCGCGCAGAGACCGTTCACCCGGTAATGCCCGCTCGTCCACACCGGCGAGGACGGGGAGGGATTGCCTCGGGCCGGGTCGCCGATGTCGTCGATCCGCAGGACCTTGCCGGCGAGCTTGCGCGGATTGGCCGCGTCGGCGGCCCGGCCGGCGTCCCCCGTGCCGACGTAGAGGTCGCCGTCGCCGCCGAAAGCGATCCGGCCGGTATTCCCGGCCGATCCCTTCGGGATGCCGACCAGCACGGGGGTGACCGGACCCTTGAGCGTGAAGTCGACCACCCGGTTGTCCGTGGCTGTGGTGACGTACGCGTAGATCAACCCGTCCTCGCTGTACGTCGGTGAGAGCGCGAGATCGAGCAGCCCCCCGTCGCCGGAGCTGTCGAGCCCGCTGAGCTGCCGCACCGTCGGCACCGGTCGGCCGGCCACGGGCTGCACCCGCACGATCCGTCCGGTGGTCCGCTCCCCCACCAACGCCGTGCCGTCCGGCAGCATCGTCAGCCCGACCGGGGCGTGCAGGTGCGTGGCGACGACATTCGGGTCGCCCTTGCCGGTGGCGCTGGGCGAGGGCTGGTTGCGGGGGGGCCCGCTGGAGTTGGTGTGCGGCTGCGACTTCGGCGGGGACGGCACCGGAACGATCGGGCTGGCCTGCGCTCCCGGGCCGTTGCCGTTGCCGCCGAGCGCCGGGCTCGGCTCCCACGTCGGCGCGTCAGAGCCGCCGGCCGCTCCGCAGGCGGACAGCAGCAGCCCGGACGCGGTCGCGAGCAGAGCCATGCGGGTACGGCGCATCCCTGCAGTCTGCCTCGCCGACCTGTGTGCCGGCGCGTGTCCCGGCTGCGTAGCCTCGAACGGTGACGATCATCAGCGTGCCGACGCCGGACGCCGTCGGCCGGCTCGGCGACCTCCCGCCCGACGTCGAGGTCGTCGTCTGGGACGGTTCGGGCGAACGGCCGGCCCAGGCCGACGGCATCGAGTTCTTCGTCGCCCGCTACGACGCGCCACCCGTGGCGGCCGACGTGCTCGCCGGCCTACCCCGGCTGGAGGTCGTCCAGCTGGTCTCGGCCGGTGTCGAACCCTGGCTCGACCGCATCCCCGAGAACGTGCAGCTGTGCAACGGGCGCGGGGTGCACGGCGCCTCCACCGCCGAACTCGCGCTCGCCGGGCTGCTTGCGGTCCTGCGGGAGCTGCCCCGCTTCGAGGACGCCCGGCGCGCCCATCGCTGGGATCGGGAGCTGACCGACGGCCTGGCCGGGCGCCGCGTGCTCGTCCTGGGCGCGGGCGACATCGGTTCACGCATCGCGGCGGCGGCGCGGATCTTCGATGCCCAGACCACGCTGGTGGCCCGGTCGGCCCGGGACGGCGTGCACGGCTTCGCCGACCTGCCGGCGCTCCTGCCGGAATCCGACGTGGTCGCGATCGCGATTCCCCACACTCCGCAGACGCACCGGCTGGTCGACGCCGCGTTCCTCGCTGCGATGCCGGACTCGGCGGTGCTGGTCAACATCGCCCGCGGAGCGATCGTGGACACCGACGCGCTGCTGGCCGAGTTGCAGGCCGGCCGCCTGCGTGCGTTCCTCGACGTCACCGACCCGGAGCCGCTGCCCGCCGGTCATCCGCTGTGGGCGGCGCCGAACCTCGTGCTGACGCCGCACATCGGCGGCGGAACGCATGGGTGGGAGGACCGTGCCTACCGGCTGGTTCGCGAGCAGGTCCTGCGCTACCTCGCCGGGCAGCCGTTGGAGAACCTCGTCGAGAACGGCTACTAGCCGATCGGCGGGCGACGGCTTGACGGTCGGTCAGCGCCGCCGGCGCCGCTGCGGCGCGTACTTCGGCCTCGGGTCGGCGATCAGCGGCAAGCGGCCGTCACTGGCACGGGACACGGCGCCCAGGTCGGACTGCCTCACGCACGGCAGGCGAACCGACCCGTCGGCGAGCACCGCGTAGATGCTGCGCCCGGTCACCGCCAGGCCGCGAATCTCCGACCACGGCAACCGCCGCGAACCAAGGACGGCCCGCACCCGGATCCCCGCGGCGTCTACGAACGTGGCGGTCCGGCGGATGAACACGGCCACGAGGACGGGGATCGCAAGCAGCAGCGTGTGCCAACCGACGACGAGCGGCGCGCCCTCCTCGCCGCCCTTGGCGTTGAAGCTGAAGCCGGAACTCGTGAAGGCCAACGGCATGGTCCCGAAGAACACGAACAGGACCACGAGATAGGTCGACGCCGGCAGGCGGAACACCCGCTCCGTCGGACCGGACTCCGAAGCCACGCCAGCACGGTAGCCCGTAGGCTTACGCCGTGAGCAGCCAGCAGCCACGCAAGCATCGCAAGCCACACAGCGGCATCGTCACCGACGGACTGGAACGAGCCGCCGCGCGCGGCATGTTGCGCGCCGTGGGCATGGGCGATGACGACTGGCGCAAGCCGCAGATCGGCGTCGCGTCGTCCTGGAACGAGATCACGCCGTGCAACCTGTCGCTCGACCGCCTGGCCAAGAAGGCGAAGGTGGGGGTCAAGGGCGCTGACGGGTACCCGCTCGAGTTCGGGACGATCTCGGTCTCTGACGGCATCTCGATGGGCCACAGCGGCATGCACTACTCGCTCGTGTCGCGCGAGGTCATCGCCGATTCGGTGGAGACGGTCTTCCGCGCCGAGCAGCTCGACGGGGGCGTGCTGCTGGCGGGCTGTGACAAGTCGCTGCCCGGCATGCTCATGGCCGCCGCCCGCCTCGACGTCGCCGCTGTCTTTCTGTATGCCGGCTCCACCCTGCCCGGCAAGGTGGGTGACCGCACGGTGACGATCATCGATGCCTTCGAGGCGGTCGGCGCCTGCCTGGCGGGCCGTATCACCCGCGACGAGGTCGACGTGATCGAGCGGGCGATCTGCCCGGGTGAGGGTGCCTGCGGCGGGATGTACACCGCCAACACGATGGCGAGCGCAGCCGAGGCGATGGGCATGTCGCTGCCCGGGAGCGCCGCCCCGCCCGCGCCCGACGCGCGGCGCGACCACTACGCCGAGCGTTCCGGTGAGGCGGCGGTGCATCTCGTCGACGCCGGCATCACCGCGCGCACGATCATCACGAAGCAGGCTCTGGAGAACGCGATCACCGTCGTCATGGCGCTCGGCGGCTCGACTAACGCGGTCCTGCATCTGCTGGCAATCGCGCGTGAGGCGAAGGTGGACCTCACGCTCGACGATTTCAACCGGATCGGCGACAAGGTGCCGCACCTGGCCGACGTCAAACCGTTCGGCGAGTACGTGATGACCGACATCGACCGCATCGGCGGCGTGCCGGTGGTGATGAAGGCCCTTCTGGACGCCGGCCTGCTGCACGGCGATGCGCTGACCGTCACCGGCCGGACGGTTGCCGAGAACCTGGCCGACATCAAGCCGCCCGATCCGGACGGCAAGATCATCCACGCCATGAGCGACCCGATCCACCGCACCGGGGGATTGGCGATCCTGCGCGGATCGCTCGCACCCGACGGTGCCGTCGTGAAGAGCGCCGGCTTCGATCGAGAGGTCTTCGAGGGCACGGCCCGCGTCTTCGACCGCGAACAGGCGGCCATGGACGCGCTGGCAGCCGGGCAGTTGCAGCCCGACGACGTGGTCGTGATCCGCTGGGAGGGTCCTAAGGGCGGCCCCGGGATGCGGGAGATGCTGCAGATCACCGGCGCGATCAAGGGCGCCGGCCTCGGCAAGGACGTCCTGCTGCTGACCGACGGACGGTTCTCCGGCGGCACGACCGGTCTCTGCATCGGGCACATCGCCCCTGAGGCCGCGGTCGGCGGCCCGATCGCCTTCGTGGCCGATGGCGATCGCATCCGGCTGGACATGGCCGGTCGGACACTGGACCTGCTGGTCGACGCCGACGAACTCGAACGGCGTCGCGCCGAGTGGAAGCCGTTGGAGCCCCAGTTCGACTTCGGCGTCCTGCGCAAGTACGCGAAGCTGGTGGGCTCAGCCGCAAACGGGGCCGTCTGCGACTGACGGCCCCGCTCGACGTGGGTTGCGGTTAGCTGCGGTGCCCAAAGTCGACCGTGAGCCACAGCTTGCGGTGGGTCCAGTCCATGTAGACATCCACTCCGACGTCGCGGAAGTGTGAATTGAGGATGTTCAGACGGTGCGCGTTGTTCGGCGCCACCTCATTGAACATCATCTTCTCGAGGGTCAACGCGCCGCTCAGCGACATCGCTGAGTTCCACGCGATGTTCTCGCCGGCGTAGTTCCAGTAGTAGCCGGCCTGGTTCTCCCGGGTGCCGAAGGACGGTTCGCCCGGAAGTTGGTGCGACATCGTGTTGTACGCGGCCATCGTGACGTCGTGCCGTCGGGCGGAGAGCTGGAGCTGGCTGCTCATGTAGACGTAACCCCTGCCGCTGGCCGCGCGCTCGGTCACGATCAGGCTCTTCACCGCCCAGGCGATGCTCGACTCCAGCGCGGTGCGGGCGGGGACGGTGGCTGACGCGGGAGGAGTCGCGACGAACAGCGCGGCCAGCACGCCGACAAGGGCGGCGATGGCGACGGCCACACGGCGGAGGCCGGAAACGGGGGCGCCCGGCGTCGGCACGACGTGCGCCGCAGGGCGAGGGGCGACGGCGAGAAGGAAGGACATGGGACACCATCCGGGAAATCGAGGTCGAGTGAGTGCGGTTCCCCCGCTCGTCCCCCTCCGCACGTCGCCGTGCGGTCCTTCGGTGCTGCCTGTCCCACCCGCTTCCCGTCCGCTTCCCCGGCGAACTGGTACGAGCAGTAAACATACCTCACGCGGAATTTACAAGTCTTCAGATGGAGCAATTTTTCGCGCCCGGGACTTTGGTCTGCTCCGCGCAGCAGCAAACAGCGTTAGGGGTCTCGTCCCCGGTTCCCCGCTTTGCACCTTTGAGGGCGGTAGATCGGGCCCCGCAACAGCGCTGAAAGGTGCAAAGCGCGGGGGGCGGTGCACACCGTCTCAGTGGCTGGGACGGTCGTCCCGCGATGTTGAACGTGCCGTGGGCACGCGTGTAAGGTGGCCTCGTGCGCAAGCTCGTACTCGTTATCGAGCGCGTCGCGTAGGCCTGATCCCGCCACCGCGACGCGCCAGCCCTTCGTGCATCACGCACGAGGGGTTTTTTGTTGGGATTTTCATTCCGCGAGCGCTGATAGACCAGTTCCGAGTCGAAAGAGGCAAGCCATGACCGGTGAACCGACCACAGCCACCATCACCGGGGCGCAGGCACTCGTACGGTCCCTCGAAGAGGTGGGCGCCGACGTCGTCTTCGGCATTCCCGGCGGCGCGATCCTGCCGGCCTACGACCCGCTCTACGACTCCACGAAGGTGCGGCACATCCTGGTCCGCCACGAGCAGGGCGCCGGGCACGCGGCCGAGGGGTACGCCCAGGCCAGCGGCAAGGTCGGCGTGTGCATGGCCACGTCAGGCCCGGGAGCCACCAACCTGGTCACGCCCATCGCCGACGCGTACATGGACTCCGTCCCGATGGTGGCGATCACCGGTCAGGTCGGTCGCGCGTTCATCGGCACCGACGCGTTCCAGGAAGCGGACATCTCCGGCATCACGCTGCCGATCACCAAGCACAACTTCCTCGTGCAGTCCGCCGGTGACATCCCGCAGGCGATCGCCGAGGCGTTCCATCTGGCCCTGACCGGCCGGCCGGGACCCGTCCTCGTCGACCTGCCGAAGGACGTGTTGCAGGAGCTCACCACGTTCAGCTGGCCGCCGCGCATCGACCTGCCCGGGTACCGCCCGGTCAGCCGGCCGCACGGTAAGCAGATCCGCGAGGCTGCCCGGCTGATCGCCTCGGCCCGTCGGCCCGTGCTCTACGTCGGCGGCGGAGTGCTGAAAGGCCACGCCACCGCCGAGCTGCGCCAGCTGGCCGAGCTCGCCGGCATTCCGGTCGTGACGACTCTCATGGCGCGCGGCGCGTTCCCGGACAGCCACCCGCAGCATCTCGGCATGCCGGGGATGCACGGGTCGGTGTCGGCCGTCACCGCGCTGCAGAAGGCGGATCTGCTGATCGCACTCGGCACGCGCTTCGACGACCGAGTCACCGGGCGGCTCGAGACATTCGCACCGCACGCCGCCGTGATCCACGCCGACATCGACCCGGCCGAGATCGGCAAGAACCGGGTCGCTGACGTGCCCATCGTGGGCGATGTCCGCGAAGTGCTCATCGAGCTGCTGCCCGCGTTGAAGGCCGAGTTCGACACCGACCACCGCGCCGACCTCACGGGCTGGTGGCGGCAGATCGACGAGTGGCGCGAGACGTATCCCTTGGGCTACGAGCAGCCGCCGGACGGCACCCTCGCACCGCAGTACGTGATCGAGCGGCTTGGCGCCATCGCCGGTCCCGAGGCCATCTACGCATCCGGCGTAGGCCAGCACCAGATGTGGGCGGCCCAGTTCATCAAGTACGAGAACCCCTACACCTGGCTCAACTCCGGCGGCGCCGGGACGATGGGTTACGCGGTGCCGGCGGCGATGGGTGCGCAGGTCGCGTGTCCGGACAAGCTGGTCTGGGCGATCGACGGCGACGGCTGTTTCCAGATGACCAACCAAGAACTCGCCACGTGCGCGATCGAGGGCATCCCGATCAAGGTCGCGGTCATCAACAACGGCAACCTGGGCATGGTGCGGCAGTGGCAGACCCTGTTCTACGACGAGCGCTACAGCCAGACCGATCTCGGCACGCACAAGCACCGGATCCCCGACTTCGTGAAGCTGGCCGACGCGCTCGGCTGCGTGGGCCTGCGCTGCGAAAGCGCGTCCGACGTGGACGAGACGATCGAGAAGGCCATGTCGATCAACGACCAGCCCGTGGTCGTCGACTTCACCGTCGGCAAGGATGCGATGGTGTGGCCCATGGTCGCGGCCGGCGCGAGCAACGACGACATCCAGGCCGCGCGCAACATCCGGCCCGTCTTCGAATCGGAGGTGTGAGGGCATGAGTACTCACACGCTGTCCGTGCTGGTGGAGAACAAGCCGGGTGTCCTGTCCCGGGTCGCCGGGCTGTTCACGCGGCGCGGCTTCAACATCGAGTCCCTGGCCGTCGGCCCG
Organism: Jatrophihabitans sp.; assembly: GCF_046262535.1. Lineage (GTDB taxonomy): Bacteria > Actinomycetota > Actinomycetes > Mycobacteriales > Jatrophihabitantaceae > Jatrophihabitans. The sequence goes on along the minus strand of NZ_JBHEMO010000008.1, from coordinate 6,998 downwards.
ACCGAGCACGAGGAGATCTCGCGGATCACCATCCTGGTGACGGTCGAGGGCACGGTCCTCGAGCAGGTGACCAAGCAGCTCAACAAGCTCGTCAACGTCCTCAAGATCGTCGAGCTGGAGCAGGGTCAGGCCGTGCAACGCGAGCTGCTCCTGGTGAAGGTCCGGGCCGACGAGACCAATCGCCGCGATGTCCTGCAGGTGGTGGAGCTGTTCAAGGCGAAGGTCGCCGACGTCGGGCCCGAAGCGGTGACCATCGAACTCACCGGGCGTCCGGACAAGCTCGGGGCGATGCTGAAGATGCTCGAGCCGTACGGCATCCGCGAAATGGTGCAGTCCGGCATGGTTGCGCTGGGCCGGGGCCCGCGCTCGATGACCCAAGCCGCCCTCCGGTCCGTGGACCGCAGCGCGTAAGTCTGATCCAAACCAGTGATCCGATAAGGAAGAGGAAACAACAGCGATGGCAGTGGAGATCTTCTACGACGACGACGCCGATCTGTCGATCGTGCAGGGGCGCAAGGTGGCCGTTCTCGGCTACGGCAGCCAGGGACAAGCGCACGCGCTGTCGCTGCGCGATTCGGGCGTCGACGTCCGGGTCGGACTGCCCGAGGGGTCACGTAGCCGGGCCAAGGCCGAGGACGAGGGCCTGCGTGTCCTCACGCCGGGCGAGGCGGCGGCCGAGGCCGACCTGATCATGGTCCTGGCCCCCGACCCGGCCCAGCGGTCGCTGTACAAGGAGTCCATCGAGCCCAACCTGAAGGACGGCGACGCGCTCTTCTTCGGCCACGGTTTCAACATCCGGTTCGGCTACATCGACGCGCCGGCCAACGTCGACGTCGCGATGGTTGCCCCGAAGGGCCCCGGTCACCTCGTCCGCCGGCAGTTCGTCGACGGCAAGGGCGTGCCCGTCCTGGTCGCGGTCGAGCAGGACGCGACGGGCAAGGCGTTCGATCTGTCGCTGTCCTACGCGAAGGCGATCGGCGGCACCCGGGCCGGCGCCATCAAGACGACGTTCACCGAGGAAACCGAGACCGACCTCTTCGGCGAGCAGGCGGTTCTTTGCGGCGGGGCGTCCCAGCTCGTTATGTACGGCTTCGAGACGCTGATCGAGGCCGGCTACGCGCCGGAGATCGCGTACTTCGAATGCCTGCACGAGCTCAAGCTGATCGTCGACCTCATGTACGAGGGCGGGATCGCCAAGCAGCGGTGGTCGGTGTCGGACACGGCCGAGTACGGCGACTACGTCTCCGGTCCGCGAGTGATCGACGAGCACGTCAAGGCCAACATGCAGGCAGTGCTCGCCGACATCCAGAGCGGCGCATTCGCCGAGCGCTTCATCGCCGACCAGGATGCCGGGGCACCGGAGTTCAAGGCGCTGCGGGCCAAGGGCGAGCAGCACCCGATCGAGGACACCGGCCGCAAGCTGCGCGGTCTCATGTCCTGGGTGACCGCCGACGACGACTACGTGGAAGGCACCGCCCAGCGCTAGATCTTTGGCGACGACCGGTCAGCGCTGGTTCGGGTCGGGGTGGATCGACAGGAAGACCGACCAGGCTTCCCCGTCCGGGTCGTCGGGGCGCGCGGCGAAATCGTCGAGCAGCGTGCGGAGCCGGTCGCGGAACTCACCCATGTCCTCGGCCGACAATTGCAGACCGAGGCGAGCGGAGTCGACCTGGTCGGCGGGCACGAGCGCGACCTCCTCGAGAAAGGTGTCGATCATGGCGCGGTCCTGCGACGGCGTACTGATCGCCCAGGACTTGCGCGAGGCGCGGTAGGGAATCTCGCGCGACCCGCGGGTGCCGCGGCGCTGTTCCTCCGCGACGAGGAAGCCGGTGCGGACCAGGGTTCGGACGTGGTGCAGGACGCTGGCCGGGTCGCGCCCGAGAATGGCCGCGATCTCCTTGTTCGTCCGTGACTCGTGCAGGCAGGCGCGCAGGATGCGCAAGCGGAGCGAGGACGCCAGAGCTCTCGCCTCCTCGTCGGTAGCATCCCGGCGGGCGGTCACGAGGACCAGCCTAGAATAGTGATTGACAAACCTCAATCACTCGGCGCAGGCTGGCCGGCGTGACCGATTCGCCGACACCCGCCGAGACGATCCGGCGCCGCGGCGGCCTGTGGCACCACCTCGACTTCCGCCGGTTGTGGATCGGCGAGACGGTCAGCCAGTTCGGCACGATGGTGAGCCAGCTGGCGCTGCCCCTCGTGGCGATCCTGGTGGTCCACGCGTCGACCTTCGAGGTCGGTCTGCTCACCACTTTCGAGACCGCGGCGTTCCTGCTGGTCGGGTTGCCGGCGGGGGCATGGGTCGACCGGATGCGGTTCCGTACCGTCCTCATCGTCAACGACCTCATCCGGGCGGTGGCCCTCGGCTCGGTGCCGTTGGCGCAGGCCGTGCACGCTCTGTCGATCGAGCAGCTGTACGCCGTCGCGCTCGTCACCGGGGTCAGCACGGTCTTCTTCGACGTCGCCTACCAGTCCTATCTCCCGCAGCTCGTGGACCGGGACGCCCTCGTCGAGGGCAACGCGAAGTTGCAGGCCAGCGAATCGGTCAGCCAGATCGCCGGGCCGAGCGCGGGCGGCGCGTTGATCCAGGCGCTGACCGCTCCGTACGCGGTGCTGGTCGACGCCGTGAGCTTCTTGTGGTCGGCCGGCTGGGTCGCGGCGATCACGAGCCGGCCGCCCAAGCCGGAGCGCAAGCCGGATCGCCATCTGGGCCGCGAGATCAAGGAAGGGCTCAGTTTCGTCCTCCGCAATCGGATGCTGCGCAGTATCGCGATGTGCACCGGAAGCGCGAACCTGTTCAACACCATCGGTTTCGCCGTGTTCTACGTGCTGCTTGCTCGCGACCTGCACCTGTCACCCGGCTACATCGGATTGATCATGTCGACGGCGGCGATCGGCGGCCTGATCGGGTCGCTCGCAACCAGCCGGATCGCGGCGCGGCTCGGACAGGGCCCGACCATCTGGATCTCGATCGCCGTCTCGCTACCGACGGGCTTCGTCGCCCCGTTCGTGCACCGGGACTGGACGCTGTACCTGCTCGCCGCGGCCTTCATCCTCTTCTGGGCCACCACGGTCGTCTACAACATCACCCAGGTCAGTTTCCGCCAGGGCCTGTGCCCGCCCGACCTGCTCGGCCGGATGAACGCGACGATGCGCTTCCTGGTCTGGGGCACGATGCCATTGGGCGGCGTGATCGGCGGTGCGCTCGGCGCGGCCATCGGAGTGCGTACCACGCTGCTGGTGGCCGCGATCGGTGGCTGCGTGGCGGTCGTGCCGGTGTTCTTCTCGCCGCTGCGGCGGATGCGCGAGCTGCCTTCCTACGTCCCGGATGGTGAGACGATGAGCCCACTTGCTGAGAGGGCAAACTGAGCTGGACTAGGCTGACGGCCATGAAATTAGCGGTCATCCCCGGTGACGGAATCGGTATCGAGGTCACCGAGCAGGCCCTCCGCGTGCTCGACGCCGTCCATCCCGGAGTGCAGGCGACGCAATACGACCTGGGCGCCGCGAGGTGGCACCGGACGGGCGAGGTCCTGCCTGACTCGGTGCTCGAGGAGATCCGCGGACAGGATGCGATCCTGCTCGGCGCAGTGGGCGACCCCACGGTTCCCTCCGGCGTCCTCGAGCGCGGCTTGCTCCTGCGGCTGCGCTTCGAGCTCGACCACCACGTGAACCTGCGGCCGGCCAAGCTCTACCCCGGAGTCGCGAGCCCACTCGCCGGCGAGCCGCCGATCGATTTCGTCGTGATCCGCGAGGGCACCGAAGGTCCCTACGCCGGCAACGGCGGGGTGCTGCGGAAGGGAACGCTGCACGAGATCGCCACCGAGGTCAGCGTCAACACCGCCTACGGGGTGGAGCGGGTCGTGCGTGACGCCTTCGCCCGGGCGCAGGGCCGTCCCCGCAAGCATCTGACGCTCGTTCACAAGAACAACGTCCTCACCAACGCCGGCGATTTGTGGTTCCGCATCGTCAACCAGGTGGCCGAGGAGTTCCCGGAGGTGACCGTCGCCTACAACCACGTGGACGCGGCGACGATCTATCTCGTCACCGACCCGGGACGCTACGACGTGATCGTCACCGACAACCTCTTCGGCGACATCATCACCGACCTCGCCGCCGCCATCGCCGGCGGAATCGGGCTGGCCGCGAGCGGCAATCTGGACGTCAGCCACACCAACCCGTCGATGTTCGAACCGGTCCACGGATCGGCGCCCGACATCGCCGGGCAAGGGAAGGCCGACCCGACCGCGGCCGTGTTGTCGGTGTCGATGTTGCTCTCCCATCTGGGCGACGACGAGGGTGCTGCGCGCGTCGAGGCGGCCGTCGCGGCCGACCTCGCCACTCGCGACGCGCGACAGCCCGGCTCGACGGGCGACATCGGCGAGCGGCTCGCGAAGGCCGCCGCCGGCTGACCCGTTGCGACCGCCCGGCGGTGTGACGATGATCCGCGATGCGGGCAGCGGCGTGGTGTGGCACACTCGACCCGTGCTCTGCAGCTCGCTCATTATCACTTAGCGCGTCGGTACCGGCCTTTCACCGACGCGCAGACCCTCCGCACATGCGGGGGGTCTTTTGTTTCCCCCGAACAACTCGGACGTCCCAGGATCGATCGCGAGGACCACATGCAGACAGACGCATTCCACGTCTTTGACACGACGCTGCGCGACGGTGCCCAACGCGAGGGGATCACCTACTCGGTGACCGACAAACTCGCCGTGGCCCGTCTCCTCGATGAGCTGGGTGTCGGGTTCATCGAGGGCGGCTGGCCCGGCGCCATGCCCAAGGACACCGAGTTCTTCGCCCGGGCCGCGTCCGGCGAGCTGGCCCTGCGCCACGCCGTCCTCGTCGCGTTCGGCGCCACCCGCAAGGCCGGTGTCCGGGTCGAGGACGACTTGCAGGTGCGCGCGTTGCTCGACGCGGAGACGTCGGTGGTGTGCCTCGTCGCCAAGTCCGACGTCCGCCACGTCGAGCGGGCGCTGCGCACGACCCTCGAGGAGAACCTCGCGATGGTGCGCGACACCGTCGCGTTCCTCCGGGCCGAGGGGCGCCGGGTATTCGTCGACTGCGAGCACTTCTTCGACGGGTACAAGCACGACCCCGACTACGGAGTACGCGTACTCGATGCGGCCGCCTCGGCCGGCGCCGACGTCTGCGTGCTCTGCGACACGAACGGCGGAATGCTCCCGATGGGCATCCACGACGTCGTGTCGGACGTGAACCGTCGCGCCGGCATCCGGCTCGGTATCCACACCCAGGACGACACGGGTTGCGCGGTGGCCAACACCCTGGCCGCCGTGGATGCCGGCGCGACACACGTACAAGGCACGGCGAACGGCTACGGCGAACGCGCCGGCAACGCCGACATCTTCAGCGTGATCGGCGGCCTGGTCACCAAGATGGACAGGGACGTGCTCCCCAGCGGATGCCTGCAGGAGATGGTCCGGGTGGCGCACGCGATCGCCGAGATCGCCAACCTCGCTCCTGACACGCACGCGCCCTACGTCGGCACGTCGTCCTTCGCCCACAAGGCCGGGCTGCACGCCTCCGCGATCAAGGTCGACCCCGAGCTGTACAACCACCTCGACCCGGCAGTCGTGGGCAACGACCAGCGCATCCTCGTCACCGAAATGGCCGGCCGCGCGTCGATCGAACTGAAGTCGCAGGAGCTCGGGGTCGACGTCACCTCTCGACCGGAGGTCGTCGGCACGGTGGTCGACCTGGTGAAGGAACGCGAAGCACAGGGCTGGTCGTACGAGGCGGCCGACGCCTCGTTCGAGTTGTTGTTGCGCGACGCACTCGGCGGCCCGGACGGCGAACCGCTGCCGGCGCCCTTCGTGGTCGAGTCGTACCGGGTGATCATCGAGCGCCGCGAGAGCGGTGCGCTGGTCAGCGAGGCCACGGTCAAGCTCGCCGCCGGCGGCCGCCGGTTCATTTCGACCCAAGAGGGCAACGGGCCGGTCAACGCGCTCGACCGAGCTCTTCGCAAGGCGTTGGAGCGGGCGTATCCGCAGCTCGCGAAGATCGAGCTCACCGACTACAAGGTGCGCATCATGCCCGGCAAGCACGGCACCGACGCAGTCACTCGGGTCCTGATCGAGACCAGTGACCGGGAACGGGAGTGGACGACCGTCGGCGTGCACGCCAACGTCATCGAGGCGTCCTGGCTGGCCCTGCATGATGCCGTGCGTTACGGGCTCATCCGCCGATCCACGCCGGCGTAGCCGGGCGCTTCGCCCGCGCGCTCAGCGCGTTCGTGGATACGGAGACGGCCGCTTCCGCTCCGCCGTGACCACCTGACCCGGTCTGATGGCGGCCAGCACGCACGTCTCGCACGAATGGGTGCACCCGACACCGTGCCCGTCGTGCGCGCAGGGATCGTCGACGACGTGCAGCTCGTCGGGGTCGTGGTCGTGCCCGCAGTCGCACATCAGGCCGCCCCGTTTCACGACGGCCGCCTCGATGGCCGCATCGAGGCGCTGCGCGCCCAGGTCGAGCTTCACCGAATGCAGCACGCCCCAAGCCATCAATCCGAGCACCACGGCGACGACCAGAGCGATGACGACGAAGGCCTTGACCACCGTGGTCGACGCGCCGGTCGCCGCGACGGCGCCGACGGCGATGAAGAGCATGGAGAACAGGCCCAGGGTCGCGGCCAGCTGCCGGCGCTTCTCGACGGCGATGGCCGACAACGGTGACGTCACGGCCTCGATTATGGCTGACCGGCCGACCTGCGGGCGTCAGCGACCCGGCCGGTAGCGTAGAACCTCGTGCGCATCGCTCGTTTCGTCCATCCCGGTTCCTCTTCCGCCGAGCCCGGTGTCGCGTGGGGGACGGTCGAGGGCCCGTCCGGCTCACCCGTCGAGGCGCTGACCGTCGCGGCCATCGACGGCCATCCGTTCGGCCCCATCACCTTCACCGGCGACCGGTGGGCCTTCCCCGACGTCCGCCTGCTGTCGCCGTTCCTGCCGAGCAAGGTGGTGGCCATCGGCAAGAACTAC
>NZ_JBHEMO010000007.1:0-29747 GCF_046262535.1 Jatrophihabitans sp. | reverse complement strand
CCAGGAGCAGCTGGGCCGAGCCGGCGCCGGCGTACATCGTCAGGTCGAGGCGACCGGTGACCTCGTGTGATCGCGCGTCGACGACCCGCAGAATCCCGTCGGACACCGACACCACGCGGGAGCCGTCGGTCTCGACGGTGTCCGGCTCGCCGACGCCGGGCTCCTGCACGTTCGTCGTCGAGTGGTCCGGCGCGGTGCCGCCGCCGGCCTCCGGCGCGGAAGCCGCGGACTTGCCGGCCGAGTCCACCGAGTCCACCGGCGTGGGCAGCCCGTAGCGCTTGCCGTAGGGAGAGCCGGGCAGTCCGTAGGCGGTGACACTCTTCGCGGTCTGCGTGCGCAGCGCAGCACGCATGGCGTCGCAGGTGTCGAAGGCGGCGAGTTCGACCTGACGTGGCGCGGGGCCCAGGCCGGACGGCGGCGGTGACGTAATCGGCACCGGAGACGATGGCGCCGGACGGGCCGGGGGGTGGGAACCGGGAGAGCCGGTGGTCACCAGCGCGATCGTCACGGCGGCGGCGGCGACGCCGACGGCGAAGACGCCGCCCAGCACGGCCGGCCGGCGGGATCGTCGCGCCGGGTGGCTCGCCGGTTGCGAAGAGGCGGATCGTCCCTCGACGTCGTCCATGCGGGGCTCCCCGGTCGACAGCCGGTGCACCGGACCAGGAAGGTCGCGGCGGAGCCGGTTACCTCCTACACGAGGTGAGGGGCCGTTGGAGTTTCACGCGCGGGTGACTTCAGCGGACGAGGAGCGACTGACCGGGGCGCTCGAGGTAAACGGTCCCGAACTCGGCGACCACCCGCACCCAGCGGCCGGCGAGGTCGACATGGACCGACCCGCCACGGGGCAGGAAGCCCATCCGCAGCAGCGCACTCAGGGTGCGGAGGTTGACCGCGGCGGTGGCCGGGCCGTCATCCGCCGCCACAGTGAGCACCGTGGAGTCGAGCAGCGCGTCGGCGACCTCGGCCCGCGGCTGGGCAGTCGGTACCCGCTCGCGGGCGGCTGCCTCCTTGAGCACGAGCGCGCCGGCTCGCACGATCCCGCGGATGACCTCGTCGGGGACGGTCTCGATCCGTTGCCACCCACCGGTGGGCGGCAGGCCGGTGCGCCATTCGGCGTCGCGGGCCTGCGGCACAGCGACCTCGGCGCTCTGGCGTCCCGCACCACCGCCGGCTCGGCTGGCGCCCTCGCTCGCGGCGGCACCGCCGGCGTCCAGCCAGGCGATCATCTCGGCGGCACGCACGGTGACGTCCAGCTTGTCTGTCCGCGGCACTCCGCCCACCCGGCGCGACACCAGCACGCCGAACGGCAGCCGGACGAGCACGGTGGCCGCACCGGTCCCGAGCCTCAACCGGGCCAGGCTGGCCGGGTCGAGGGTGACCGCGCGGCGCAGGACGGGCGCCAGCTCGGTCAGCGCCGCCCGATCGTCAGGACCGAGCACCTTCGGCACCCGCATCGTCGGCAAAGCCGCGCAGCATGCCGCGCTCCTCGTCGGTGAGCCGGCGGGGCCGGTCGATCGCGAAGTCGAAGGTGACGCACTTCGTCGCGGCTCGGGCGGCGAGCGAGTCGCCGTCGAACACTTCGTAGCGCACCACGAAGCTCGCCCCGCGGACTTGCTCGATCCACATCTCCACCCGCAGCGGCTCCGGGTGATAGACCACGGGCCGGAGGTAGTCGATTTCGTGCCGAGCGACCACGGTGCCGCTGGAGAACCCCTCGTGCCGGTGGAAGAACATCGCCATCCGGGCCTGCTCGAGGTACTGAAGGTAGGCCGAGTTGTTGATGTGCCGGTAGGCGTCCATGTCCGACCACCGCATGTGCACCTCGTGGCTGAAGCGGGCCACCGAATCAGGCGCGCATCAGTCGCGGGTCAGCTTGCGGTGTGTCACCGCGTGCGGACGGGCGGCCTCCGGCCCCAGGCGCTCGACCTTGTTCTTCTCATAGGACTCGAAGTTGCCCTCGAACCAGAACCACTTCGCCGGATTCTTGTCATCGCCCTCCCAGGCGAGGATGTGGGTGGCGACGCGGTCGAGGAACCACCGATCGTGACTGGTGATCACTGCACATCCGGGGAACTCGAGCAGCGCGTTCTCCAGTGACCCGAGGGTCTCGACGTCGAGGTCGTTCGTTGGCTCGTCGAGCATGAGGACGTTGCCGCCCTCTTTCAGCGTCAACGCGAGATTCAAGCGGTTGCGTTCACCGCCCGACAGCACACGCGACGGCTTCTGCTGATCCGGGCCCTTGAAACCGAACGCCGACACGTAGGCGCGCGACGGCATCTCGACGTTGCCCACCTTGATGTAGTCGAGACCGTCGGAGACGAGCTCCCAAACGTTCTTGGCCGGATCCAGACCGCCTCGGCCCTGGTCGACATAACTGATCTTCACCGTGTCACCGACGCGCAGTTCGCCCGCGTCCGGCTTCTCCTGTCCGACGATCATCTTGAACAGCGTGGTCTTGCCCACCCCGTTGGGGCCGATGACCCCGACGATGCCACCGCGCGGCAACGTGAACGAGATGTCGTCCCACAGCAGCTCGTCGTCGAACCCCTTCGTCAACCCGTGCGCCTCGACGACTACGTTGCCCAGCCGGGGACCCGGCGGGATCTGGATCTCCTCGAAATCGAGCTTGCGGGTCTTCTCGGCCTCGTTGGCCATTTCTTCGTATCGGGCCAGGCGCGACTTGCTCTTCGTCTGGCGGCCCTTCGCGTTCTGCCGTACCCAGTCGAGTTCGTCGAGCAGGCGCCGCTGCAACTTCTGGTCCTTCTTGCCCTGCACCTCGAGGCGCTGCGCCTTTTTCTCCAGGTAGGTCGAGTAGTTGCCCTCGTACGGGTAGGCGTGCCCGCGGTCGAGCTCGAGGATCCACTCGGCGACGTTGTCGAGGAAGTACCGGTCGTGGGTGACCGCCAGCACGGCGCCCGGGTACTTGGCGAGGTGCTGCTCCAGCCACTGCACCGACTCGGCGTCGAGGTGGTTGGTCGGCTCGTCGAGCAGCAGCAGATCTGGCTGCTCGAGCAACAGCTTGCACAGTGCGACCCGGCGCCGTTCGCCGCCGGAGAGGTGGGTGACCGCCTCGTCGCCCGGCGGGCAGCGCAGCGCGTCCATCGCCTGCTCAATGCGGCTGTCCAGCTCCCAGCCCTCGGCGTGCTCGATCGTCTCCATCAGCTCGCCCTGCTCGGCGAGCAGCGTGTCGAAATCGGCGTCCGGCTCGCCCATCGCGTTCGACACCTCTTCGAAACGCGCGAGGGTCGCCCGAAGGCCGGCCACGGCGTCCTCGACGTTCCCGCGAACCGTCTTGGTCTCGTCGAGTGGCGGCTCCTGTTGCAGCAACCCGACCGAGAAGCCGGGCGACAGCCGCGCCTCGCCGTTGGACGCCTGGTCGAGCCCGGCCATGATCTTCAGGACGCTGGACTTGCCAGCACCGTTCGGCCCGACGACACCGATCTTCGCGCCGGGTAGGAAGGACAAGGTGACGTCGTCGAGGATCACTTTGTCGCCGTGCGCCTTGCGCACCTTGTACATGGTGTAGATGAACTGGGCCACGGTCCGTCCTTGCCGGTATCTATCGGATGTCTCCGGCGTCGTGCCGGTCAGTGTCCATTGTCCCAGGCGATGTCACGTCCCCGTCGGCTGCGGGGTCCTACACGTATGAATCTCCGCACTGAGCGCTTCCTGCTCGCGATCCTTTGCCTGTCCGCTGCCGACGTCGGCGTCTGGGCCTTGATCGCGCCACGATCCTTCTACGATTCCTTCCCCGGGCTGGGCCGCCACTGGATCGACGTCACCGGCCCCTACAACGAGCATTTCGTGCGCGACGTCGGAGGTCTGTACCTGGCGCTGCTCGGGCTCAGCGCGTGGGCCGCGCTGCGCCCGACGCGCGATCTGGCCCGCGTTGCCGGACTTGCGTGGTCGGTGTTCAGCCTTCCCCATCTTGCGTATCACGCCGGCCATCTCGACGAGTTCGGGGCCGGCGACCGGATCGGCAACCTGATCGCCCTAGGCGGCACCGCCGTCGTGGGGCTGGCCCTGTTCGTCGCCCCGTGGCCGGCCACTGGGCGATCGGCGGCGGAAGGCGTCGGCTGACCTCGCCGCCGGCTCGGAGCGGCGAGGCCAGCCGACCGCATCATGAGGCGGACGCGAGTTCGCGGACCTCCCCGGGTCCCGCATCGACGACCATCGCCGACTGTTCAGAGATGACGTCGAGGTAGTCGTCGCTGCGGTCGACCGGGATGCCATGTTCGTCGACCTCGACGTGCGCGGCGGGAGCGGGGCGGTTGACCTTCTCGAACGTCGCGACGCCCCGGCTGAGGTCCGGGCCGACCGCGAGCGCCTCGAGTTCATAGGCCGTCCGCAGCGTCTCTTCCTGCTCGTACTCCCGCTGGTAGTAGCGGCCGGTCACGACCACCGGCTGGCCCTTGCGTAGCGACTGCGCGACGTTCTCGCCGAGCGCTCGCCAGCAGGTGACGGTCACGAAGAGGGTGTCACCGTCGACCCAAGCGCTCTTCTCGCGGTCGAACCGGCGCGGTGTCGACGCCACGCGGAAGTTCGCCACCGAGTGACCGCTCTTGGTCCGGCGCAGCTTCGGTGCGTCGACCAGATTCCCGACCACCGTCATTGTCGTTTCGTTCATGTCCGTGCTCCTTCTCGTTCCGGTTCGTCCCGGTACCCGCGGCTGGGTGTGGATCCAGCACACCGGCTGCGAACGGAGATCGCGACGGCTGATCGGGATCTGTGGACGGCGGCCGGGGTTGTGGACGCGCGGACGGAACGGCGTCGGTATCGAGTGGTATGCGCGCGGGCCGATCAGGGCGGCCAACCGGTACCCTTTCGAGCCGGAAGCCCCCGTAGCTCAGTGGATAGAGCGCCCGCCTTCTAAGCGGTTGGTCGCAGGTTCGATCCCTGCCGGGGGCGCTCTGCCGCCCACAATGACTGGGCTGCGCGCGCGTCAAGGCCTCGGCCAATGGTCGGCGGGAGCGTAGCAAGTCGATTAATCCGCGCAGCGAGCCGAGCGTGCATTAACCCCAACAAATCTCGGGCCTTCGGGCATATTTCAGAGCTTCTCCTGCTCCGGCACAGCGCTCAGCGCTCAGCGCTCAGCGCTCAGCGCTCAGGTAACGCCTTCAGCCGCCCCGTCTTCATCGATGGGGCGCCGGGAAGCTGGAACCGCAACCCGGTTCGGCGGCGCCGCACCGAAGCCCACGTCATACGCGGCGCGGAGGGCGATTTGTCGCGCATGTTCAGTGCAGAAATCACTGGAGTACCACCTTCGATAAGAAAAGATCTACGAGACGTAGGGGACGCAGAGACCAGAGCCGGCCGACCAGAGCTACGCCAATCGCTGCGCAAGTCTGTCCGTCAGCGGCCCAGCGCGACCAGGTCACTCCAACCGGTCACACGCGCCTCGCCTCGCTAACGGCGACGCGACAGCTGCCCTCGATCTACCGATCATCAACGGGCGGATGACCCGCCGGAGTAGACGAACCACCGGCACGGGCGCCGGAGTAGACGAACCATCCCGTCTTGCGCCGTAGCGGTAAATCCGTTTCCGGCCGGCACGTCGTCATCGGCTCCAACGCACCGTCCGGCGCTGGCAGTCTGGGGAAACCGCACCGTGGTTGCGCGACCGTTCCGCCCGCCTGAGACTTGAGCGGTGAGCAGCGATGGGCTGATCTGGTTCGGCGTGGCCGTCCTGCTGCCAACAGCACTGGGCTACGCCGTAGTCGGTGCGCGCCGGATCTTTCGCCACCTCGGAAATCGAGGAGCGGCGGGGCCGTCGCGGCGGCCGATTGACGGCCTGTCCGCCGACCTCCGACGACTGCACGCCCTGGTGGAGAAGACGGAGAATACGGTCGGCGTTCCGGCGAAGAACATCCGCTGCCAGGCCGCTCGGGCCGCGTACCTGGACGCACTCCTCGTGGCCTGCCGGGAGCTTGAGATCCCGCCGCCCGAGGGTCGTCCGGTCGCGCGCTCCGAGATCTATCGGGTCGAGTCGGATTTGCGGCGCCGCGGTTTGGACGTTCGCGCTGTGCGGTGACACTGGCGGGATGGTCCGTGTGCTTGCCGTCTCCGACGAGGTGGACGAACGTCTCGTGGCCGATCTCTCCGCGGTGCGGGGCGCGGCGCTGATCCTCGGATGTGGAGACCTGCCGTTCGACTACCTCCGCTACCTGATGGACACGCTGGACGTCCCGCTCGTGTTCGTCCCGGGAAACCACGATCCGGAGCTGAGCGGATATCGCACAGCTCGATCGGGCCTGACATTGCGGGCCGGGCTGCCGGCAACGGAGCCCTGGCCGCCCGGGGCGGTCAACGCTGACGGTCGGGTGGTCGACGTCGCGGGCCTGCGGATCGCCGGGCTCGGTGGGGCCCCCCGTTATCGCGACGGTCCCAACCAGTACAGCCAGCGTCAGCAGGCGCGGCGGGCCCGCGCTCTGGCTCGGTGCGCCGCGCGGCGGCGGCGAGATGGCCGCCCGGTTGATGTCCTCCTCACCCACGCTCCACCTCGCGGTGTCGGTGACGGCGCCGACGCGCCGCACGTCGGTTTCGACTGCCTGCACCCGCTGGTCCGTCGGTTGCGTACCCCGTTGCTGCTCCACGGCCATGTCCACCCGTACACGACGGGGGTTGCCGACCTGTCGATCGGCGCGACGGTCGTGCGTAACGTTGTCGGTCGACACCTGTTCGACGTCCCACTGACGAAGGGCGCGTGCGGCAATGGCTCGAGCGACCGGCTTCCCCCGAGCTGACGTCGAGAACGATTTCCTCCGTGTGCGGCGTCGGCAGGTGCTGGCCCGCCTGGCGCACAGGCTGCGCCGCGAGCCCGACGACGTCAACTTGATCCTCCCTTTGGACGACGTGGTTGCTGCGCTGGGGAGGCGAGGTGAACGGTCACTCGGACTGCAGACGATCCGCCTCGACAGCGTGGTCGGCACGGTCGATTCGCGACGGGACTTCGACCGCTACTTCCGCCCCATGTCCGGCCGCTCCCGCCAACGCTGGGAACGGCTCGCCCTGGCGCAAGCCCGCGGTGAGGCCGTCCCGCCCATCGACGTCTACCGCGTCGGCGACCTGCATTTCGTCAAGGACGGTCACCATCGCGTGTCCATTGCCATCGCCCACGGTCTCGAGACGATCGACGCCTACGTGACCGAGGTGCTGACCGTCGTTCCGGCGAGGGGCATCCGGCGCAGGGGCGATCTGATCACCAAGGACTACGAACGGATGTTCCGCGCGCGGGTGCCGCTCTCCACCGCTCAACTGGCGAAGATCGTCGTCAGCGATCCGTGGTCGTACGCGGAGCTGGGCGAGGCGGTGGAAGCGTGGGGTTTTCGGTGCATGCAGCACTCGGGCACCTTCCTCGACCGCGAGAAGATCGCGCAGCGGTGGTTCACCGAGGAGTACGCACCGGTCGTCCGGATGCTGCGCGAGGCGGATCTGCTGGGCAAGCGCACCGAGGCCGAGGCGTATCTGGTCGTGGCTGGCGAGCGGTACCGGCTCATTCGAACCCACGAATGGACCGACGAGGTGATCGAGCGCCTACGCGAAGAGCGCCGACTGCGCTGAGCGGCTCAGCCGACAATGCGGGTGGGCGCTCAGCTCTCGAGGCCGAGGTTGGCGCCGCTCTGCGGGTCGAAGACGTGAACGGCGCGCGCGTCGGCCCAGAGTTCAGCCTCCGCCCCTTCCTGGACACCCGATGCGGCGTCCAGGCGCGCGACCACCTGCTCGTCCTGGGAGCCGGTGTCCGCACGACCAGAGTCCTGCGCGAGCTCCTCGAGTTCGCGCGACGTGACCGCGTTACCGACATCCAAGGCGAAGTAGACGAAGTTGTCCGAGCCCATGGACTCGACGACGTCGATCTGCGTTCGGAAGGTGACGCCGTGCGGCCGATTCTCGTCCGCCACCAAGGCCGCATCCTCGAAGCTCTCCGGCCGAATCCCAATGATCAAATCCCGCTGAGGGTTCTTCGCCTCGACCGAGCGCCGTAGCTGATCGCCGAGAGGCAGGTCGCCGATGCTGGTTCTCAGCGAGCCGTTCTCCAGCCGAGCCGGCAGGAAGTTCATCGCGGGTGATCCGATGAAGCCCGCCACGAACAGATTGGTTGGCCGGCCGTAGAGCTCCTGCGGTGCGCCGACCTGCTGGAGCAAACCATTTCGCATGACGGCGACCCGGTCGCCGAGGGTCATCGCCTCGGTCTGGTCGTGGGTCACGTAGACCGTCGTGGTGGCCAGCCGTTTCTGCAACCGCGCCACCTCGGTGCGCATCTGAACCCGCAGCTTGGCGTCGAGGTTCGACAGCGGCTCGTCCATCAAGAAGGCCGACGGATCGCGCACGATGGCCCGGCCCATGGCCACGCGTTGCCGTTGGCCACCGGAGAGGTTGGCCGGCTTGCGGTCGAGGTGCTGGGTGAGGTCGAGGACACGGGCAGCCTCGTTGACCTTCTGGTCGATGGTCGCCTGCGGCGTCTTGGCCAGCTTGAGCGCGAAGGCCATGTTCTCCCGGACCGTCATGTGCGGGTACAGCGCGTAGCTCTGGAAGACCATGGCGATGTCGCGGTCCTTGGGCGCGACCTGGTTCACTCGCTTCCCGCCGATCCGCAGTTCCCCCTCGCTGATGTCCTCCAAACCGGCAATCATGTTCAGCGTCGTGGACTTCCCGCAGCCGGACGGGCCGACCAGGATGACGAACTCGCCGTCGGCGATGTCGAGGTTGATGTGGTCGACGGCCAGCGCCCCGTCCGGGTACCGCTTCGTTACGTTGTCCAACACGATGTCAGCCATGGCTATCCCTTCACAGCGCCAGAGGTCAGCCCCGCGACTATGCGGCGCTGGAAGAAGAGCACGAACAAGATGATGGGGATGGTGATGATCACCGCGGCTGCGCAGATCGAGCCAGTTGGCGCCGTGAACGCCGAGGAACCGGTGAAGAACCCGATTGCCGCGGGCACGGTGCGGGCCTTGGTGGTGGACGTGAGCGAGATCGCGAACAAGAAGTCGTTCCAGCAGAAGATGAACACCAGGATGGCCGTCGTGAACATGCCGGGCGCGGCCAGGGGTGCAATGACCTTCGTGAAGGCCTGCCAT
Source organism: Jatrophihabitans sp. (assembly GCF_046262535.1). Classification (GTDB taxonomy): domain Bacteria; phylum Actinomycetota; class Actinomycetes; order Mycobacteriales; family Jatrophihabitantaceae; genus Jatrophihabitans. Next base: position 20,670 of record NZ_JBHEMO010000007.1, on the reverse strand, counting down.
GGGGTCGCGCCATCCATCTTTGCCGCCTTCTCCAGCTCCCAGGGGATCTCGCGGAAGAACGCGGAGAGCGTGTAGATGCCCAACGGCAGACCGAACGCGACGTAGGGAATGATCAGTGCGGGCCAGGTGTCGAACAGGTGGAGTGACCGTTCGATGTTGAACAGCGGAGTGACCAGCGAGATGGCGGGGAACATCGCGATCAACAGCGACATGCCGATGAGCACGCTCTTGCCGGGGAACTTCAGCCGCGCCACTGCGTACGCGGCCATCGAGGCCAGGGTCACGGCGATCACCGTCGAGATGATCGCGATGCCGATGGAGTTCACCAGCGCCCGGGTGAACTCTGACGTCTTGAAGATTCCCCGGTAGTTGTCGAAAGTCCAGTGCCGCGGGACGAAGTTGCCGTCGGTGATGCTGGACGGCTCCTTGAACGACAAGGACACGATCCAGAGCACCGGGAAGATCGCCAACACGATCGCGACCACGTTGGCCGCGGCCCAGCTCGTCTTCTGGGCGCCGGTGGCGTTGGCCATGACTCAGCCCTCCGATCCGGGCGCTGCTGCCCCGAAGAGCTTGATGAAGATGAAGGCGATGATCGCGACGCAGAGGAAGATCAGGATCGAGATCGCAGAGCCGATGCCGAGGTTGAGCGCGGTGAACAGATTGTCGTAGCCGAGGATCGAGACCGACTGAGTGTTGTTGCCACCCTTGGTGAGGATGAAGATGTTGTCGAAGATGCGGAACGCGTCGAGGGTGCGGAACAACAGGGCCACCAGTATCGCTGGCTTCATCAACGGCAACGTGATCTTCTTAAACCGCTGCCATGCGGTAGCGCCGTCCATGCGGGCGGCGTTCTGCAGGTCGTCGGGGACCAACGCAAGCCCGGCCATCAACAGCAAGGCCATGAACGGCGTCGTCTTCCACACCTCGGCGAGGATGATGATCGCAATAGCTTGAATCTGATGGGTGAGGGGCGCTCCGACGCCCAACCATTTCACCAGATAACCCGTGCCGGGCGTCCACGCGTACTGCCAGCTGAATGCGGCGACGACCGTGACGATGCCGTACGGAATGAGGATAGCCGTCCGCACGGTGCCCCGGCCAAAGATGGTGCGGTGCATCAGGATCGCGAGCAGCATCCCGAGAACCAGTTCGACGGCGACCGACACCAGCGTGATGATGAGCGTCCGGAACAGGGACGCCCACCAATAGGACGAGGACATGACGGCGACATAATTGTCGAACCCGATGAACTTCGACTGGTTGGGGAAGCGGAGGTCGTAGCGCTCCAGAGACAAATACACCGCGTACGCGATGGGGTAGGCCGTCACAGCGACCATGACAACCACCGCTGGTGCGCAAAGCATCCAACCGAGCCGCCGCTCGGCCTTGGCTCCCTCCGACAGGGGAGTCTTGCCACTGCGCCGGGACTCGACCGGCGCAGCGGACGCACCGGTTGACTTCGTCGTTTCGATCGTCATGGGATCAGCCCCTTCGAGGCGAGGGCGTCCTTCAGCTGACCCTCGATCGTGTTGAGGGCGCCGGACGGGTTGATCGAGTTCGGCGGCGACACGTTATGCGAAATCACGATCGAGACGTTCTGGTAGGCGGGCGTCTTCGGGCGGACGCTCGCATTCTTCAAGGCGGTGAGGATCGCTTCGTGGAACGGGTAGTCCTTCGCCAGTTCCTTGCTGCTGTAGAGGCTCTCCAAGGTGGGCGGAAGGCCGCCCTTCACCGCCGCGACGATCTGGTTGTCCCTGTTGCGCAGGCACAATGCGGCGGCAAACGCGAGCTCGGGGTGCTGCGAGTACTTGCTGATGGCGAGATCGATGCCGCCGATCGTCACGCGGCTGGGCGCGCCCGCCGTTACCGCGGGGTACTGGGTGTACTTGAAGTTCTTGAACAGCTTCGGCTTATCCCCCTTCATCGAGGGGTAGACGAACGGGTAGTTCAACTCGAAGGCAGCCGACCCGCCTTCCATCGCGAGGCGATTCTGGTCCTCCTGCTGCACGGACAACGACGGGTCCGCAGCGGGCGACGTGGCCAATCGCTTCATGATCTGCAGCGCCTTCAGTCCAGCCTTGCCCAGCGATGGCTTGCTGGCGTCGGAGTTGAGGATCGAACCGCCGGCACTGGCCACGAGCGAGTTAAACCAGACGGTAACTCCTTCGTACTGCGCACCTTGGATCTCGATGAGGTGCGGCTTGTGTTGCTTCGCCAGCTTCTCGGCCATCGTGATCATCTCGTCCCACGTCTTCGGTGGGGTCGGCACGAGATCAGAGCGGTACCAAAGTAGTTGAGTGTTGCTGTTGTAGGGGACGGCGTAAAGCTTGCCCTTCCACGTCGCAGTCTCGATAGGAGCCTTCAAGGTGCCCTTCGTCGCGGCCGCCCTGTGCGCGCCCGTCCAAGGGCGGATCCAGCCCGCCTCGGCGAACTCGGCCTCCCATGTGACATCCAGGCCGAGGATGTCAAGCGAGCTGTCGCCTGCAGCCAGGCGTCGTACTAGCTGCTGGCGCTGCCCGTCGGCGTCGTTGGGCAGCTTGTCGTACTCGACTCTGTACTGCTTGGTGCTGCAGTGGTCAGCCGCCCGTTGGATGGCGCCAGAGTTGTCCGGGAAGTTGTAGAACCGCAACGTCAGTCGGCCGCCGCCGCCGCCGCCACATGAGGTGAGGACGCTGCTCGCGAGCAGCGCGGCCGCGGCGAGAACTGGTGCCGCTCGGCGGATCCCCCGCCGGCGCATCGTTCGGCATAGTCGAATATCCACGCCAGTCTCCCTCGCTCGAGCTCGACTTGCCCGGCGCGTCGACCGGACATCCGGTTCCCGTGTCTCGACTGCGTTTCGGACGCTACGGCGGCAATGGTTCCCTGGCAACAGCCACCGTTGATCGTGACGCCGCACCACCGGCTCCGAGGGCCCGCCAGTGGTATTCGGCTGCCTGTCCTCAGGGGGTGCGGGGGCGCTGTAATGCGCTTCGAGTGAGGCGCTTGAGCTCCGGCTGAAGGGACCGAACCTCGACCCCTGCCGCCCAGCCGTGCTCGGCATCCATGTGCGGCGGCGGCCCTTGGGCGTCGCCGCAGATGCTCGATAGTCGGCGATAGCGAGCGGGGTCCTCGTGACCGGATGTTGGCCAGGGTCACGTTCCTGCCCCAGAATTGATCTGAGGGTGGCCGGACTCGGAAGTCCACGATAACTGACCAGGTAATTGTCGGCGAATCGCTCGCCCGGACGCCCACACACCCCAGGAATACTGGGCTAGAGCACATCGCTCCCGTCCGCACAGCTTCTAAGCGGGTTGGTCGCAGGTTCGATGCCTGCCGGGGGCGCTTCAGGCCCGAATTGGCCGGACTCGAGCCGTCTGGCGACGCACGCGCCTCACCAGACAAAATGATCATGACGAGCATCAACAAACCGAGGCCTTCGCGCCCTCGTCCGACCCGCCGCACAGCACAGACACCGACTAACTGTGAGACACCAACCGCCTAAAAATGCTGTTCGGGACGACGTCGTAGGTGGCCGATCCCCAACGCGGGGCGCCTCGACGACTGCGCACACGTGATTGATCACGACCCGTCCGCGCGATACCCGTTCGGCGCGGACCGCCCCGGGTGACCGGCCGCGCATATGTAAGGGTCAGATCGACTGGGTGGTGCCGCAGTGAGGGCGTCGGACGTGGATCGCTAGTCGAAGAGTCGCTGCACGTCCGCATAGCCGAGGGTCCCGTCGAGGAAGCCGAGCGTCCCGGAGTCCTGCAGTTCGCGGGCCGCGCGTTCGAGCGTGCTCAGCGCGGCCCGGGCAAGGCTGCCGCCAAGGCTGACCCGCTTGACGCCGAGTGAGAAGAGCGAAGGCGCGTCGATCGTGTTCGCCAGTCCGGCCACGATGTTGAGCGGGCCGGGGATGGCAGCGGCGATCCGGCGAATCGTGTCCGCGTCGGCGATCCCCGGTACAAAGATGCAGTCCGCGCCCGCTTCGACATAGCGCATTGCCCGCTCGACGGTCTCGGCGAAGACATCACCGCCGGTCCGGGCGAAGTAGGTGTCGGTCCGGGCGTTCAACACGAACGTGCCGGTCGGCGCCGCGGCCCGAGCAGCCGCGAGTCGGCCAGCGGCCTCGACAATATCGAGAAGACAACCATCGACGGCGTCCTCCAGGTTGGCGCCGACCGCCCCGGTGTCGACGGCCCGGGCAACCGTTCGCCCGACCTCGTCGGCCGTGGTGCCGTATCCAGACTCGAGGTCGGCGGTCACTGGCACGCTGACGGCGGCCACGATGCGACCGAGATGCCCGAGCATCGTGTCGCGGTCCAGTGTGCCTCCGTCCGGGACTCCGCACGACCAAGCGATACCTGCACTGGTCGTCGCGATAGCCGGGAAACCCGCTCGCTCGAGGATGCGGGCAGAGCCAGCATCCCAAGCATTGGGGAGGACAAAGCCCGGACCATCGTGCAACGCGAGGAGCGCGGCTGCCTTGTCCGTCGAGGCCGCTCGTTCGTCGTCCACCGCACCATCATCGGCGCTCCCGGCCTGTCGCAACAGACTCGACAGGCTGGTTCGCGTGGGTGAGACCGTCTGCTTCGGATGGATACGTTGCCTGCCCGGGAGCCGTCGATAGGGTCCGCGTTTACGATGATCTTGTGCAGACACGCGGGCCGCTGCCGGCGTGTTTGCTCGGCGTCGACGACCACGAGCACCGGCAGAGATGCGCAGTTCGACGTCAACCCGGGCGAGACCAATCCCTGCCGCGGCGCAGTCGGCAGTCTGATCGATGACGAACGCGACAGCTGGACCGTCGTCAGCCGAAGCGACGGCTCGGCCCTCTGGCGAGGACACTCCGTGTCTCGGGTGACCTTCACTCCGTACGACGCGACCCCGCCAGCTACGCCGGCGAAGAGGTGTTCGCCGACGTGGAAAGCACGTCGCGCGGCACGGACTTCATCCACGTCAGCCAACGGCTCCGGCTGCACGGCACCGATGGCGGCACGATCACGCTCTTGCACACCATGCGCATCGCCATCACGCCGGAGGGCACGGTCCGCGTCGACACCGAGTCCTCATCGCTCGCCTGTGACTGAGGCTCCACCGCGATAAGTGCGGGCGCGAGCCGTCGATTTGCGCAGTCGTCCGGAGCGATCTTGTGCAGACTCGCGGGCCAGATACCGCGTGTTTGCACAAGATCGCAAAGTCCCGATGACCGTGCGCGGCTCGGCTCCGGTCAGGACACTGGTCGGCTCAATGCTTGGCTCGCTGCGATATGCGCGACGGCTTTGTCGTGGCAAGAGCGGTGCGAGTGAGCCTCGGCGCCCGCTGTGCGGCAAAGACGACAGCGCGATCTCTCAGACGCAGCGGCCGATCGGATGCTCCCGCCTCGGTCGGGTTCCGTGCATCCGTGTCGTAGGCGTGTCGTGACGCGGGCCGGTCTCCATCGCAGCGGACCAGATTCCATTCACCGGGTACACCTTTGAGGTTGTGGCGGCCACGGTCGGTGAAGGCGATGCCAGAGCCGATGACCAACTCGCGCACCGTGGACGTGGTCAGCACCTCACCGGGTCCGGCCAGCCCGGCCACCCTGGCGGCGATATGCACGGAGAGGCCACGTACATCGGCATTGGTGACTTCGCATTCGCCGGTGTGAACGCCGACCCTGATCTCCAGCCCGAACTCAGTCACCGAGTCGGTCATCGCGAGCGCGAACCGCAACGCGCGGGCCGGACGCGCGAACCGTGCCATCCGGCCGTCTCCGGTGTGTTTGATGGCGACCCCGTCGAAGCGGGGTAGCAGTTCATCCATCCGCTCATCGTGGGCGGCGAGTATTGACCGCCATCTCTCGTCGCCACCTGCCGCGGCCAGTTGCGTCGAGTTGACGATGTCGGTGAACACGACGGTCGTCATGACGCGGCCGTCGTCGCGATCACGCGGCGCTGCCCCTGTCAGGAAGGTCTCGATCTCGTCCGGGATCGCCTCCGCGTTGTGGATCCACGGCAAATGATCGGGACCTGCGAGCTCGACGAAGGTCGCTCCGTCGATGCGTCGGGCAAGGTCGGCACCGAGCTGCATGTCAACCAGAGTCTCGGGAGCGTGCAGGACCAGTGTCGGGACATGGACCGCGGCGGCTGCCTCCCGCACGTCGTAGCCGTGCATGGCTTGCAGGATCGAGCGCGCCATCCCTGGACTCATGCACGCGCGTTCGATCGACGGCAATAGCCTGCTGTAGACGGGGTGAGCCGCCCAGCTCGGCGCCATCGCGGTCAGGAGCGTTCCTTCTCCCCACCGCGCACAGCCAGTGTCCAGGGCAGCCCAGATGCGATCGAATATCTTTCTCGGCAAGCCGAGCTCCGGGTCGAACTCACTGGTCACCCACGCAGACAGCAAGACCAGCGCTCGCACCCGGTCCGGACGAGTGGCGGCGAGGGTGATCGACGGAATGCCGCCCTCGGAAAAGCCGACGAGAACTGCGTGTGCGGAGTGGGCGGCGTCCATGACGGCCAGCACGTCGCTTGCTCGTTGCTCGATGGTGGGCGCCCCAGCTACCGGATCGGACAATCCAGTCCCGGGCTTGTCGAACATGATGACGCGGACGAAACCCGCGAGACGGCTCAACATAAGGGTGGCGAGGGGTTCGGCCCACCACAGCTGAAGGTGCGACATCGTGCCGCACACGAAAACGAGATCCTCCGGTCCGTCGCCGATCACCTGGTAGGCGATGCTGACGCCGGCGTTTTGCGCATACCGAACGTCGCCGCCATCCACCCGACAAACACTAAGCCGAGCGGGCGTTCCGCGCAGGGCGGATGGCACAACGTCTGCTCCAGCCGCAGACCCGTGCGGCCTCCGCGCTTTGATTCGGCCGCGTTCAGTCGGAGGTGTGCTTGACGTGCTTCATGCGGCCAGGAGCGCGTCTGCTGCGCGGAGGTGGCGCGTTGCACCGACGGTTTGAAAGACCACGCGAACTACTCGAAGGCCGCAGGCACACCTCCCTGGTAGCACGCAGTTGGTCGTTGATGGCCATACAAAGTTCTTGATACTCCGCTTGCGACGGAAGGCATTCATCCTGCGGGAAAGCCAAGTGACGGGTGCACCGAGGAAGGCGCCGAGCGGTCGTTCGTGCGACCCGAGACCTCGGTGGCAGAGCGCAGATGAATCGGAAAGCCGTTGCTTACGCGACCGGATGTGCCGACATCTGGCAGTCCAGTTGGAAGATCCTTGTATGCGACACGGCTACACCAACGTGACCGAGCGCCGGGGTGATGCGGTCTACAAGACGTATGCCGGACCGGATGCGCCAGCGAGATGCGCGACCGAACTACGAGCCTTGACTCAGCTTCACGGAGTGGTGCCCGTACCCGCGGTGATCTCCAATAGCCCAGGCGTACTCGTCACTGGGTACGTATCGGGCCAGCACGGCCAGGACCTGCTCGACGCAGGAAGGGCTCACGATGTTCTGACTGGCTGCGGCAGAGTGCTTCGTCGACTGCACGAGGTTGATCCGGCTGTCTTCGCACCGGGCGCCGAAAGCGGCGTGATTCGTCACGGCGACTTCGGACCGAACAACGTCATATTCGACTCCGACACGATGGCGGTCACAGCACTGCTGGATTGGGAGTTCTCGGGCATCGGAGCCGCCATCGACGACATCGCCTGGTGCGAATGGATCGTGCGGATGCATCACCCCGACGCTGTAGAGGCACTGCCTGCCTTCTTTGTCGCATACGGGTGGACTCCCGCATGGGACGAACGGAAGCGGGCGATGCTCAACCGGTGCCGCTGGCTCGAATCGTTCTGCAAGCGGTGGGGTCCGCGCAGCCCTGGCGTGCATCAGTGGCAGGTTCGTACTGCGACGACGGCGAGCTGGGAGCCTTGATCGTCCCGATTTGTTGTCCCGCTGGTACGTAGGCGCGTGCCGCGGGCTCACCCTCGGCCGTCGTAGGGTCCGCGTTCACGATGATCTTGTGCAGACACGCGGGCCGCCGCCGGCGTGTTTGCACAAGATCGCGAAATCTAGCGGCGCGCTTCACCAGCTCGGGTCGGCGGAACGCAAGCTCACAGGGCTGCGGCGTACGGTGCGTGCAGAGGCGGGCCTACAGGTTCGCGTCCACGACTTAAGGCTTGAGTCATGCGACTGCCCTGGTCGACGTCAAGAGACGGTGCGTCCGCCGCATCGGAGCGGATGAGCAAATCGGAATCGGCCCTATCGGGCTCCGCCGGGGACGGCAGGGTGCATGACCTTCAGTACTGGCTCGATTCCGGATTTCTTACCCTTCCGAGGGCCGACCCAGACGGGCCAGCACCAGCGGACTCCGGCGCGCCCAAACCGAGCTGAGCGCCTCGCGCGCGGCTTGGTGACCCTGCGAGCTCTACCGCAGCCGCAGCTTCATCGAACCCGTTGCTCGCTGCTGCCACGGACGCCGATGTCAGCACGCCCTTGCGCGCAAACGGACGGCGGGACCGCCGGCGCGTGATCCTGGCGCAGCTGCGGGAGGCGGCCGTGATTTCGATAGTGCCCTCGCGTTGCTCGACGAAGCGGACCGCGTCTATGCCGGCGACTACAACCCGAACGTGCGCCCCGTGCCCGCCGTGCGAGCGCGGCTACAGATCCGGCGCGGCGAGCTGGAGTCCGGTAACGCGTGGGCCAGAGAGCGGGCACGACAACGTAGGTGCCGGGTTTGGCCACGATCGTTTCGTCGGCGCAGCGCACCACCATCTCGCCCTCGAGCAAGAGGAACGAGTCCTCCAGCGCGTGATGGACGTGGCGCGGCGGCGAGCCGCCGGGCGGGACGGTCAGTTCGATGACCGCCGGCGTGCGCGGGCTGCCTTCGGGGTTGCGCAGCACGGCCAACGTGCCGAGGAACCACCACGCGCGGCTGGTTGCCTGCTCGCTGGAGATGCGTCGTCCGGTCGGAGCGGCCGATTCGTCGAAGTCGCTGGTCAGGGTGCTGCTCATCGAAACCTCCGGTTCGACGTGGATGTAGGTGGGGGTGCAGGTAGCTCAGGACGGTTCCGGCTGCCTACGCGAGGCGCGCTCCGCGCGCGGGAGGGCGGAGATCAGGGCGTCGATGGCCCACGCGACAGCCTGTTGCGCATCCGCCTCGTCCAGTCCGCTCTCGTCGCTGATGATCACCCAGGACGCGGCACTGCACAGGTGGGTGATGACCGCGGTGGCCCAGCGGGCCGTCTCGGCGTCCAGGCCGCCGGTCGCCGGCTTGAGGGCGGTTCTGATCGCTTCGACCCGTTGCCCCCGGACGGCCGACCGCATGGCGCGGCCGGCTGTCGTCCGGACCAAAGTGCGGGTCAGTTCCGGACGGCTGGACAACCGCCGGCCGGCTTCCAGCAGGCTGCGCGAAATGTCCTCGGGTCCGGCGATGTCGAACGGAACGCCCAGCGACCCATAGAGGTGCTCGCCGGCCGCTTGCAGGAGCGCCGGCCGGTCCCGGAAGTACCGGTAGAGCGTCCGCAACGAAATCCCCGCGGCCCGGGCGACGTCGGCCATCGACACGTCGTCGACCGCCTTGGATTCCAGTTCGGCGATGACCGCGTCCAGCACCGTGGCGCGGACCTGGTGGGCCTGGCGCTCGCGTAATGAGGTCCCCTCCGTCATGGCACGACCATGTAACCTTGGCATGGACGCGTCAAGAGCTCGGTCGACTCGGTCCGCTCCTCGACGTCAGGCGCTCGACGGCGTCGCGCACCGACACGATGTCGTCGATCCGGCGCACGGTCTCGCCGGCGTAGAGCGCGGTCCAGTCGACCGACGCCGCCGGCATCCCGACCAGGGGCAGCGCCGGTCCGAACAACGGCACTCCCACCCGCTGCCGTGACGTCATCGCATTGCCGGCGCGCAGCGGCAGGACGCGGGCCAGCGGCGCGGACGCCCTGCCGACGCCACGCAACCACAACGGCGCCTCGCCGGCTTCGTTGAGCCAGCGGTCGGTGGCCGCGTTCGGCACAACGCGATGGGCGAGCGGCCAGCCGACGCCGAAGAGCATCGTTCGCACCGTCCGCGTCGCTTCCTGCACCCGCTGCTTGTAAAGCGGGTGTGCGCGCGACTCCGAGGTCATCAGGAAACGGGTGCCGGCCACGGCGGCGTCCGCGCCGGCGTCGAGCACCGCCACGACGTCGCGGTAGTCCGCGACGCCGCCCGCGGCCAGGACGGGAAAGGTGCCCAGGCCCCGCACCCGGGGCAGCAGCGTGCGCAACGGTTCGTCGCCCATCAGATGACCGCCCGCTTCGGCGCCCTGGACGACAAGGCCATCGGCGCCGGCGGCGAGCGCGGCGCGAGCCTGCTCGACACTCCCGACGGTTGAGAAAGCCAGGACGCCGGCCTCCCGCAGGTCGCTGAACCATCGACGCCCGATGCCGCCGTGGAACACGACGAGCGCGGCGCCCGCCTGGACGCAGGCCCGGAGATGGGCTGGGCGAGCGAAGGGCACCAACAGATTCGCGGCAACCGGCCGCCCGTCCGCGCGGCGCCGCGCGGCGGCCAACTGCGCACCAAACGTCGCCGACGGCATCGTGGCGATCGTGCCGAGCCCACCGGCCGCCGATACTGCGCCGGCGAGTTCGGCCGTCGCGACGCCACCGCCCATGCCGGCCTGCACCACTGGATGCTCCAGCCCGAGGCGATCCAGGAAATCCATTCCGACATTGTCTCCAGCACGAGCCAGGTCGTCGCAGAGCACCGTCTCTCGATCCTCGTGCTCGGCACCGGCTCGTACCGTAACCTCGGGTATGCCGCCTCAGCGAAGGGTTCTTCGATGACGATCTCCGCTTCCCGCAACACCGACGTCGCGACGCGCAGCATCCCCGACACAGTCACGCACCTGCGGGCGACCTTCCGCAGCGGTCGCACGAAGCCAGTCGAGTGGCGGCTCGCGCAACTCGACGCGCTCGTCCGCTTGGTCAGTGAGCGGGAGAGCGAGCTGGCCGACGCGCTGGGCAAGGATCTTGGCCGCGGCCCGGTCGAGGCCTGGATGGCCGACCTCGCACCCGTCACCGGTGAGGCCAAGTACGCGATCAAGAAGCTGCGCTCGTGGATGAAGCCCACCAAGGTGAAGCTGCCGATGAGCGTGCAGCCGGGTAAAGCGTGGTACCAGTACGAGCCCCTCGGCGTCGTCCTCATCATCGGCCCCTGGAACTACCCGATCCACCTCGTCCTCGCGCCGCTCGTCGGTGCCATCGCCGCAGGCAACTGTGCCGTGCTCAAGCCCTCGGAGCACACACCGGCCTGCTCGGCGGTGCTGGCCGAGCTCGTGCCGCAGTACCTCGACCCCGATGCGGTCGCCGTCGTCGAGGGCGCCGCCGACGCCACTCAGGATCTGCTCGACCAGGCGCTCGACCACTGCTTCTTCACGGGCGGTCCCGAGATCGGCAAGGCGGTGATGGCCGGCGCCGCGAAGCACCTCACGCCGGTCACCCTCGAGCTCGGCGGCAAGAGCCCGGTCATCGTCGCCGACGACGCCAAGCTGAAAGTGGCGGCTCGCCGGATCGCCTTCGCCAAACTCCTCAACTCGGGCCAGACCTGCGTCGCGCCGGACTACGTCCTGGTCGACCGGAAGATTCGTGACAGCTTCGTCGACGAGCTGAACAAGGCGATCACGTCAATGTCGCCCGAGGCCTCGCTGCCGATCGTCAACACGCGCCAGGCCGGGCGGATCGCCGGCTTGGTCGAGAACGCCGGTGGGCGCACGGTGCGCGGCGGCACGGTCGACGCGGACAACAAGCGGGCGGAACTCACCGTCATCGTCGACCCGGATGCCGATTCCGCCGTCATGCGGGATGAGATCTTCGGGCCCGTCCTGCCGATCGTGTCCGTCGACTCCATGGACGACGCGATCGCCCACGTCCAGCAGGGGCCCAAGCCGCTCGCGCTGTACCTCTTCAGCGAGAGCCGGGCCAACGAGGACCGCGTGGTCAACGAGATCAGCAACGGCGGCACGGTGGTCAACCAGCTGATGTACCACCTGCTCGTCAACGAGTTACCGTTCGGCGGCGTCGGCAACAGCGGCACCGGCGCCTATCACGGCAAGTGGGGCTTCGAGACGTTCAGCCACCGCAAGTCGGTCCTGCGCAAGCCGACCTGGCCCGACCCATCGCTCGCCTATCCGCCATTCACCAAGATCAAGCAGATCATCATGCGGAAGGTCTTCTGAGGCCGTCCCGACACGACTTGTCCGTGCCTCGCCGTCGTATTCGACGCCGAGGCACGGACAACTTCGGTGCGGCTGACCTCAGCCGGTGAAGTGCTCGGGATCCGCCGACTGCTCGGCGGTGGCCGCCGCCTCACGCATCTCGAAGGCGTCACTGGCCCACTCACCCATCTCGTGGGCGATCTCGCGGACCGCGCCGGTGATGATGGTGGCGATCCGGCCTACGTGATTCGCCGCCGATTCGGTCAGCACCTGGGCGGTGTCCTTCGCGACCTCGAGCTTGCCGACCACGTTGCCTCCTGACGGAAGTCCGGCCGTCACGCGACCGCGGACAGCTTCGTCGGGACCACGGTAACCGCCGGCGCCGAATCACTGTCGTCGCGCCCGTTCGGCAAGGCCAGCCGGAAGATCTTGGCCCAGGTCGAGCCGATCTGCTTGGAGAAGCGGCCGGTGTTGTACGGCAGCCCGTACTTCTCGCACAGGGCCTGCACCTCGGCGGCGATCTGCGGGTAGCGACGGGCCGGGATGTCTGGGAACAGGTGGTGCTCGATCTGGTGACTCAGGTTGCCCGAGAGGATGTGGAACAGCTGCCCACCCGTGATGTTCGCCGAGCCCATCATCTGGCGGATGTACCACTCGCCCCGGGTCTCGTCCTCGGTCTCCTCCTCGGTGAAGGTGGCGACGCCGGAGGGGAAGTGACCGCAGAAGATGATCGAGTACGCCCAGAGGTTGCGGACGAGGTTGGCCGTGGCGTTGGCCGACAGCGTCGACAACGCCTGCGGGCCGCTGAGCAGCGGGAACAGGACGTAGTCCTTCAACGACTGCTTGCCCACCTTGCGCCAGATGCCGCGGAGCAGGTCCTTGTTCTCCGACATCTTGCGCTTGCCGGTGATCACGTTCTCGGTCTCAAGGTCGTGCAGGGCGACCCCGTACTGGAAGAACGTCATGAGCAGGAACGCCCAGACCGGGTTGCCCAGGTAGTAGGGATTCCACTTCTGGCTCGGGTCCATGCGCAGGATCCCGTAACCGATGTCGCGGTCCTTGTCGAGGATGTTGGTGTACGTGTGGTGCATGTAGTTGTGCGAGTGACGCCACTGGTCGGACGGGCAGGCGGTGTCCCACTCGAACTTCTTCGAGTTCAGGGCCGGGTCACGCATCCAGTCGTACTGGCCGTGCATGACGTTGTGCCCGATCTCCATGTTGTCGAGGATCTTCGACAGCGAGAGCGCGGCGGTCCCGGCCAGCCAGAACGGGGGCAGCGCGCTGAGCATGAGAGCGGCCCGGCCACCGACCTCGAAGCCGCGCTGCGCCTTGATGACCTTGTAGATGTATTCGCGGTCGGCCTCACCGAGATCGTCGACGACCCGCTGGCGGATCGCGTCGAGTTCGCGGCCGAGTTCGTCGATCTGCTCGTCGGTGAGTGTCACTGACTTGTTCTTGCTCATTTCGTAGGTCCCCTCGCTGAGGTCGTCCAGTGGTGGATCAGAGATCGATGGCGACGTCGCCGACGGGAGCCGAGATGCACAGCTGCACCTCGGTGTCGGGCTCGGTGTGCAGTTCGCCGGTGAGGACGTTGCGGGTGCAGCCGGACGTCTTGACCTTCGTGCAGGTGAAGCAAATGCCCATCCGGCAGCCGTATTCGGGGGCGAGCCCGGCCGCCTCGGCCTGCTCGAGCAGCGTCGCCCCGGAATTCTCGACGACCGTGTCGCCGAACGTCACCGTGCCGGACACATCACCGTCGAGCGGAGCGAGCACCGGCGGGGTGAACTCCTCGGTGTGCAGCGTCTCCTCGATGCCCTTCGCCGCATAGTGCTCGCGGATGGTGGCCATCAGCCCGGGCGGCCCGCACAGGTAGGTCTGGGCGTCGCCGGCGTACCAGGGGGCGACCTCGGCAAGATGCGTCTCGTCGAACAGGCCGTGCAGGTCGCCACCCGCGGCCTGCTTGGTGTAGGCGAGGACCAGCCGGACGTTCGGGTGCCGGGCGGCGAGCCCCCGCAGCTCGGCGAGGTGCGCGACGTCCGCCTCGGTGAACGCGTAGTGCAGGAATACGATGTCGCCGGCGTGGCCCTCGTCGCTCAGCGTGCGCAGCATGGACAGCACGGGGGTGATGCCGCTGCCGCCGCTGATGAGGACGAGCCGCTCCGGACGCTCGTCCGGCAGCCGGAACGTCCCGTTCGCCTGCGACAGCCCGAGCACCAGTCCTGGCTTCGCGTTGGTGTGCAGGTACTGCGACACCACTCCCTCGGGGTGAGCCTTGACGGTGATCTCGATCCGGCCGTCGGCGCGGTACTGAGAGCAGGAGGGCGAGTAGGACCGGGTGTGGCGGACCCCGTCGATGTCGATCGAGATCTGCACGAACTGGCCGGCCCGGAAGCCCCGCCACTGGCGGGTCGGGCGCAAGGTGAGGGTGACGCTGTCGGCGGTGCTGCGGTCGACCTCGGTGACGACGGCACGCAGTTCGCGGACGGTGAGCATGGGATGGACGAGTTCGAGGTAGCGGTCGACGCCGTGCGGGGTGGCCAACGCTTCGAGGGCGCCCAGCTTCGAGGCGACCGCTTCGAGCGGACCGAAGGACGGCGGCCGACGTAGTTTCAGTGCACGGTTGTTCACCCATTAAGGGTGTCTCGCGCACTGAGGGTCTGTCAATGACTGCGGAACGTGACGGCCCGCACGTCGAAAACGCCGCCGACAGGTGAACGGGCGTACTCTTTCGGCGTGAGCGACGGGCGGTCCAGGGGCGATCGGCGTGCCGTCCTGCACGAAATCGTGCGTGAGACGCAGACCCGCGCCGAGCGCAAGGAACAGACACGCCAGCGGCTGCTGGACGTCACGATCCGCCTCATCGCCGACCGGAGCTTGTCCAGCATCAGCCTGCGCGAGGTCGCCCGCGAGGCCGGGATCGTCCCCACCGCCTTCTACCGGCACTACGCGACGATGGATGCCCTCGGCATCGATCTCGTGGACGATTCCATGCGGCCCCTGCGCCAGATGATTCGAGACGCGCGGCGCGGCCGGGCCGCCCACGGCGACATCATCGCCGACACGGTCGCCGTGCTCGCCAAGCAGGTACGCGACCACCCCGATCAGTTCCGCTTTCTCAGCCGTGAGCGGTACGGCGGGGTCGCGGCCGTCCGCCGGGCGATCGCGACCGAGCTACGCCTGTTCACCAGCGACCTCACCGTGGACCTCGCCCGGCTCACGGCCGGCTACGACTGGAGCACCGAGGATCTCGAGATGGCGGCGAGTCTCATGGTCGCCGCCATGCTCACCACGGTGATGGATCTGCTGGAGACCGACGAGCGGCACCCCGAGGACGCCACCGCACTGCTCGATCAGGCCGAGCGGCAGCTGCGCCTGATCGTCCTCGGCATGGGGGCCTGGCGCAGCAAGCCCTGAGCCGGCAGCGTCAGCTGGCCAGTCGGTCAATGCGTTCGATGACGCCCCCGGCGCCGATGTCAACCGCGGACGCCCGCGCTTGCTGCAACAGGGTCGCCGCTCGTGTTCGATCATCCTGCGCGCCGCCGCCGATCAGCACCTCGGCGAGGTCCACGGCAATCAGGTTGAACAGCCCATGGAGGGCGTGGGCACTCACGCTCGCCAACGCAGCGTCCATGAGCTCGATCGCGGCGCCCTGTTCGCCGACCGCCGCATGCGCGAGCCCGAGGCCCCACGACACCGGTCCGACGACGGCGACGTAATAGCGGCCGCGCCCAGCTCCGTCGGCAAGTGGACGAGCAGTGGGCCGCCGCACGGGCCGGCGCCTGCCGCACATAGGCGGTCGCGGCGCCGACGAGCGGCGGCGGCATCGGGACGGAGGTGCCTGGGCTCCCCGACGGCCGCCGCACGAGCGGTTCCCAGACCACCCGACAGGCACTCACCGGCTCGGCCAACCCCTTGAGGGACAGGTCGCCCATCGGCTCGAAGACCACGTTTCCCCGCCCGCGAGCGAGAGCCCGCACGATGTCGGACGACAGGATCTCGCCGCCTGCGGCGATTGCGCAGAGGCGAGCGGCTTCGATGACCGGGACCCCGAACACATCCGTTCCCTCGGCCGAGACGTCACCGACCGAGATGCCCACCCGCACCGCGAAGGCCTGATCGGGTGTTCGACGCGAGTGGGCGTCCACCGCTTGTTGCACGGCGATTGCCCCAGTGGCCGCGTCGGCCGCCGATTCGAAGGTCGCCATGACGCCGTCGCCCAGCTCTTTGACCACCGTGCCGCCGTGGGCCTCGACGGCTTCGGTCAGCAACCGGTCGTGCACACGGCGGAGGTCGTCGGCGGCCTCCTCACCCAGCTGGATCCGGAGCTCGGTCGAGGCAACCAGGTCGGTGAAGAGCACCGAACGCGTGCCGATCTGCCGTGCTTGTCCGGACATGTACCGCTCGACCTCCCCAAAGCCTTGACAGGGAGTCTGCCCGCTCTCCGCCCGCGGCGCTCAATCAGCCAACGGCAGTCGCGCGGCAGCGTCATCGACGAGTTCGGCCAGGCGCAGGTCAAGGTCGGTCACGCCGCCGGCACTGTGGGTGGCGAGTCCGACGTCGACCCGACGCCAACGCAGCGCGAGGTCGGGGTGGTGGTCGAGCTCTTCGCAGGCCGGCGCGATGCGGTTGACGAACTCAACCGCCGTGGGGAAGTCGGCGAACTCGATCGAGCGGGACAACCCGGCGGGCGTCCCCTTCCAGTCCGGGTGCCGGTTCCCGAGGGCCTCGTCGATCTGGTCCTGGTCAAGCAGTGCGGGCATGATCTTCCTCCGGCGACGCCACGGTTCACTCCCCAGGCTAGTCGTGCCGTATAGCCTCGGGCCGTGGCTGAACGCGAAGGCAGACTCGTATGGATCGATTGCGAGATGACGGGCCTCGACCTGCGCCGGGATGCCCTCATCGAGGTGGCGGCGATCGTCACCAACGCCGACCTCGAGCCGCTCGACGAAGGCATCGACGTGATCATCCACGCGCACGATGACGTACTCGACACGATGGTGCCGTTCGTCCGCGACATGCACGCGAGCTCCGGGTTGACCGAAGCCGTACGCGCATCGACGACCAACCTGGGCGACGCCGAGAAGCTGGTGCTCGACTACGTGAAGTCGCACGTGCCCGAGGCGAACAGTGCGCCGTTGTGCGGAAACTCGATCGCCACCGACCGCGGCTTCCTCACGCGGGACATGCCCGCACTCGACGATCACCTTCACTACCGGATGATCGACGTCTCCTCGCTGAAGGAACTCGCCAAGCGGTGGTATCCACGCGTGTACCAGTCGCAGCCGGAGAAGGGCCTGGCCCACCGAGCATTGGCCGACATCCAGGAGAGCATCGTCGAACTCGCCTACTACCGTCAGACGCTGTTCGTGCCACCGCCCGGACCGACGTCGGACGAGGCGAAAACGGTCGCCAACGCGGTGCGGCGGATCGGCAAGCGGCAGGTAGACTGATCCGCGCTCGGCGGTTGCCCGTCGGCATGGTGGGTGTAGCTCAGCTGGTAGAGCGCCGCGTTGTGGTCGCGGATGTCGCGGGTTCGAGTCCCGTCACTCACCCCAACGAAACGCCCTCCGCCGACTGGGGGGCGTTCGCTGTGTGCCGAACCGCTGGCTCGCCGGCCGCCCGCACAGCGCGCATCTCGCTTGTCAGCGTGTCCAGCCGCGCGACGATCTGCTCGAGGTCGCGCCGCGTCGCGGCCACGGCTTCGTGCTCCCCGTCGCGCACCCGGTCGATGAACCAGGCGGCGAAGGATGCGGTCACGACGCCGATGAGCGCCACGCCGCCGATCATCAGGTCGCCGGCGACGAAGCGCCCCTGCACTGTCACCGGGAAGTGGTCGCCGTAACCGACGGTGGTGACCGTGACCATGGCCCACCACAGCGCGTTGCCGAAGCTCTTGATGTTGGCGCCCGGCGCGCCGCGCTCGGCATCGAGGACTGCCAGCGCCGCGCAGATCACCAGTGTCGCCGCCGACAGCGAGACGTACAGGGCGACGCGACCCTGCAGCGATGCGGCGGCCTTACGGTTCAGGACCCGGAACAGCACCACCAGACGGAGCAGGCGCAAAGGGCGCAGCGCCGGCAGCGCGACGATCAGCAGATCGAGGACGTGCTTGGTGAAGTACGAGCGCCGGTCCCGACCCAGAGCCGCAGGCCGTAATCGAGCAGGAAGACCAGCCACGCCGCGCACTCGACGGTGCTGCAGATCCGCTTCCAGCTCGGGCCGAGGTCCGGCTGCAGGATCGGCCACGCGTAGGCGAGCAGGAACAGGATCGCGACGCCGGCCAGCACCCACTCGGTGCTGTTCAGCCAGCCGCGCAACCGTCGCCGCCGCGCGGTTCGTCCGGGCTTGGATGGGGTTGCGGACGTGGCGTTGACCGCTGCCCGAAGTGCACTGCCCACGCGGCGAGGATAGGGCGGCACACGCCGTCGCGACCCCGCAGCACCGGCGCTCTCTCAGCCGCCGGCGGACCCACAAGCCGGACAATCCGCCGGCACGGTGCATGCTAATGTTGGCTCTCGGCCCACTTCGGTGGGCCGATCGCACGACCGGCGCCGTTAGCTCAACTGGCAGAGCAGCTGACTCTTAATCAGCGGGTTCGGGGTTCGAGTCCCTGACGGCGCACCATCTCTCGCTCGGTTCCCTCAGCTAGCGTCGGCGCTTCGCGTCCGATCGGCGACTTCGGGGGTTTTGTCCGGTTGCGTTCGGGCGTCGGCGCAACTCCGCGAGGAATGTCCGGTCCGCGACTTGCTTTCCGCACCCTCGGCCTATCAAATCGGTGCACAGCGGAAGGGGGCGTCGTGTCACTCGAATCCGGCGTTCCCACATACGGGATGACCGCGCGACCAACCGACGGTCGGGCGCAGCGACAGTTCCCGGCGCGGACCCTCCCGGATGAGGACAGCCGGCTCCTCGACAGCCTCACCGCCGCGCGAGCCGGGAACGCGGTCGCCTTCGAAGCGGTGTATCGAGCCTTGGCACCCCGGCTGCTCCGGTATGCACGGGGCCTGGTCGGCCAGGACGCCGAGGACATCGCCGCCGAGGCGTGGTTGCAGATCGTGCGTGACCTGCGCAAGTTCGACGGCGACTGGGACGCTTTCCGCGGATGGGCCGCTCGGATCCTGCGCAACCGCGCCATAGACCATCTGCGCGCCGCGTCGCGGAGGCCGGCCCGCGTCAGCACGCTGGACGAGATCGCCGACCGGCCCAGCGGCGATGACACGGCCGAATCAGCCGACGAATCGCTGTCGACGTCCGCGGCGATCGAGCTCATTGCTGCGCTTCCGCCCGACCAGGCTGAGGCGGTGCTGCTGCGGGTCGTCGTGGGATTGGACGCCAATTCAGCGGCCGCGATCCTCGGAAAGCGAGCCGGTGCGGTCCGGGTCGCCGCCCACCGGGGGCTGAAGGCGCTGGCGAAGCGCCTCGAGGCTGCGCCCGGAGGCCCGTCGAGTAACGACAGGCCCTCTGGAAACGCTGGACAGACGACATGAGACGACCAAACCGCCCCCGGTCGGCCGACCTCGATCGCCTCCTCGACGAGGACGTTTCCGACGGTACGGCGCTGGCCCAGCTGCTCGCCGCCGCCCGTGCACCGGGGGCCGCGAATGAGCTCGTCGGGCTCTCCACCGCCATGTCCGCCTTCGCCTCGGCCAACCGGGAACTGCCACGCTCGCCGGTAAGTCACCGTGCCGCCCCTCGCCGCGCCCTGACGACGCGGAGTTTGCTGGCCAAGACCGTCGCCGCCGTCGGAGGGGTGACGCTGGCCGGTGGCGTGGCCTACGCCGCGACCACGGTCGGCTTCATGGGTCTCGGTGGCGGCTCCGACCACCCACCTGCGCTCCACAGCACGAGTCCAGGCCACGGCGGCGACCAGGACCGCAGCGGTGGGTCGTCACCCTTCGGCTCCACCGCGCCGGGCGCAGCGACCGCCACGGGGGCGACGCCGGCGAGGACCCACGCTGCTACCCCGTCACACGGGGTCGGGAAGCCGGCTTCCAGCAAGACACGTCGGCCCGGCCCGACCCGTCCCACGCAGTCGGTGCATTCCACGCACGCGTCGCCGACCCGGCCGGCCCCGTCGAGCGACGTGACGCCCCCTGCACCCGGACGGACCAGCCATCCGACGCACTCGCCCACACCGTCGCATCGAGCGCCGGCGACTCGCCCTCCGGCCCCAAGGGCGTGATTTCGTGAAATCTGCAATACTGCGCTGCCGAGACCCGTCGGTGATTAATTTGATCGAGCACTGGTGAAGGAGCGGATAAAGGCCCAGCAATCGGACATTCGCTTCGGCACAAGTGGGCGTAACGACGCAGAACATGCCTAGATACGCGTACGACAGGAAGCGGCCGCGGAACACCAGAACCGTTATCCCCAGCGTTGAATCGGGAAAACGCGTATCAGCGGCAAGAGAATTCACGCTCAACCAGAGCAACCAGCGTTCACAGCCCAAGTCAAGGTGGGGGACCTCCATGATCGAATCGTCAGACGCCACATCCACACCCTCTGAGGGGAGCCCGCGCTCGCGCCGCGGCCGCCGTTCGGCCCTCGCTGT
>NZ_JBHEMO010000006.1:0-6760 GCF_046262535.1 Jatrophihabitans sp. | reverse complement strand
CGTCGAGCGGGACAGGCCGAGCAACTGAGCGACCTGCTCCGTGGTCAATGCCAGCTGCTCGACCGACGAGCGGCGCTGGAAGGCGAGCAACGCGGTCTCGGCCTCGGCGAGCGCCGAACGGGCCGCGACCAGATCCCGTTCGAGAACATCCAGCCGCTCCCGGACGCTCCACATGACGCCGGCCGGCGTGGACTGAACCGCGGCCAAGTTCGCCCTGTCGCTCACGGCGCCCACCTCCTGACGAACGCCGCCCTGTGCGGCCTTCTCATATGGAAGGGGTAACCGTCGGGGATTCGGACCGGCGAAATCCGGCCGACGCGGCAGCGGGCTGGCTACCACGCTGGCTACCACGGCCTGGTCGGTCATGAGCGCTCCTCGTCCGGCTGGCGGCTACAAGCCAGCAAAGACGGGAGTTCCGTTGGCGGTGGCGGTGGGATTCGAACCCACGGTGGTGTTACCCACACACGCTTTCGAGGCGTGCTCCTTTGGCCGCTCGGACACGCCACCGCGGCAAAGGTTACAGGACCCCGCGACCGCGCTTCGCCGCGAAGAACTCCTCCAGTAACGCTGCGCACTCCTCGGCCCGCACGCCGCCCACCACTTCCGGACGGTGGTTGAGCCGGCGGTCGCGCACGACATCCCACAGCGAACCGACGGCGCCCGCCTTCGGATCCCACGCGCCGAACACCACGCGGTCGACCCGGGCCAGCACCAGCGCGCCGGCACACATCGTGCACGGCTCGAGGGTCACGGCCAAGGTGCAGCCGACGAGGTGCCACGTGCCGAGCGCCGCACCGGCCCGCTGCAGCGCCACGACCTCGGCATGGGCCGTCGGGTCGTGCCGCGCCTCACGCTCGTTGTGTGCGGACGCGATGACGGTCCCGGAGGCGTCAAGGACGACCGCGCCGACCGGGATCTCACCACCGCCGAGTGCGACCCGGCCGACCGCCAGCGCCTCACCGACCGCCGCGAGATCGCTCTCGATCACCCGCGCAGGTCTTCGAAGGCCTCGCCGCAGCCGGCCTTCTCGCACACGGCCACCAGCAGGTCGACAGGGAGCGTGCCGGCGTGGGCACACATGGCGAGCAGGTCGGCCGCTGACGTACCGAGATCCTCGACGATCTCCGGGTCGCCGAACGGCGCGCTGTCGTGGGCCGGCGGCGCGTCGGGGTCGAGCAGCACCTCGTCCTCGTCGCCGTCGCCGATCTCGAGCAGGTCCTCGGCGACGATGGCCGCCATCGGATAGGCGTCGGCCGCATGGCCCTCGGACAGGAACGCCCGCGGGTCGTCGGCGTCGTCGTCCAACCGGATGATCGCGGCGTACTCGTCGTCCTGCTCGATGACCAGCAGGCGGACCTCGCCCTCCCGGTCGCGCAGCACCTCGCCGAGGTCGATCAGCGACTCGCAATCGGTGATGTCGGTCTCTTCGGCGCTCCACCGATCACCCGTTCGGGTGAGGACCGCGGCGAACCAGGACATCAGCGGGCCGCCCACGCCGCTTCGGTCGCCCGCGCGTACTCGTCGGTGATACCGAGCCGCTCGACGATCGTCTCGAGCATCTCGTCCGGTAGCGCGTCGAGATCGTCGAGGATGTCCTCCATCTCGTCCTCCGACAGTTCGAGGTCACTGAACAGTTCCAGGTCGCCGACGGGCCAGATCTCGTCGAGTTCGTCATCGGCCGGCGGGTCCTCACCGAGCCGCGCCATCGCCTGCTCGGCCAACGGGAACTCCACCGCAGCCGTCAGGTCGGACAGCAGCAGCGATACCCGGCGGCCTTCCTGGCGGGCGATGACGAAGAACTCGTTCTCGACGAGTGCGACGACGAACGGCCCACCTTCGGGCGGTTGCGACCGCAGCGCGGCGAGCAGGACCCCGAGGTCGTCGAGGACGGCAGGTGGCAAAGGTTCGACGCGCCAATTCGGGCCGTCACGGAATGCCGCGACGGCGAAGCCCCGCTCAGCCACGTGTCCCACCACCTCTCGGCTCCGTGCGACGGATACCGATCCTGGCACGGACTGGCCGGGCGCGGAAAGTCAGCGACACGATGCCGCTACCTTCGCAACGTGGCCCGAATCCGGAGTGCGACGCCGTGAACACGCATCAGGGCGCGGGCTTTCGTCGCGTCGCGGTCCTGGGGCTCGGCCTGATCGGCGGTTCCCTGTTGCATGCGGTGCGCCAAACCGGGGTCGAAGTTGTCGGTTTCGACACCGATCCGTCGACCGCGGCCGCTGCCAGTGCGTCGGGTTTCGCGGTGGCGCCCACCGACTCGGCGGCCGTGCACGGGGCCGACCTGGTGGTCCTGGCCATGCCCCTGCCCGAGGTCGCCGGTGCGGTGCGCTCGCTGGGCCCGCACCTCGCCGACGGCGTCGTCCTCACCGACGTCGGCACGCTGAAGGCTCCGGTGCTAACCGCCGTCCGCGAGCTCCTCCCGCAGGTCACCTTCGTCGGCGGCCACCCGCTGGCCGGTGTCGAAGAGACCGGATGGGACGCCGCCGACGCGCTCCTCTTCCGGGACGCGCCGTGGGCACTCACCGTCGAGGACGACACCCCGGTGCCCGCCTGGCTGCGCCTGGCCGAGCTGACCTGTGACCTGGGCGCGCGGCCCGTCCCCACGACGGCCGCCGAGCAAGACGCGGCGGTCGCCCGGGTCATCGGCCTGCCGCACGTGCTGGCCGAGGCGCTGGCGCTGACCGGGCTGGCCGGCGGAGCGCTCGGCCTCTCGCTGGCCGCCGGTTCCTACATGTCGGGCTCTCGCGTCGCGCGTACCCGTCCGGAGCTGGTCAGCACGTGGTGCGACGGCAACCTCGCGCTCGTCGACGCATTGGACGATGCCATCGGCCATCTGCGCTCGGCCCGCGACGCGCTCGCCGCCGACGAGTCGGTCTACCCGCTGGCTGAGGCCGGCCACGCGGCCCGCATCAATTGGGAGCACCGCCGCTTCGAGCCGGTGGAGGTACCGGCGGAGCCGGAAGCGCTGCGCCGGCACGGCCGCATCGGCGGCTGGATCACCGCTGTTCTGCGCGACGACGACGAGGTGCGCCTGCTCGGCATGCGGCCGGCCTGAACTACGGCACACTCCAGCCCGTGGTTCTCGACATCATCGGCCTGCTCATCCTCGGCCTGCTGGCCGGCGCGATCGCCCGGTTGTTCGTGAGCAGCCCGCACCGTCTCGGCTGCCTCGGGACGGCCGTGCTCGGAATCGTCGGGTCATATGCGGGCGGTTCGCTCGGGGCGGTGCTGTTCGACGACGAGTTCGATCTGCGCAAGGCCTCGACGTTCCTCGGCGCCATCGCCGGCAGCGTCATCGTTCTCGTCCTGTGGCGTGTGGTCGACCGCGGGCGAAGACTGCGCTGAGGACGCGGCCTCAGAGCCGGCAGGTCTTGTCGCCGGCATTGGCATTGGGTCGCGGTGCCGTCGTCGTCCCTGTCGTGTTCGTGGGCGTCGGCGTCGGCGGCTTGGATGTCGATGACACCGTCGTCGTGTCGTTGATGATCGAGCCGTACAGCACGGCGCCCTTCCTCGCGTCGAGCAGCACCTTGCCGCCGCTGTACCCGGGCGGCGCGTAATCCTGATCGGCGATCGGCGCGGTGTAGAAGACAACCCGTTTCGGATTCAGCCCGTGCAGGGAGCTCGCGAGGTTGCGCAGATCGCCGAAGCTGGTGTGGTCGTCGGCGGTGATCGACTTCGTCGTCGCGTCGAGGAAGCCGGTCAACCGGCTCGGGTTGTTGAGCAGCGTGCCCCTCATGGCCTGGCGCAGCACAACACCGAGGAACTGCTGCTGGCGCTTGATGCGGCCGAGGTCAGAGCCATCACCGATCTCCTCGCGGGCCCGGACGTAGCGCAACGCATCAGAGCCGTCTAGCGTGTTGTTGCCCTTGTGCAGCCTCAGCTTCGTGTTCTGGTCGTAGACCGGCTCCGGGCTGCAGATCGTCACGGTGCCGAGCGCGTTCACCACCTTCTTGAACCCGGCGAAGTCGATCTGCAGGTAGTGGGTGACGGCGATGCCGGTCAGCTTCTGCACGGTCGCGACGGTGCAGCGGGCGCCGCCGATCGAGAATGCCGAGTTGAACAACTCATGGTGGGCGGCGACCGGCTTGCCGTCGGTCCCGATGCAGCGCGGGATCTCGACCCATGAGTCGCGCGGGATGCTGATCACCGTCGCCCGGCGGTGGTTGGGCGCGAGATGAATCAGGATCGTGGTGTCCGACCGTTCCCCGGCGACGTGGCCATAGCCGGAGTTGGCCCCCTGCCGGCTGTCCGACCCGATGATCAGGAAGTTCGTCGCGTGCGCCTGGGCCTCGGGCTTCCTGATGCTCGGGTCCTTCGTCTGCAGCACGTCGATGCGGTGGATCTGACCGTCGTACTTGGCGTAGGCGTAGCCGATGAGCGCCGCCGATGTGACGCCGAGCAGAGCCGCGAACGACAGGCCGACCCGCAGCGCCCGGCGCAGCACCGAGCGGCGCCCGCTGGATCGGCTGGCGCACGTCAGACGGTCGGCGGGCGGCACGAATCTCCTTGGTGTTGGGCGGACGGGGCGGCGTTACCTTTCCGTGACCTTAGGGGCCGCGGCGCGATCGCGCGCATTGCTGCCAGCCGGCTGTCAGCGCCGTGGCGCCCGGCTTTGGAAGCGGGGCGACTCGTCCCCTATGCTGGAGCAGTCCGCAACGGGGCTAGCATGATGCGGTTCGCCGCCCTCATCGTCTAGAGGCCCAGGACGCCGCCCTTTCAAGGCGGTAGCACGGGTTCGAATCCCGTTGGGGGCACGCAGGTTGTTACCCCGGGAAACCGGGTTCAGGCCCAGTAGCGCAGCTGGTTAGCGTGCCGCCCTGTCACGGCGGAGGTCGCGGGTTCAAGTCCCGTCTGGGTCGCCAGCAGGTGAAGCGCCGATCACTCGATCGGCGCGGCGGTGCCGGTGACGTCGACTCCCCCGGCCCTCGTCCCCAGATCCACCAGCAGCCGGCTCGGGCGGCCCATGTCGGCGCCCTGCAGGATCGTCACCCGGGCCGGCAACGGCACCAGGTCGAGCTCACGCAAGTAGCCACCGAAGGCGGCCGCCGCCGCGCCGGTGGCGGGGTCCTCGACGACGCCGCCCGGCGGGAACGGGTCGCGGGCGTGAAAGGTGAGCGCGTCCTCGGCCCAGACGAGATGCACGGTCGTCCACAGCCGTTCCGCCATGAGCCGGTCGAGCGCGGCATAGTCGTAGTCGAGTGCGGCCAGGGCGGCGCGGTCGCGCAGGGCGAGCACGAGGTGGTCGTTGCCGGCGAAGGCGACGTGGGGCGGGTAGCGAGGATCGAGATCGGCCTCGGCGTAGCGCAGGGCGGTGAGCGCGGCCGCGAGCTCGTCCGCCGTGGCCGGTCGGGTGTGCGTCGGCACGCTGGTGAGCGTGGCCAGGATGCCGGTGTCATCGGCCGTCGTGCGGACGACCACCTCGCCGACGGCCGTGTCGAAGCGCAGCACGCCGGGGCTGTGCCGCTCAGCGATCGCGACAGCCGTCGCGACAGTGGCGTGCCCGCAGAAGCCGACCTCCGCGCGCGGGCTGAAGAACCGCAGCCGGTACGTCCCGTCGTTCGCGGTCGGTTCGACGAATGCGGTCTCGGAGTAGCCGAGCTCGGCCGCGATGGCCAGGCGTCGTGCGGCGTCGATGCCCGTGGCATCGAGCACCACGCCGGCCGGATTGCCGCCCGCGCCGGCGTCGGTGAATGCGGCGTAACGCAGCGTCTCGGCGGTCGTCGACATCGTCATCGTGCTCCTGTTTTCGACGGCCGGCCCACCCGGGCCGGCAAATCGTGTAGCGGCCCGATCTAGGTTGTGGAGTCCCAGCCTCTTCTCGACAGGAACTTCGATGGATCGTCTTCGCATTCCCTCCGAGTCGCGCTACGCGCCGACGATCGGCTTCTCGAAGGCGGTGCGCGCCGGCGACCTGGTCTTTCTGGCCGGCGTCACCGCCGTCGACGCGGAGGGCGGGGTCACCGGCGGTGACGATCCGCACGCCCAGGCGCTCGCCTGCTTCGCGAAGATCGCCGACGCGCTGCGCAGTGCCGGAGCCACCACCGACGACGTCGTCCACACCCGGATGTATCTGACCGATGCGGCGGATTGGGAGGCTGTCGGGCGGGCCCACGGCGAGACGTTCGCGGCCGCGCCGCCGGCCGCCACGATGGTCGTCGTGAAGGAGCTGCTCGACCCGCGGATGCTGGTCGAGATCGAGGTGACCGCGGTCGCGGGCGGCACCATGGGTGCCGTGCCCGGACCGCAGCAGTGAGCGTCGCGCTCATCGCGGTCGCGCACGGCACGGGGTCGGCCGCCGGCTCCGCGACGACGGCTCGGTTGATCGACGCGGTCCAGGCCTCCCGCCCGGACATCCCCGTGGAACTCTGTTTTCTGGACGTGACCGCCCCGCGACTGCCCGACACCCTGGCCGCGCGCGGCGATGCGCCGGCCGTGGTCGTGCCGGTGCTGCTCTCCACCGGGTACCACGTGCAGTCCGACATCCCGGGCGCCGTGGCGCCACATCCGCAGGTGCGGGTAGCTCGGCACCTCGGCCCCGATCCGTTGCTGGTCGACGCTCTGGTCGATCGACTGGGGTCGACCGAACTCGACGGCTCGGTTGTCCTGGTGGGTGCCGGCTCGAGCCGACCGGAAGCGGCCGCCGAACTGGCCGCCACGGGGCGCCTGCTGGGCGAGCGCCTCGGATGCGCGGTAGCCGTCCACACCATGGCTGACGACCTGGCGGCGGTGTTTGCGGCCGCACGGCGACCGG
>NZ_JBHEMO010000005.1:0-6546 GCF_046262535.1 Jatrophihabitans sp. | reverse complement strand
GATCAAGTCCGACGACATCCTCGGCCGCGTGAAGGTCTACGAGGCCATCGTCAAGGGCGAGAACATCCCCGAGCCGGGCATCCCCGAGTCGTTCAAGGTGCTGCTGAAGGAACTGCAGTCGCTGTGCCTGAACGTGGAGGTGCTGTCCAGCGACGGCGTCGCGGTCGAGATGCGTGACACCGACGACGACGTGTACCGCGCCGCCGAGGAACTCGGCATCGACCTGTCCCGCCGCTTCGAGCCGTCCAGCGTCGAAGAGGTCTGATCCCGCTTTGCACCTTTCAGCGCTGCTGTCGGCCTCGATTTGCAGCCCTGAAAGGTGCAAAGGCGGAGCACAACTGATCTGAGCGTCACCCTTAGGGAAGAAGGAACTTTGCTCGACGTCAATGTTTTCGACGAGCTGCGTATCGGCCTGGCCACTGCGGACGACATCCGTCAGTGGAGCCACGGCGAGGTCAAGAAGCCTGAAACCATCAACTACCGCACCCTGAAGCCGGAGAAGGACGGGCTCTTCTGCGAGAAGATCTTCGGCCCGACCCGGGACTGGGAGTGCTACTGCGGCAAGTACAAGCGCGTCCGCTTCAAGGGCATCATCTGCGAGCGCTGTGGCGTCGAGGTCACTCGCGCCAAGGTGCGCCGTGAGCGGATGGGCCACATCGAGCTGGCCGCGCCGGTTACCCACATCTGGTACTTCAAGGGCGTTCCGTCGCGCCTCGGTTACCTGCTCGACCTCGCCCCGAAGGATCTCGAGAAGATCATCTACTTCGCGGCGTACCTGATCACCAAGGTCAACGACGAGGAGCGTCACCGCGACCTCCCGACGCTCGAGGCCGAGGTCAGCGCGGAGAAGTCCACGCTGGAGAAGCGCCGCGACGCCGACATCGACGCCCGGGCCAAGAAGCTCGAGACCGATCTGGCCGAGCTCGAGGCCGAGGGCGCCAAGAGCGACGTCCGCCGTAAGGTCCGCGAGGGTGGCGAGCGCGAGATGCGCCAGATCCGCGACCGGGCGCAGCGTGAGATCGACCGTCTCGACGAGGTCATGGACACGTTCCGCAAGCTCGAGGTCAAGCAGCTCATCTCCGACGAGCTGCTCTACCGCGAGCTGCGCGACCGCTTCGGCGACTACTTCGAGGGCGGCATGGGCGCGGAGTCGCTCCAAACCCTCGTGAAGAACTTCGACCTCGACGCCGAGGCCGAGTCGCTGCGCGAGACGATCCGCTCGGGCAAGGGCCAGAAGAAGATCCGCGCCCTCAAGCGGCTCAAGGTGGTGGCGTCGTTCCTGGCGACCACGAACTCGCCCACCGGCATGATCCTCGACTGCGTGCCGGTGATCCCGCCGGACCTGCGCCCGATGGTGCAGCTGGACGGTGGCCGCTTCGCGACCTCCGACCTCAACGACCTGTACCGCCGCGTGATCAACCGCAACAACCGCCTCAAGCGACTGATCGACCTCGGCGCGCCCGAGATCATCGTCAACAACGAGAAGCGGATGCTGCAGGAGTCCGTGGACGCGTTGTTCGACAACGGCCGGCGCGGCCGTCCGGTCACCGGGCCGGGCAACCGTCCGCTCAAGTCGCTGTCCGACCTCCTCAAGGGCAAGCAGGGCCGCTTCCGGCAGAACCTGCTGGGCAAGCGCGTCGACTACTCCGGCCGTTCGGTGATCATCGTCGGCCCGCAGCTCAAGCTGCACCAGTGCGGCCTGCCCAAGGGCATGGCGCTCGAGCTGTTCAAGCCGTTCGTGATGAAGCGCCTGGTCGATCTCAGCCACGCGCAGAACATCAAGTCGGCCAAGCGCATGGTCGAGCGGGCCCGCCCGGTCGTGTGGGACGTCCTCGAAGAGGTCATCCGCGAGCACCCGGTGCTGCTGAACCGCGCACCGACGCTGCACCGCCTCGGCATCCAGGCCTTCGAACCGCAGCTGGTCGAGGGCAAGGCGATCCAGATCCACCCGCTCGTCTGCACCGCGTTCAACGCGGACTTCGACGGCGACCAGATGGCGGTGCACCTGCCGCTGTCGGCCGAGGCCCAGGCCGAGGCGCGGATCCTGATGCTGTCGACGAACAACATCCTCAAGCCGGCTGACGGCCGTCCGGTGACCATGCCGACGCAGGACATGATCCTGGGTCTGTACCACCTGACCGCCCTTCGCCCGGAAGGCGAGGGGGCGGGACGGCTGTTCTCCTCGGAGTCCGAGGCGATCATGGCCCGCGACATCAAGTCGCTGCACCTGCAGGCGCCGGTGCAGATCCGGCTGCAGGGTGTCACGGCCGTCGACAACGGCACCGGTGCCGAGAAGTGGACCGCGCCGGAGGGCTGGGAGCCGGGCAAGCCGCTGGTTCTGCAGACGACGCTGGGCCGCTGCCTGTTCAACGACGCGTTGCCGGGCGACTACCGCTTCGTCAACTACGAGGTGACCAAGAAGGAGCTCGGGCAGATCGTCAACGACCTGGCCGAGCGCTACCCCAAGGTCCAGGTCGCCAACACGCTGGACAACCTCAAGGCGGCCGGCTTCCACTGGGCGACCCGGTCGGGCATCACGATCGCCATCGACGACGTCGTCACGCCGCCGTCGAAGGCCGGCATCCTCGAGCGTTACGAGAAGGACGCCGACAAGATCGAGAAGCAGTACCTGCGCGGTGTCATCACGGAGGAGGAGCGCCGTCAGGAGCTCGTCGAGGTCTGGACCAAGGCGACCAGCGAGGTCGCCAAGGAGATGGAGCTCAACTTCCCGAAGACGAACCCCGTCTACATCATGGTCAACTCGGGTGCCCGAGGAAACATGATGCAGATGCGGCAGATCGCCGGTATGCGCGGTCTGGTGGCCAACCCGAAGGGCGAGATCATCCCTCGTCCGATCAAGGCCAACTTCCGCGAGGGTCTGTCCGTCCTCGAGTACTTCATCGCCACGCACGGCGCCCGCAAGGGTCTGGCCGACACCGCGCTGCGGACCGCCGACTCGGGTTACCTGACCCGTCGTCTGGTGGACGTGTCGCAGGACGTGATCATCCGCGAGGAGGACTGCGGCACCGACCGCGGCCTGTCGCTGACGATCGCCGCGCCCGGCCCGGACGGCACGCTCGTCAAGGACGTCCACGTCGAGACCTCGGTCTACGCCCGGGTGCTGTCCGAGGACATCCACAAGCCGGGTTCGAAGGCCGTCCTGGCCGCCGCCGGCAGCGACCTCGGCGACGTGAAGATCGAGGAGCTCGTGAACGCCGGCGTCAGCGAGGTGCGGGTCCGCTCGGTGCTGACCTGTGAGTCGGCGCTCGGCACCTGCGCCACCTGCTACGGACGGTCGCTCGCGACCGGCAAGCTGGTGGACGTCGGCGAGGCCGTCGGCATCATCGCGGCCCAGTCGATCGGCGAGCCCGGCACCCAGCTGACCATGCGGACGTTCCACACCGGCGGTATCGCCGGTGACGACATCACGCACGGTCTGCCGCGTGTGGGCGAGCTGTTCGAGGCTCGGGTGCCCAAGGGTGTCGCGCCGATCGCCGAGGCGTCGGGACGGGTGCGGTTCGAGGAGTCGGACGGGTCGAAGGGCTCCAGCCGGCGAATCGTGATCATCCCGGACGACGGCACCGAGGAGAAGGAGTACCCGATCACTCGGCGCTCCCGTCCCCTGGTGAACGACGGTGACTCGGTCGAGGCCGGGGCGCAGCTGATCTCGGGTGCGGTCAACCCGCACGACGTGCTGCGGATCATGGGCCCGCGTGAGGTGCAGCTGCACCTGGTGCGCGAGGTCCAGGAGGTCTACCGCTCGCAGGGTGTGGCGATCCACGACAAGCACATCGAGGTGATCATCCGGCAGATGCTCAAGCGCATCACCGTGATCGAGTCGGGTGCCACCGAGTTCCTTCCGGGTTCGCTCGTCGAGCGGAGCAACTTCGAGGCGGAGAACCGCCGCGTGGTTGCCGAGGGCAACGAGCCGGCCTCGGGCCGTCCGGTGCTGATGGGCATCACGAAGGCGTCGTTGGCCACCGAGTCGTGGCTGTCGGCGGCCTCCTTCCAGGAGACGACGCGCGTCCTCACCGACGCCGCCATCTCGGCCAAGAGCGACTCGCTCGTCGGCCTGAAGGAGAACGTGATCATCGGCAAGCTGATCCCGGCCGGTACCGGCATCTCGCGGTACCGCAACGTCGACGTCAACCCGACCGAAGAGGCCCGCGCCGCGGCGTTCTCGATGGCCGGCTACGACGAGAACGACTACTACGGGTTCGGTAACGCCGGGCTCGGCCCGGCGGTTCCGCTGGACGAGTTCGGCTACGACGACTACCGCTAGATATCGCAAGTTGTCCCGGCTTCCTCCGCGTTTGTGCGGACGAAGCCGGGACAGCTTCGTTAAACCTCCGGACTTGTCCCGGCGTCCTCCGGCTATCTCCGGACCAAGACGGGACAAGTCAGGGCCGGGTGTGGGCGAGTCGGATGCGTCGTAGCTGATCGATCACCCGGCCGGGGTTCAACCGGACGGTGATCGACGGGTACCGCAGGACAGTTTTGCCGCCGATCACCACCTCGTTCTCACGATCGGCGTCGTCCACCCACTGGTCGACCTCGAGGTGCCCGCGCCCGTCGACCTCCACCACGAGCAGCGCGCCGTCCGGCAGATCGAATTCGGCGTCCAGGTACCGAGCCTTTCCTTCCGGGTCCGTCCGTGCGCCTTGCCGCCGTGGCGGTGGCAGCCCGGCGCGCGACGCGAGCTTGCCCAGGTCGATTTCGGCCAGCGTGTGCCCGCCGCCACTGATGTCTCCCAGGATGTCGCGCATGACCGCGACGTGCCGGATGCGACCGGCCGCCACGAGTTCGGTCGCCAACTGGTCCGCCGTGACCAATCGCTGTTGGACGCCGGCGCACAGAATCGAGCACGCGCGGCGGGGGTAGCGGGACCAGGCCGCCGCGTCGACGATCGACCGCGCGGCCGTCGTTCGCGGGATCGACGCTGCCCGATTGATGTCGAGCTCAGCGAACCGGC
Organism: Jatrophihabitans sp.; assembly: GCF_046262535.1. GTDB lineage: Bacteria > Actinomycetota > Actinomycetes > Mycobacteriales > Jatrophihabitantaceae > Jatrophihabitans. The sequence goes on along the minus strand of NZ_JBHEMO010000005.1, from coordinate 1,574 downwards.
GCGACTCGTGGAGCTTGACCCATTGAGGTACGCGTGCCTCGGTGGCATGCCGCACGAGGACGTGAACTCGATCGGGCTCGAAGCCCCGGAGGCCGGCAGCTGCGGCGGCGGACAGTCCCGCCAACGCCGCCGGTTTGCCCGGCAGTAGGACTGCGATCCATTCCCGCTGCGCCGGAGTTACCGGTGCGTTCTGCATGACGACGACATTGCGACCGAACGTCCGCCAACGTCGGGCGCGGGTAGCCGTCTCGATGTCGTGCGCGGTGAATCCGGCGTCGGCCAGCTGGCGGCGTGTGACGACGCCGAATTGCCGCTCGGCCAGAATCCCGAGGTCGGCCGGGGCCGCCACGAAGTCGACGCCCGCCGGCGCCCGTGCCTGGAGTGTCGCCCGCGGTGTCACCGTGGCACTGTGCCTCGCGAAACCCGGCCCTGGCGGCGTTGGGTGAGGTCCTGTGGATATCTAGTTGTCCCGGCGTCGACCGCCTATGAGCGGACGAAGCCGGGACAGGTCGCGGGAGGCGGGGAAGTTGTCCCGGCTAGCTCCGGGCAGGAGCGGAGGAGGCCGGGACAAGTCGGAGAGGGTGAGCGGGTGATGGGAGACTGCTGGGCGTGAGTTCTTCTGCGGTGACGACTTATGCCGCCGCGTCCGCTGCCGACGAGGTGCTGGCCGGGCTGGCCGGCAAGGCCGCCGCGGCCGCGGATTCGCTCGCCGACGCCACCGACGCCCAGCTCGGCACCGCCCTCAGCGCGATGGCCGACCGGCTGGCCACCGCCGCGCCCGAACTGGCCGCCGCCAACGCCGACGACGTGTCCGCGGCCCAGGACGCCGGCATGAGCTCGGCCCTGCTCGACCGGCTCCGGCTGGGCCCGGAGCGGCTCGCCGACCTCGCCGACAACCTGCGCCTGCTCGCCGAGACGGCGCCGATGGTCCGGGACGTCCCCGTTCGCGCGCTCGGCGACGGGCTCCAGCTCATCGAGCGCCGCCGCCCGGTCGGCGTCATCGGCGTCAACTACGAGGCGCGCCCGAACGTGACCATCGACGTGGCCTCCCAGCTGCTCAAGTCGCGCAACGCCGGCGTCCTGCGCACCGGGTCGGCGGCGATCGGCTCGGCCCTCGCCCTGCACCGCCACGTCATCGTCCCGGCGCTCGAGGCCGCCGGCATCGACGCCGACATCATCCAGGTCGTCGGCGAGCCCGGACACGAGTTCGCGGCAGCGCTCGTCCGCCAGCCGACCCTGATCCGACTCGTCATCCTGCGCGGCAGCGGCGAGACCACGGCCGCCCTCGGCGCCGAAGCGGCGCGGCACGGCGTGCGCACGCTCGCCCACGCCGAGGGCGGCGGCGTCCTGTACGTCGACAGCGCCGCCGATCCCGCCACCGTGCGGCGCCTGGTCCGCGAGGGCACCGATCGGCTGGGCGTGTGCAACCGGGTCAACCTGGTGCTCGTCGCCGAGGAGGCCGCCGACCGTTTCGAGCCGCTGATCCGGGACGAACTGGACAAGATCGGCATCAAGATCTCGGCGCCGCCGCACGACCACCCGATCGGCCACGAGTGGGCCCTCGACGACGGCAA
>NZ_JBHEMO010000004.1:0-9709 GCF_046262535.1 Jatrophihabitans sp. | reverse complement strand
TCTATCCGCACAAGCCGGCCATGGCGCAGGGGCTCTCGGAATGGGCCCGCGAGTTCGCCGCCCGGACTCCCGGCTGCGTCCCGACCGGCACGTTCTTCCCGGAGCCGTCGGCGGCCGGTTACGTGCGAGAGGCGCTGGAGGCCGGGACGAGGGTCTTCAAGGCGCACGTGCAGGTGGGTGCGTACGACCCGCGCGACCCGCTGCTCGACGAGGTGTGGGGACTCCTGGCCGACGCGGGGACGCCTGTCGTCGTGCACTGCGGCAGCGGGCCGATGCCCGGCCCGCACACCGGCCCCGGGCCGTTCGGCGAGGTGCTGTCCCGCCACCCGCGGCTGACGGCCGTGATCGCGCACGCGGGCGCGCCCGAGTACACGGAGCATTTCGCCCTGGCCCGGCGCTACGAGAACGTGCATCTCGACACGACGATGGTGGGCACTCCGTTCTTTAGCGCGCTCGTGCCGCTGGGACGTGACATCATCCGGCAACTGGGAGAGCTGCAGGACAAGGTCGTCCTGGGCACGGACTTCCCGAACATTCCATACGCGTATGCCACACAGCTCGCGGCGTTGCAGGAGTTCGATCTGGGACCGGACTGGTTGCGCGACGTCTGCTGGTACAACGGGGAGCGGCTGCTCCGCGGATGAATGAGGGGGACCGGTTGCCGAGGGCGGGGATCGACTTCGATCGGGTTGGCGCGGCGGTGCTGGCCGGCGTGATCGCGGTGATCCTGCTCGTCATCGTGTCCAGCGAAGCCCGCCGGTGGCTGCGGTCGCGCCGGGCCGCGGCCCGGGCCAGCGAGGTCCCGCGCAAACCGGCGCTGGCCCGCTTCACCGACATCGAGATCACCGATTCCCGGACGTTCGGCGGCGGCGCGTGGTCGGCCCGGGTGCGGCGCCGTCACGACACCGTCACCTACGGCTATCTGGCCGTGGCCGAGGAACACGCCAGCCCCGACAGCGGCGGGCAGTGGTGCACGCTGACCGTGACGCTGCCCGGCCGCGTCCCGTTCCTCGTCATCGACAACCGGGCCGGCGTCGGCCGGCCGGGCGTCCCGCTCGATGCGCCGCAGCACGTCGCCCTGGACGACCCGCCCTTCGACGCCACCTACGTCGTCGGCGCGGCCGATCCCGAGCAGGCGGCCCGGGTGTTGTCGCCGGCCGCTCGGGAGGTGTTGCTGCGCGCCCGGGTTCAGCGGCTGATGCTCGACGAGTCGCAGTTGCTGCTGCGGACGCTGGACGGTGTCGGCTTGGACGATGGGTCGATCGCGTGGCTGAACGGGGTCGCCGCCCGGTTCCTGTCCTCGACGCCGTCCTTCGTGTCGTCGACCCGTCAGCCGACTCCGCCGAGCGGTTCTCTTCTCGCACCGGAGGCGCCGGATGCGCCCCTGCGCGAGGGCCTGTACGGGACGGGCGGGGAGTAGCGCCGCTCCGCTACCCTGGAGAGGTGATCCCAAGGGGGTGAATGGTCTCGACTCCGTTCGTGGAGTCAGGTGAAGCGGGCCGAGGTTCGCGTTGCTGCCCTCGTTAAACAAGCGACGCAACAAAAAACAAGCGCCGATTCTAATCGCGCTGACTTCGCTCTCGCTGCCTAGTACAGCCTGAGCAAGTCTGTCAGCCCGGGTTCGTCACCGGCCCGGATGCTGGCATCAGCTAGGTGACTCACCGCCCGCCGCGGTCGCGGCGGCAGGCGGGAAAACTCACAGCGACTGGGCCTGTCACTGACGACTTGTGTGCATGATCGTCGGGGTCGAGTAGAGGCACCGCACACTGCGCCCGGAGAAGCCCTGGTGAAGCGACGGAGGACGCGGGTTCGATTCCCGCCACCTCCACCGCGAGACCGCGAAGGCCCCGAACCACACCGGTTCGGGGCCTTCGGCTTGTCGGCGGACCGGTCGGTGCCCAGGAGAACGCGACAGCGCTGCGAGTCAGATCCGAAGTACGGTCCAATGACGATCGGCGAAGGGAAGGGCTAGTGCGAGTACTTGTCTCGGTCGACATGGAGGGCGTGGCCGGCGTGGCCGCGCCAGAGGATGTCACCCCCGGCCAGCCGCACTACGACCGCAACTGCGGCTACATGACCGACGAGGCCAGCGCCGCCGTCCGCGGCGTACGGGCCCACGACCCCGAGGCGTCGGTCGTGGTCGTCGACGCCCACGCCGACTTCCGCAACATCGTTCCGGACCGGCTCGCCCGCGGGTGCACCCTCCTCCGCGGAGCACCACGTCCGCTCAGCATGCTGACCGGCGTGGACCGCGACGTCGACGCCGTCTGCTTCATCGGCTATCACGGACGGGCCGGCACGGCCGCCTCGGTGCTCGCGCACACCATGAGCGGGGCGACGGTGGCGCGAATCCGGTGCAACGGCGAAGAACTCGGCGAGCTGGGCCTCAACGCCGCCCTCGCCGTTCACTACGGAGCTGTTCCGGTGCTGGCCACCGGCGATGACACGCTCGTCCGCGAGGCGTCGTCTGTCGTCCCGGGAATGGCGACGGTCGAGGTGAAGCGGGCCGTGGGGAACCGCGCCGCCGAGAGCCTGCACCCCGACGAGGCCTGCGCCCGAATCGAGGCGGCCGTGCAGACGGCGCTGCAGCACCCGTCCCCGAGCAACGGGCCGCCGTTCTCCGGTTCCGTCGATCTCGAGATGGACCTCTTGCGGCCGCGGATGACCGAGTACGCCGCGATGATCCCGGGCGTCGAGCTGCGCGGCCCGACCACGGTGGGCTACCAGGCGGCCGACTTCCCGGCCGCCTACAACCTGATCGAGGTGATCACCACGCTGGCCGGCTCCGGTTGATCCAGCCCGAACGGGCCGGTCATCAGCGGTGCAGCCCGGCCTGCGCCCGGGCGGTCTTGACCGCGGCGGTCAGTGAGGCGATGTCGAACGCGCCGTAGTGGCGCTGGCCGTTGATGAAGAACGTCGGCGTGCCGGACACGCCGCTGAGGTCGGCCGACTCGATGTCCTGGTCGATGCGGGTGCGGTGGACGTGGCGCATCAGCTCGTCGTGGAAGCGCGCCGTGTCCAGCCCGAGGTCCGCGGCATAGCGCATGAGGTCGACCGGCCGCAGCTCCTCCTGGTGGTCCAGCAGCACGTCGTGCATCTCCCAGAAGTTGCCCTGGGCGGCAGCAGCTTCGGCGGCTTCGGCGGCGAGCTGCGCCTGCGGGTGCACGTCGGACAGCGGCAGGTGGCGCCAGACGTAGCGGATGTCGGTGTCGTGCAGCAGGTCGCGGACGACCGGTTCGGCCTGCCCGCAGTACGGGCACTGGAAGTCGCCGAACTCGATGACGGTGATCGAGGCGTTGGCCGGGCCGCGGATGTGGTCCTCGTCGGGATCGACCGCGGGGATGAGGTCCTGGATGACGGCGGTGTCACCGAGCAGCGCGCGGGCCTTCTTCAGCGGCGGCAGGGTCGCGGTGAAGCGGTAGACGGCCCAGGTCAGCGCGGACGCGATGAACGCCGCCGACAGGGCGCCGAGCTTGGCCTCGGCCAGCTCGACGCCGGAGAACGCCCGCGTCGCGATCAGCAGCGCGACGGTGAAACCGATGCCGGCGATGGTGCCGCTGCCGATCACCGCGGCCCAGCCGACCGGCGGCCGGACCCGGCCGCGGGTGAGCTTGGTGACCGCCCACGAGGTGGCGATCACCGCCACCGGCTTGCCGGCGACGTACCCGATCAACACGCCGAGCGTGATCGGGGCCGTGTAGGCGTGCTTCAGGAACCCGCCGTTGAGGACGATGCCGGCGTTGGACAGCGCGAACACCGGGACGATCACGTAGCTCCTCCAGGGATGGAAGAACGTCTGCAGCCGGGCGTTCGGTGACAGCGTCGACGCGAGGCTGATGGTGGCCGACCGGGCGAGTTTCGGGGTCGGCTGCTCGCGGAAGCGGCGGACCTCGCCGGTCGCTTCCTCCAGCGCGCCGCGGTTGGGGGTGTAGGCGGACGCGGACAGCCCGATGGCCAGGCCGGCGACGACCGGGTCGACGCCGCTCTTGAGCAGCGCGGCCCAGATGACGATGCCGAGCGTGGTGTAGACGAAGCGCTGACGCATCCAGAACGCGGTCGTCACGACCAGCAGGGCGAACACCGCGACGGCGATGGCGAGCGGCATCATCTTGATGTCGTCGCTGTAGACGAAGGCAATGACGAGCAACGCGGCGAGGTCGTCGACGACGAACACGGTCAGCAGGAACACGCGCACCCGGTCGGGCACATTGCGGCCGAGGATCGACAGCAGGCCGAGCGCGAGCGCGGTGTCGGTGGACATCGCGATGCCCCAGCCGTGGGCGCTCGACCGGCCGCCGTTGATCGCGAGGTAGATGAGGACGGGGATCGCCATGCCGACGATCCCGGCGGCGAACGGCAGAAGGAACCGGCGCCGTTCGCGCAGGTCGCCGAGGTCGAACTCACGCCGCGCCTCGAGCCCGACGACGAGGAAGAACAGCGTCATCAGGCCGCTGTTCACCCACGTGCGCAGGTCGTGGCTGATGCCGGTCGAGCCGAGCCGGAACGACAGGTCCGTGTGCCAGAACCGGTCGTAGGAGCCGACGTCGATATTGGCCCAGATGAGGGCGGCGGCGATCGCGGCGACGAGGGCCCCGGCGCTGCCCGACTCGGTGCGCAGGAACGAGCGCATCGGAGCCGCCCGCTGTCGGGCCCACAGGGTCCGTCCGCGCCAGAGCGAGCCGGGGGCGTCGGTGTCAGTCATCAGCGCCCACCGCGCGACCTTACTAAGCCGGGCTGCCGGCTGGCGGCGGTCTGCTTCGATTGTCGGATGACGCCGCTGGACGGGATCCTGGTTGCCGACTTCAGCCGGGTGCTGGCCGGTCCATTGGCGACGATGACGCTGGCCGATCTCGGCGCGACCGTGGTGAAGGTGGAGCGGCCGGGCGAGGGCGACGAGACGCGAGCGTGGGGACCGCCGTGGACGACGACGTCCTCGTCGTACTTCGACTGCGTCAACCGCGGCAAGCTCGGCATCGCCCTCGACCTGGCCGACGAGGCCGACCGCGCGGAGGCGGTGGAGCTCGCCCGGCGGGCCGATGTCGTCGTGCACAACCTGCGCGGCCTGGATCGTTACGGTCTCGGCTACGACGCGGTGTCCGCGGCCAACCCGCGGGTCGTCTACTGCTCAATCACCGGGTTCGGCCCGGCCAGTGACCGGCCGGGCTACGACTTCCTCGTCCAGGCCATGGGCGGCCTGATGAGCATCACGGGTGAGCCCGGCGGTGAGCCGCGCAAGGTCGGCGTCGCGGTGGTCGATGTGCTGACCGGCAAGGACGCGGTGATCGGCATCCTGGCCGCACTCCGGGCCCGGGCGCGGACGGGCGCCGGCGACCACGTGCAGGTCGACCTGCTGTCCAGCCTGCTGGGCGGGCTGGTCAATCAGGGGGCGGGCTATCTGGCCACCGGCGTCCCGCCGGGGCGGATGGGCAACCAGCACCCGTCCATCGCCCCGTACGAGACTCTGCGCTGCGCCGACGGGCTGGTCGCCGTGGCCTGCGGCAACGACGGGCAGTTCCGGCGGATGGCGGCGGCGCTGGACCGCCCGGCGCTGGCCGACGATGCCCGGTTCGCGACGAACCCCGACCGCGTGGTCAACCGCCCCGCGCTCGTGGCGCTGCTCGAGGACGCGCTGGCCGGCGACACGGCCGCGGGATGGGAGCAACGGCTCGCCACGGCCGGCGTGCCGGCGGCACTGGTCGGCGACATCGGTTCGGCGTTCGCGCACGCGGCCGACTACGGGCTGGAGCCCACCGTCGAGGTCGGGACCGGCCGGCAGGTGCGCCACCCGGTCCGGTACCGCGCGAACGACGTCGCCACGCCGAGCGCTCCGCCGGCGCTGGGGGAGCACACCGAGCTCGTCCGCGAGTGGCTGGCCGGGCCGGGCGACGTGGCGCTACCCCGTCACTGACCGCACAGTTCATCCTCGACGAGCGGTCGCCGGTCGGCGGACGACGCGTGGATGTCGAACAGCGCGACCCGGCGGGACACCAGGTCGACGGCCGGCCCGATCAGGAAGATCACGAACACCGTGCCCGCGCCGATCGCTGCGCCGAGCAACCAGCCGATCAGCGCCCCGCTGCCCTGCAGGAACGAGTAGCTCCACCTGAACGGCACCGGCGGGTCGAAGGCGATTGGCGCGGCCTCGGTCGGCCCCGGGCCGGCGCCGCTGCCGAGGTAGCCCGCGACACCCACGACGACAACGGGGAACGCGGCCGCCAGCAGCACGATCCGCCACGCGAGCGAGCCGGGCTCACTCGTGATCGCCAGCATGGCGTTGATCGTCAGGCCGACCACGACGGGCTGGATGATCGTGCCCCAGGCCGGCCGCAGCCCGCGCCACCACGCCAGCGCGACGAACACTGCGCCGACGGCCACGTTGACGGCGGCGAACGGCACGCCGGTCGCGATGGTGAGGCCGTTCACCAGCGTCGAGAAGCCGTCGGAACCGAGGGCGGCCGTCAGCAGCAGGCCGACCCCGATCCCGAGGACAACGCACGATACGACGAGTTGGACGAAGCGCGGGCGGTGCCTGACCTCCTCGATCGTCACTCGTGCTGGCTACCACACGGGCAGCACGGTTGCCTAAAGGTTTGCCCGCGTGACGGCGAACATGAAGCAACCGTAGGCGAGGTTGCGGCCGTGCACCTGGACGACGCCGGGGGCGGCCAGCACCTCGGCGATCGCGGCCTCCGGGTCGGTGCCGTCGTGGGTGGTGGTGGACGGGTGGATCCAGCCGCGCGCGTCGTAGGCCCGCAACGCCTGTGGCTTGCCCAGCCAGTCCGCCGGGTAGCGGTCGGTGTGCAAGGGTCCGGGGCAGTCCGCGGCGTGGGCGTACACGGCGCCGATCTCGGTGTACGGGCTGGCCGGAATCGGCGGCGCGTAGCCGAACAGGATCAGCGCCTCACCGGCGACCGCGTTGCGCAGACAACAGCGCAGGGGCTCCCCGCCCTCGGCGCACAGGTGCTCGACGGGATAGCCGGCGTCACCGCGGCCGCACCGGCGGACCTCGGCCAGCACGTCGGCTGGGATGGGGTGGATACGGAAAATGGTCTGGAGTGCTGTCATGTGATCAATGCTCGCCGTCCGGCTGGCGTCGTGCTGGCGGCTTTCGGACACGGCGTCCGGACTACCGCGTGCCATGCTCGATGGGTGATCGGTTTGGACGGCGAGGTCGTGTGGACGACGGTCTTCGCCGACAGCCCGGGCGGCGGCAACCCGTGCCCGGTGGTGTTCGGCGCCGAGGGGGCGACGACGGCCGAGCTGCAGGCGAGGGCGGCCGAGTTCGGCGCCGAGACGGCGTTCGTGCTGCCGCCGGAAGCCGGCGGCGACGTGCGCCTGCGCTACTTCGTCCCGCTGCACGAGATGGAGATGTGCGTGCACGCGACGGTGGCGTCGGCCGTCCTGCTCGGCCAGTCCGGCCGGTTGCCCCGCAGCCCGGCCGCGGTCGAGACGCCGCTCGGGGTGCTGGACGTCGCCTGGGACGCCGACGCGGGGGAGGCGACCGTGGCCCAGTTCGCGCCGCAGTTCGGTGAGCCGGTCGACGAGGACGGGCGCGACCGCGTGCTGTCCGCGCTCGGCGCCCCGCGATCGTCGGTCGCGGCCGGGGTGGGGCCGATCCAGGCGGTGTCGACGGCCCGTCCCAAGCTGATGATCGCGCTGGCCGACGAAGCCGCACTTGACGATCTGACACCGGATTTCGAGCAACTCTGGGCGGCGTGCGACGAGTTCGACGTGACCGGGTTCTATCCGTTCACGCTCGACGCCGCGGGTGCGGACGCAGCGGCGCGGCAGTTCCCCCGCCGGGCCGGCTACGTCGAGGACCCGGCGACCGGAGTGGCTGCGTGCGCGCTCGGCGCCTACCTGGCCAGGCACGGCGGCGGACCCGACGGATGGCACCGGTGGCAGATCGCGCAGGGCCGGACGCTGGGCCGTCCGTCGCTGATCGTCGTTGAGGCGCTCGTCGAGCACGGCGCCGTCGTCGCCACCCGGGTCGGCGGCCGCATGCAGCGCAGCGGTCCGCCGACCCACCGGCTGTAGAGCTCGTCAGTTGAGTGCTTCCTTGAAGCCCTGCCGCCACGAGGGGTAGCGCAGCTGCCAGCCTAGCTCGCGCTTGGCCTTGGCGTTGGAGAACCCGCGTCCCTCGGTCATCATGGCGACCGCAACGTCGCCGGCGATCATTCGGGCGAGCCACTTGGGCACGCGCATCGGCGGCTTGGCGCCGGCGCACTCGGCGAGGTACGGCAGCCACTCGCTGGCCGGGGCCGGTTCGTCGTCGACGATGTTGAAGACGCCGGTGGCCTTCTGTTCCACGGCGAGGACGGTCGCGGTGGCCGCGTCGTCGAGGTGGATCCAGGAGCTGTACCCGGTGCCGCCGCCGACGAGCGGGAACTGGCGCTTGCGCACGAGCTCGACCTGGTCGTCACTCGCGCCCGGTCCGTAGAAGCCGCCGTAGCGCAGGATGGCCCCGCCGGCCGCGCCCACGGCGTTCTCCAGGTAGGCGATGGCGGCCATCCCGGGCTGGGCGACCGTCCCGACGTGCGGGTCGAGCGGTTCCTCCTCGGTCTTGATCCAGCTGCCCTCGCGGATGCCGTTCCAGCTGCCGTAGCTCTGCGCGACGAAGTGCGCGACGCCGCTTGCCTCGGCGGCCGCCAGCAGGTGGTCGGTTCCCTCGGTGCGCAGCCGGTTGGTGGTGGCGAACCAGCGGTCCATGTGCTTGATGTCGGGCTTGCCGCCGTGCGGCAGAGAGATCGCCGTCATCTGGTTGACGATCACGTCCGGCCGGGCCGCGGCGACCGCCGTACCGACCGATTCCGCGTCGAGGCCGTCCATGACGACGGGGTCGGCGCCGAGCTCGGCGAGCAAGGCGCGCTTGCCCGCGTCCGTCGTGGTCGCCGTCACATCATGGCCTTGGGCGACGAGCATCGGCACCAACCGCCGCCCGAGAACCCCGGCGCCACCTGCTACGAAAACGTGCATGACCAATCACCGTCCTGACATTCCAACCTTGAACCCTCGAACATCAGACGAGCTGGGACGGCGTTCTGTGACGTCGGCCGGCGGGCGAGGTGAGGCAGCTCTCAGCGCACGCCGCGGGGCCGGAACTGCACGCTGATCCGCGGCCCGATCGCCCGCGCGGTCTTCGGCACCGCGTGCTCCCAGGTGCGCTGGCACGACCCGCCCATCACCAGGAGGTCGCCGTGCCCGAGCTCATTGCGGATCGTCGGGCCGCCCCCGTAGCGCGGGCGCAGCAACAGTGCCCTGGGCGCCCCGAGCACGATGATCGCCACCATCGTGTCGTGCGTGTTCCCGCGGCCGATCCGGTCGCCGTGCCAGGCCACGCTGTCGCGCCCGTCGCGGTACAGGCACAGCCCGGCCGTCGCGAAGTTCTCACCCAATTCGGCGGCGTAGTGCTCGTCGAGCAGCCGCTTCGCCACCACCAGCGCCGGGTCGGGCAGCAGCTCGGCCTCGTCGTAGAAGCTGAGCAGCCGCGGCACGTCGACCACCCGGTCGTACATCGGCCGCCGCTCGGCGTGCCACGGCACGACCTCGTGCAGCCGCTCGAACAACGTGTCGGCGCCGCTGATCCAGCGCGGCCGCAAATCGACCCAGGCGCCCTCGGTCAGCTCGCGCCGCCGCACCGTCGAGCCCAGCGGGCCGACCCCGACCGTCGAGCCGCAGTCGAGCAACGAGGCCTGGAAGGCGAGCGCCG
>NZ_JBHEMO010000003.1:0-89823 GCF_046262535.1 Jatrophihabitans sp. | reverse complement strand
GTTCAACGACCGAGGGCGACCGGCAACCGCAGCGGCCCGCGGATCGTCGCGGCGTTGCGCGGGACCATCCGGCCGGCCCGCCGCAGCCCCGGCGCCCGTTCGGCGAGGGCGGCCAGGGCGATCGTCGCCTCCAGCCGGGCGAGTGGCTGCCCGAGGCAGTAGTGGATGCCGCTGGAGAACGCGAGGTGCTCCACCGGCAACGTCCGGGTGATGTCGAAGCGGGCCGGGTCCTCGTAAACCTGCGGGTCGCGGTTCGCCGCGCCGATCAGGGTGACGACGTACTCCCCCTGTCGCACGAGCGTGCCGTCGAGGGCGACGTCGGTGTGGGCCACCCGGCCGGTGCGCTGCACGGGCGGGTCGTAGCGCAGCACTTCTTCCACGGCATTGCCGGCCAGGGTCGGGTCCGCGCGCAGGGCCGCCCACTGGTCGGGGTGGTCGACCAGCGCCATCACGCCGTTGGAGATGAGGTTCACCGTGGTCTCGAAGCCCGCGATGAACAGCAGGACGCACAGCGGCACCATCTCGGCCGGCGTCACCGTGTCGCCCTCGGCGGCGACGATGCGCGACACCACGTCGTCGGCCGGCTCGCGCCGCCGGCGCTCGAAGAGCTCGTGAAACATCGCCTCGAGGCCGGCGTTCGCGGCGAGCAGTGCCGTCAGGTGGCGCACGCCCTTCACGCCGTCGAGGGCGGTGCCGATGGTGGCCCCCCAGCGGGCGAAGTCGTCGGCATGCGTGGCCGGCACACCGAGCAGTTCACTGATGACCGCGATGGGTAGCGGCGCGGCGAAGGCCGAGACGAAGTCGACGCGGCCATCAGGCGGCAGGTCGTCCAGCAGCTGTTGCACCGTCTTCTCGATCAGGGGGACGTAGCCGGCCATCTGCTTGGGGCTGAAGGCCGGCGCGGCGAGCCGGCGCAACCGCGTGTGGTCGGGCGGGTTCATCTCGAGGAAGGAAAGGCCGCCGCCGTTGCTCTCGGCTCCGTCCGGGCCGACCCCGAAGCGCCGGTCGCGCAGCACCTGGTTGCACAGCGGGTGGCTGGTCGCGACCCATGGCCCTACCCGGGCCCGGCAGATCGGTCCGCGCTCGCGCAGCCGCTCGTACAGCGGATACGGGTCGTCCCGCCCGGGATGCAGCATGAGCATCGCCAGTTCGTCGTGTTTGACGTAGCCCTGGTAGCCGAGGACGGCCTTGGCCCGGTAGAGCTCGGCGGTGAAGGCGGCGAGCTGCCGGACCTGCGCGGCATTGGCCATCGTCGCAGGATATGCCCGGTGTCGGTCCGTCGGGCTGCTGCTTGCACTCGGCCGGGGCGAGTGCTAAACCTGAATTGGCACTCGGCTAGGCTGAGTGCCAGCCGGATACCAGTGAGGCCCACTCCGGGCCGTCCGTCGCGGGCACTGTCACCCGGCACTTAACTAGCGTGCCACCCAAGAGTGAGGACCACCCAGAATGGCCAAGTTGATCGCGTTCGACGAAGAGGCCCGACGCGGCCTCGAGCGCGGCATGAACCAGCTCGCCGACGCCGTGAAGGTGACGCTCGGCCCGAAGGGCCGCAATGTCGTGCTGGAGAAGAAGTGGGGCGCTCCCACAATCACCAACGACGGCGTCTCCATCGCCAAGGAGATCGAGCTCGAGGAGCCGTACGAGAAGATCGGCGCCGAGCTCGTCAAGGAGGTCGCCAAGAAGACCGACGACGTCGCCGGTGACGGCACCACCACCGCCACCGTGCTCGCCCAGGCGCTCGTCCGCGAGGGTCTGCGCAACGTCGCCGCCGGCGCCAACCCGATGGCGCTGAAGCGCGGCATCGAGGCCGCCGTGGCGTCGGTGTCCGAGGTTCTGGGCAACCAGGCAAAGGACGTCGAGACCAAGGAGCAGATGGCGGCCACCGCCTCGATCTCCGCCGCTGACACCACGGTCGGCGAGATCATCGCCGAGGCCATGGACAAGGTCGGCAAGGAAGGCGTCATCACCGTCGAGGAGAGCAACACCTTCGGCCTCGAGCTCGAGCTCACCGAGGGCATGCGCTTCGACAAGGGTCACCTGAGCGCGTACTTCGTCACCGACGCAGAGCGCATGGAGACCGATCTCGAGGACCCCTACATCCTCATCCACGAGGGCAAGATCTCGAACGTCAAGGACATGCTGCCGCTGCTCGAGAAGGTCATGCAGACCGGCAAGCCCCTGGCGATCATCGCCGAGGACGTCGAGGGCGAGGCCCTCGCCACCCTGGTCGTGAACAAGATCCGCGGCACGTTCAAGTCCGTCGCCGTCAAGGCGCCGGGCTTCGGTGACCGCCGCAAGGCCATGCTGCAGGACATCGCGATCCTGACCGGTGGCCAGGTCATCACCGAGACCGTCGGCCTGAAGCTCGAGAACGCCTCGATCGAGGACCTCGGCCGGGCCCGCAAGTTCACCACCACCAAGGACGAGACCACGATCGTCGAGGGTGCGGGTGACGCCGCGCAGATCGAGGGCCGGGTCAACCAGATCCGCGCCGAGATCGACAAGAGCGACTCGGACTACGACCGCGAGAAGCTGCAGGAGCGCCTGGCGAAGCTCGCCGGCGGTGTTGCCGTCATCAAGGTCGGCGCCGCGACCGAGGTCGAGCTCAAGGAGCGCAAGCACCGCATCGAGGACGCCGTTCGCAACGCGAAGGCCGCCGTCGAAGAGGGCTTGCTCCCGGGCGGCGGCGTGGCTTTGGCCAACGCCACCGTCACCGCCTTCGAGAAGCTCGAGCTCACCGGCGACGAGGCCACTGGCGCGAACATCGTCAAGGTCGCGCTGCTCGCTCCGCTCAAGCAGATCGCCATCAACGCCGGCCTCGAGGGCGGCGTCGTCTCCGAGAAGGTGCTCGGCCTCAAGCCGGGTTGGGGCCTCAACGCCGCGACCGGTGAGTACGTCGACATGTTCAAGGACGGCATCGTCGAGCCGGCGAAGGTGACGCGCTCGGCTCTGCAGAACGCCGCGTCGATCGCCGCGCTGTTCCTGACCACCGAGGCCGTCGTCGCCGACAAGCCGGAGAAGGCTCCGGCTGGTGGCGGCGGGGGCGGCATGCCCGGCGGTGACATGGACTTCTGATCCGTCAGGGTCAGCCGGTCTGAACGTCCGAAGGGGCGGTCCCGAAAGGGGCCGCCCCTTCGTCATGCTCTTTCCCCTTCCGAGTTGTCCGTGCTCCGCCACACCATGACGTGGCTACGCACGGACAACTCGCAAGGGGGCGAGGCTCAGACGGGCCAGACGTAGGGCAGATCCGGCGGCTCGGTCCAGCCGTAGCGGCCGTAGAACTCGGGATCCTTGCGCAGCAGGTTGCTCCGGTGACTCGCGTGCAGCGCCTCGTCGCCGAACCAGGGCGGCAGCACCGACGCGCCGGGCCGGGCGTGCGCCAGCAACTTGTCGTGGACGGTGTCGGCGCGTCCCCGCCCCGTCCACTCAAGGCACACGACCAGTCCGTAATCGACGAGCGCGGCCTCGTACCCGCGCCACATCTTCACCACGGGATGGTGCCGCCAGCCCTTGGTGACCTCGTCGAGCGTGCGGATCACCTGGTAGGCCTCGACCCGTTGCTTGCCCAGCCGTACGTCGTCGAGGGCGCCGGCGCTGGCGGCGAAGTCGGGCAGCGGAAGGAAGGTCTGCATCTCAGCCGAGTAGGTCGTCCACGTAGCACCAGCGCCACGCCTCGCCGGGCTCTATCGAGCGCATCACCGGATGGTGGGCGTCCTCGCGGTAATGGGCCGCGGCGTGCTTCTGCGGGGACGAGTCGCAGCAGCCGACATGGCCGCAGGTCAGGCACAGGCGCAGATGGACCCACCGGGTGCCGTCGCGCAAGCACTCCTCACACCCCTCGGGCGTCCGCGCCCGGACGGCCTTGGGCGCCTCGCGCAGGTGCGGGCAGTCGCCGGCCCGCTTCGTCGGGGTGGTCAGCTCGTCGTCGACCCGCGCCGCTGCGTCGTCGACGCGGTCGAGCATCGACTCCTCGACGTCGATGGACATCAGCGCGCGGCGCAGCACTTCGTCGTCGTAGGCGCCGGAGTCTCGGGCCTCCAGGATCGAGCCGCGTTCGGCCGACAACATCTGCAGCCGCAGTCGCCGGTAGGCCGCCGCGGGCGGCTCGAGCTCGCTCTGGGACCGGCCGAGCTGCTCCCAGATGCCGTCGCTGCGTTTGGTGGCCCGGGTGCGCAGTTCGGCCAGCACCTCGGGCGGGTCGTCGTCGGTCGACACCTCGTCGAGCACGGCGAGCCCGGCCCGGGCGGCGGAGGTCACCAGCCCGGCGGTCTGCAGCGCGTCCTCGGCCGCGTCCGGTCCCGGCAGCCTGAGCCGCCGCACGAGCCACGGCAGGGTGAGGCCCTGGATCAGCAGTGTTCCGGCGACCACGGTGAACGCGGCCAGCGCCAGCAACGCGCGTTGCGGGGTGTCGGCCGGCAACAGGAAGACGGCCGCGAGCGTCACCACACCGCGCATGCCGGCCCAGGACACGACGGCGCTGACCCGCCAGTCCCAGGCATTCATGCGCAGCAGGCGGAACACGGCGGCGATCCCGAACATCCACAGCACCCGGGCGCCGATGGTCGCGGCCAGGACCGCCAGGCAGGGCCACGCCACCTGTCCGACACCGAGGTTCTCGTGGCGGACGCTGTTGATCAGGGGACGCACCTGCAGGCCGATCAGCAGGAAGACCACGTTCTCGAGCAGGAACTGGACGGTGCGCCAGTTGATGTTCTCGGCGATCCGCGAACTGGCCGACTGCAGGACGACGGACTTGTGTCCGAGCAGCAGACCGGTCACCACGACGGCCAGCACGCCGGATGCGTGGATCTCCTCGGCCGGCAGGAAGGCGACATAGGGCGCGGCGAAGGACAGCGTGGTGTCGAGGACCGGATCGTTGATCCACCGCCGGACCATGGCCAGCACGAAGGCGGCGGCCAGGCCGACCAGCAGTCCGCCGCCGGCCGCGCGCACGAAGTCCCAGCCCACCTCGAGCGGGCTGATGGACGAGGTCATCGCCGCGATGGCCGTGTTCAGCGCGACCAGTGCGGTCGCGTCATTGACCAGGCTCTCGCCCTCGAGGACGGACACGATGCGCCGCGGCATCCCGACTCGGCGGGCGACCGTCGTCGCGGCGACGGCGTCCGGGGGCGCCACGACCGCGCCGAGCGCCAAGCCGGCGGCCAGCGAGATCCCGGGCGCCACCCACCAGGCCAGGAACCCGACGGCCACGGTGCTGAACGCAACCAGCCCGATCGACAACAGGGCGATGGCCCGCCGGTTGACCTTGAAGTCCACCAGGCTGGTGCGGATCGCGGCCGCGTAGAGCAGCGGCGGCAGCAACCCGATGAGGACCAGGTCAGGCGTCAGATTGATGTCGAGGAAATGCGGGATGAACGAGAACCCGATACCGACCACGACCAGCGCGAGGGGCTCGGATCGCTGGTAGCGGCGCGCGAGCCCGGCCACTACGCCCGCGACCGCGACGAGCGCGAGGATCGTCAGCGCGGGGTGCACTGCACCATTCTGCCGATCAGTCGGTGCTGACCTCGCTGGCGGGCGGCGCCGTGACGGTCACCGGCTTGTTGTAGTTGGTCACCGTGACGTTGCTGGCCACCTCCTGCCCCTGCACCTTGAAGTCCTCGTTCACCCGGACCGGGCGTCCCTGGTCGTCGATGTAGAGGTCGAGCGGCAGCGTCTTCAGACCACTCGAGGCGAGGGCGTCCTTGCCCGGCAGGTCGGCCGGCAGCTTGGCGATGTCCACGACCACCGAGTAGTGCGTGGCCTTGACCCCGCTGACCGTCGCCGACCCGACCAGCTTGACGGTCTGGGCCGCGGTGATGAACGCGCCGACGCTGCCGATGGACGCCGAGGACAGCGCAGAGTCCAAGGAACCGGCCAGCGCGCGGACGGTGGGGTTGCTGCTGTCGGGAGTGACCAGGACGTACGGCTTGCCGGACTTGTTCAGCGACGCGGGCAGCTTGGCGTAGGTCTTGCCGCCGACGATGATCAGCTGCAGCGATCCGGCGCCGCCGGGCAGTTGCTCGGTGATGTCCATCGCGACCAGCTTGCCGCCCGACAGCTTCTCATCACCCGCGCCGGAGACCTTCTGCCCGGCTGCGTCGATGTCGAGGGAGATGTGCGCGGAGGTGATCCCGGCGATCGCCGACTGCATGAGCCCGCCGAGGCCAGCGGCGTCGGTGGGCTTGCCGCCGGGAGCGGCGGCGGACGACCCGGCGGCACCGCTGCTGCCGGTCGACCCCTTGCCGGACGTGGACGAGGAGCAAGCGGCCAGCAGGCAGGACAGGGCCAGCGCGGCGCAGAGACGGCGAGAGTTCATGCCACCTGCCTACCACTGCCGCCTGGTGGAGGTCACGACTGCCTCAGGGCGCGGCGGACTTGGTCACGTCGCGGGCGTGATGCGCGAGGTCGTGCAGGAAGTAGCGGGCGAACGATTCGACGGTGAAGACGGACCCGTTCGACCGCCGACCCGGCCGTCCCCACTGCTCGTCCTCCACCCGGGCGAAGTCGTCGGCGATGGCGTCGGAGGCCTCGGCCAGCTCGCCGGTCACCGTCGCCGGCAGCTGCTGCCAGTAGCGGCTCTCGACAGCGGTCGCGTCCTGGTCCCAGTTGTCGAAGAGCGGATCGTCCTCGGTCAGCATGAGTTGCAGGCGCCGATCGAATATCCGGCAGACGTCGCGGACGTGGCAGCCGTACTCCACGGGCGCCCAGACGGCCGGCTGCGGGCGGACCGTCGCATCAGGCCGGGCGAGCGCTTCGCGAATGACCGAGGTGAACCGGCGGGTCAGGTCCGGCACTTCCGAGCGCGGCACCTGGCCGGCGTCGAAGCCGCAGTCAGGACACGGCTGGGACAGCACCCACGTCCAGTCCTTGTCGTCGGGCTCGGGCAGCGCAGGCGTCGTCACGGCATCAACCTAAACGGGGCGGGCAAGCGCGATCTTGTGCAGACACGCCGGAAATAGCCCGCGCGTCTGTACAAGATCGCCTTGGGCCCGGTGACGCTCGCAGACCGAGTACCAGCCCTGTCAGAGCGGTCGCAGGAGGTCGTCGGCGTCGACGATCGTGTAGGCGTAGCCCTGCTCGGCCAGGAACCGCTGCCGGTGGGCGGCGTACTCGGCGTCGAGCGTGTCCCGCGCGACCACGGTGTAGAAGTGCGCCTGCCGGCCGTCGGACTTGGGCCGCAGCACCCGGCCCAGCCGTTGTGCCTCCTCCTGCCGCGAGCCGAACGTGCCGGAGATCTGGACGGCGACCGCCGCCTCGGGCAGGTCGATGGAGAAGTTGGCCACCTTCGACACCACCAGCACGCGTGACTCACCTCGACGAAACTCGTCGTAGAGCCGCTCGCGCTCCTTCGTCGTCGTCGAGCCCTGGATTATCGGCGCTCCGTCGAGCTCGGCCGAGACGTCGTCGAGCTGGTCGAGGTAGGCGCCGATGACCAGCACCTGGTCGTCAGGGTGGTTGTCGACGATCTGCTTGATCACCGGCAGCTTCGTGCGCGCGGTCGCCGCCAGCTTGTAACGGTCCTCCGGCTCGGCCGTCGCGTAGGTCATCCGCTCGGCGTCGGTGAGGGTCACTCGGACCTCGGTGCAGTCGGCCGGGGCGATCCAGCCCTGGTTCTCGATGTCCTTCCACGGCGCGTCGTAGCGCTTCGGCCCGATGAGGGAGAAGACGTCGCCCTCGCGGCCGTCCTCGCGGATGAGTGTGGCGGTAAGGCCGAGCCGGCGGCGCGACTGCAGGTCCGCGGTCAACCGGAAGATCGGCGCGGGCAGCAGGTGGACCTCGTCGTAGATGATCAGCCCCCAGTCGCGCGAGTCGAACAGTTCGAGGTGGCGGTACTCGCCCTTCCGGCGGGTCGTCATCACCTGATAAGTGGCGATGGTGACCGGGCGGATCTCCTTCTTCTCGCCGCTGTACTCGCCGATCTCCTCGTCGGTGAGTGACGTGCGGGCGAGCAGCTCGCGCCGCCACTGACGGCCGGCCACGGTGTTGGTGACGAGGATGAGCGTGGTGGCGTTGGCCCGGGCCATGGCGGCAGCGCCGACCATCGTCTTGCCGGCGCCACAGGGCAGAACGACCACCCCCGAGCCGCCCTCCCAGAACATGTCGGTGGCCTGCTGCTGGTAGTCGCGCAGGTGCCAGTTGGCCTGGTCGAGGTCGATCTGGTGCGCCTCGCCGTCGACGTAGCCGGCGAGGTCCTCGGCCGGCCAGCCGACCTTGAGCAATGCCTGCTTCAGCCGGCCCCGCTCGGACGGATGGACGAGCACCGTGTCGTCGTCGACCCGCTGACCGAGCATCGGCGTGATCTTCTTCTGCCGCAGCACCTCTTCGAGCACCGCGCGGTCGAGGCTGATCAGCACCAGCCCGTGGACCGGGTGCTTGGCCAGCTGCAGCCGCCCGTAGCGATCCATGGTGTCGGCGACGTCGACCAGCAGGCCGTGGGGCACCGCGTACCGGGAATAGCGCACGAGCGCATCGACGACCTGCTCGGCGTCGTGGCCGGCGGCGCGCGCGTTCCACAGGCCCAATGGGGTCAGCCGGTAGGTGTGGACGTGCTCGGGGCTGCGCTCGAGCTCGGCGAAGGGTGCGATCGCGGCGCGGGCCTCGGCGGCCAGCGGATGATCGACCTCGAGCAGCAGGGTTTTGTCGGACTGGACGATCAGTGGTCCGTCGGTCACGTTTCTCCAAGCGGTTGGGCGACTGTCCATTGTCGCAAACAACCGCGCGGGATGTGCTGTTCCAGCTCGATTCAGGCCGACAAGCGGTACAGGATGTCGGGATTCCCGTCCTTGTCGATCCGCTCCCGGACGTACTCGAAGCCGGCCTTCTCGACGACGCGCCGCGATGCCACGTTGTCCGGGTGGATGGTGGCGTAGATCGCGTCGAGACCGCGCACGTCAAAGGCGTAGCGGGCCAGCCCGGTCACGATCTCGCCGGCCAGCCCTCGTCCCCATCGGTCTTTCATCAGGACATAGGTGATCTCGATCGTGTCCGGCTCGGTGCCGTGGATCAGGCCGGCATAGCCGAAAACCTCGTCGGTGTCCGGGTCGGCGACGGCCCACGTCGTCCACCCGTCCTTCGCGTGGTTGCGTCGCGTGACATCGATCCAGTGCGCGGTCTCGTCGCGGGTGAGGCCGGTTCCGACGTCCACGTAGCGCATTAGTTCCAGGTCGCCGGTGATCGCCGCGAACTGGTCGAGGTTGCCGTCGGTGAACGGTCGGATGACGGCGCGGTGGGTGCGGACGACGATCACCCGTCCGAGCCTAGGCATGCCGACGATCACCTTTTCCTCGGTGGGCGACGCGGGAGCGGGGCCGGAAGGACGCTGCCGGAGGAAGACCTGATCGGGACTACTCGTCCTCGTCGGCCAGGACGCGGACCGCCGTGATGCGGTGCACGGGGTAGGACGCGAGGCCGGACCGGCCGCGCTCGTAGCCGCGGACGTAACCGGCGGCCAGCGAGATGGGATGGATCTCGTGCGCGGTGGCCGACCCGTCGGGTTCGGCGACGCCGAGCCACACCAGTTGCTCTTCGCGCACGGCCCGGCGCAGCAGCTCCATCGTCGCCGCCGAGGTGACGCCGGGAACCTGGGCGGCGATGGGCTGGATCCGCCGCCCGATCTCGGCCAGCGCGTCGCCGGAGCGGATGCGGCGGACGAGCTCGCCGAGCTGGGCGTCGGAATCGGCGATGCCGCGCATGGTGACCGACCGCGCCGGCGGACGCGACGGTGCCCGCGGGGCGTCGGCGCCGAGGGTGATGACGTCGCCGCCCGGGGCCTCGGCGGCCGGGCTGTATCCGGACGCCCGCAGCGCGTCGAGGACCCGGTTCACCGGGGCGTCGGAGACGAGGACAGTGGGGGCGATCAGCCGCAGATTGAGCGCAGCGGAGTCCTTGTCGGCCAGCACCCGGGCCAGCAGGGCCTCGTCGTCGCAGCGCAGGTAGCTGGCCGCGGCGCCGGCGCGCAGCACGCCGTGCCGGCGCGCGGAGTCGTCGATGAGGTACCGCAGCGCCTGCGGAACAGGTGTGCGCGAGTGCTGCTCGACGAATTGGGCCAGGTACTCGCCGGTTCGACCGGCGTCCAGGGCCCGGCGGACGGAGCGTTCGGTGATGCGGTAGACGTGCGCGCCGCCAGTCGATTCGATGTCCGCGATCAGCCCGAGCTCGGTGCCCATCGCCGGCGCCGGGGGCCCGGGCACGACAATCGTGAGGTCGGGCTGGACGAGGAAGTGGTCCACCGGGTCGGGCAGCGCGTGGGCCAAGGCGTGTTCGGCGGCAGCCGAGGTTCGGCTCGAGTCGGCGGCCGCGGCGGAACCGGCGAGCAGCGTGCGCGTGTAGCCGGTGACGCCGCCCGCGGCCGTCAGTCCGAGGAGGTCCGCCTCGGCCAGGATGGCCTCGGCGAGCGGGCGCTGGCCGGCGGCCCGCCGGGGCTGGTGCCAGGCCAACAGGTCCAGGACGGCGTCACGGGCAGTCGGCGCCGCGCCCGGCGGCAGCCCGGTGAGCAGGTCGAGGACCTGCCGGCGCAGCGACGGGATCGTCCCGCGCTCGGCGTCGGGGCCGAGGGCGCTGATCACCCGGTCGCGCTCGCCCCGCTGGCTGACCAGGCTGGGCTGGCGCGTCATGGCCAGCCAGGACGAGGCCAGGGTGATCCAGCGCGGAGCGGTGTCCCGCGCCCGCCAGACGTCATATTCCGCAGTGGGCAGGAACACCGGTTCCGGACCGTTGGTGTTGTTCACGAGCGACGCGGCATAGGCGATCTCGGCCACGAGGGCGGCCACCGGCTCGTCCACTCCGAGGTCCTTGGCCGTGCGGCGCAGCTCGCGGACCCCGACGCCGCCGGAACGCAGCAGCGGTGGGGGCTGCGCCGTCCAGCTCTCGACGAGCGCATCGACCAGCCGCAGGAACTCGAGTACCGCGGTGGTGCCGAGGCGGTCGAGTTCGGCCGGCTGCCGGCTCACCAGCTCCAGCGGCGGCGGAACCGCCGCCGTCCGGCCGACCGCTCCGTCACGCAGGACCAGACCGACCTCGCGCGGAAGTTCGACGCGCTGCGTGTCGATGGGGGCAAGCAGTCCGCGGTTGATCAGCCGATGCGGCGGGGTCAGGTCGGTACCGGTCGCGGCCAGCCGCGAGTTGCGCACCGTGCCGACCGGGGGCCGGCGGCCAGCCGGTCGAGAACCTCCTGCTCGGCCGGGTCGGCCTCGGCGACCAGGGCGGCCACGCGCTGCGGGTCGCCCAGCGCCTCGGCGACCGCGGCACCGGCGCGGGGCTGGGCGGCCGGCGGCAGGCCGAGATGCCGCAGCACGGGGACGAGCGAGGTGTCGGGAACGATCGCGAAGAGGGCAGCAGCGGGCCGTCCGAGCCCGGCGGGATACGGGCCGACCGACTCGCGAACGGTCGGTACCAGATGCACCCGGGTGGCATCGCCCCACACGAGCGCACGGTCGAGCAGCGGCAGAAGACCTTCCGACGGGGGGTTGTCGATCGCGTCGTCGTCGCCGGCCGCGAGGATCAGGACTTCCAGGGCGCCGAGGGTGAAGGCGTCCAGGCCGTCGACGGCGCGCTGGGTGGACGTGCGCACGCCGACCCGGCCGGCCAGCGCCGCGAGGTCGGCCGGGGCGGGCAGCGCGAGATCCGGGCGCAGCCGCAACAGCCGGACCAGCTGGTCGTCGTCGCGACCGCGCAGCCACTCGACCAGCGAGGCGGGCTGCGGCGTCGGCTCATCGCCGCCGGCGAACCGTTCGGGCGATGCGACCACGGGAAGCGGCGCTCAGCGCCCGTTGGCGAGGTGCGGCCGCTCTTCGGGCTTCGGGTGCTTGTAGAACAGCTGCTCGACCGGCAGCGGGAACTGGGTGTCGCCGAATGGGGAGTGCGCCCCCGCGGCGTCGGACACCAGCTCGGAGACGGTGAAGTCGACCCGGTGGGAATTGTTGCGGAACTGCTCGGGAAGACGAGGCGCGGTGCCGGCCATGGATAGCCCTTCTCGCTGGTGTCGGACAGGCGATTCTATCCGGCCCGTCGTCCGGGGGTGAATCCGTGCGGAGCAGGCAGTAGCCTGAAAGACACGAGGCACCGCCGGCGTGCGGTGCCTTGCCTGCTATCTGGACATGAATCTGAGGAGTGCCCGGTGCCTACCGGCAAGGTGAAGTTCTTCAACGCGGACAAGGGTTTCGGCTTCCTCTCCAACGACGAGGGCGATGACGTCTTCGTCCACCGTGACGCGCTGCCCGACGGCCTGACCGAACTCAAGGCCGGAACCCGCGTGGAGTACGGCATCGTGTCGGGACGCAAGGGCAACCAGGCGATGCAGGTCCGGGTGCTCGATCCGGTGCCCTCCGTGGTGCGCAATGTGCGCAAGCCGGCCGACGAGATGGCTCCGTTGGTCGAGGACCTGATCAAGCTGCTCGACAACACGTCGAACTCGCTGCGCCGGGGCCGCTATCCCGAGCGCGCCGAAGCCCGCAAGATCGCCGGCCTGCTCAGGGCCTTCGCGGATAACTTGGACGCTTGACCGCCTCTCCGACCTTTACTGCTGTCGTTGCCTGAGGTGGTCGGCGTCGGTTCGGCCGGTTTTCCTCGCCTCCAGCCGTGCGTCACCGGAGCGCTGGGCTGCTAGGGGTGAGGCCGGCTTGGTGGGCTCTTGTCAGCAACGCTTCGGCGGCGGCGTAGCCCTCGTCGCCGAGGTCGCGGGTGAATTCGTTGACGTACAGCGCGATGTGCTGCTGCTGGACGTCGGGCGCCATCTCGTCGGCGTGCGCGGCCACATACGCGGCCGATGCCTGCGGGTTGGCCCACGCGTACTCGACCGACGCCCGCGCCGCTCGGCCCAGGGCTCCCGCGTCGAGCGAGCGGCGGGCCAGGATCGCGCCGAGCGGGATCGGTAGCCCGGTGTCGCTCTCCCACCACGCGCCGAGGTCGACGAGCGACGTCAGCCCGTACGACGGGTAGGTGAACCGGGCCTCGTGGATCACCAGGCCGGCGTCGTAACGCCCGTCGCGCACCGCCGACATGATCGACGCGAACGGGACGACGTCGATGCGGGCCGGCCGTTGTCCGGCCGCCCACAGCCGGAACAGCAGGTAGGCCGTCGAACGCTCGCTCGGCACTGCCACCGTCCGGCCGTCCAGCGAATCGACACCGCCGCGAGTGAGCACCAGCGGTCCGCAGCCGCGGCCCAGCGCGCCGCCGCTCGGCAGCAGCGTGTACCGGTCGAGCAGCCACGGCAGCGCCGCGTAGGACACCTTCACGACGTCGAACGCGCCGCGCTCGGCTTCGGTGTTCGTGACGTCGATGTCGGCGAACGTGACGTCGACCGGCGGGGCGCCGGGTACCAGCCCGTGCACCCAGGCGTGGAAGACGAAGGTGTCGTTCGGGCACGGCGAGAACGCGATCTTCATGCCAGCGCCGCCGCCACCGCGCGGGCCAGAGACTGCAGCGCCAGGAGGATCTGCCACGAATCGCGATCGCGCGGTCCGACGGCGTTGCTGATCGCGCGGACCTCGCCGAACGGCACACCGCAGAGCGTGGCGGCCGCGGCCACGCCGGCGCCCTCCATGCCTTCGGCGACAGCGTCCGGGAACCGTTCGGCGAGGGCGGTCGCCGTCGCCGCCGTGCCGGTCACCGTCGCGACGGTCAGGACGGTGCCGAGATGCCCCCCGGTGCGGTCGGCCAGCTCGACCGCGAGCTTGGGCGCCACCTCGTAACGCTCAGTACCGAAGCCCAGTTGTGACAGCGGCACGAAGCCGTCGGGCGTCTCGGCGCCGAGGTCGGCGAAGGCGATGGTGGACGCGACGGCCACCTCACCGGCTGACAGCGCTCCGAACCCCCCACCGATGCCGGCGCTGAGGACGAGGTCGACACCGTCCAGCGCCCGGGCCGTGGCCGCGGCGACCGCCGCCGGCCCGACCCCGCCGACGAGCAGCGCGACATCCGCATCGGCCGGCAGCGCCGCCGCGATCGCCTCGCACTCGGCCGGCACGGCCGTGACCACCAGAACCTTCACCCGGCGGCCCGCGTCATGACGCGGTGGCGCAGGAACACGACCACGCCGACCGCGAGTGTGATCACGCCGGCAACGACGAACGCGAGAGCGCCGTCGCCGTCGGACTTGCTCGGCAGGGCGACGGCAATCGCGGCGCCGATGACCCAGGCCAGCTGCAGGAACGTCTCGGAGCGGGCGAAGGCGCTGGAGCGCAGCGTCTCGACGACGTCGCGCTGGATGAGTGCGTCCAGCGCGATCTTGGACAGGGCGTTCGCGACGGACGCCACGAGCATGCCGGCCGCCGCGAACGCCGGATCGAACGACAGGGCGACCAGCAGGCAGACCGCGCCGGCCGCGCAGGTGCAGATGGTGATCAGCAGCTCGGGCACTCCCATGTGCAACCGGGTGCCGATGGCGGTGCCGAGGAAGTTGCCGACACCGGCCGCGCCGATCACCAGCCCGAGTTCCAGGGCGGCCTTGAGCCCGTGCTGCGTCGACTCGACGTAGAAGGCCAGGTAGATCGTCAGCAACCCCGACAGCAGGCGCAGGACCGACTCGCCCTGCAACGCGATCACCAGATGCGGGTCGAAGCCTTTCTTCGCCCACGACTGGATCCGCGAGATCGGTGGGACCTTCGCCTGCGCCCGCGGGCGCACCGGTTCGCCAGGGTGGCGGGGTGCGGCCGCCGCGGAATCGACCTGCTTGGGCAGCCGGAACGCGAAGAACCCGCAGGCGAAGAACCCGCAGGCGGTGACGACCAGACCCATGCTGTACGACCCGGTGATCTTGATGATCACGCCGACGACGCCGCCGAGGACGAGTGTCGAGCCCAGGCCGAAGATCGTCAATCGCGCGTTGGCCGAGGTGAGGGTCATCCCCTGCGGCACCAGGCGGGGGGCGGCGGCGGCGCGGACGACTCCGTACGCCTTGGACAGGACGAGGGAACCCAGCGCGCACGGATAGAGGACGAGCAGCTCGGTGGCATGCGCGGCCATCACGAGCGCGAGCACCCCGCGGCCGAGCGCTGTGCCGGCCATCGTCCAACGGCGGCCGTGCTGCAACCGGTCGAGCGCGGGCCCGATCACCGGGGCGACGACCGCGAACGGCGCCATCGTGATCAGCAGGTACAGCAGCACGTTGCCCCGTTGGGCGTTGGCGCTCGCGCCGAAGAACACGGTGCCGGCCAGTGACACCGTGATCATCGCGTCGGTGCCGTAGCTGAGGACCTGGTTCCAGATCAGCGCCGTGAGGCCGGACTCGAGCGCGCCGTCGGCCTTGCTGGCCCGGATGACCTTGCGGGTCACCGTGCGGGCGGCCCGGTTGGTCTGGGTGATCGCGCTGCGCCCGATCAGCAGCGCCGCACCGCCGGCGGTCGTGGCGGCCGGGCGCTCGGGTCGCCCGGGCTGGCTGTTGTACGTGGGGGAGCTGAAGCCGTCACCCGGCGGTGCTTCGTAGGCCGGCGGCGGCTGGTAGCCCGGCGGTGCTTCGTAGGCCGGCGGCGGTTGGTAGCCCGGCGGTGCTTGGTACACGGGCGGCGGCGGTTGGTAGCCCGGCGGAGCTTGGTATACGGGCGGCGGCGGCTGGTGGACCGGCGGCGGCTTGTAGGGCGGTGGGCCGCCGGCGCGTGGTCCGTGTGTCGTGTGGCCGGACTTGGAGAACCGCTTGCGCGGTTGCCCGTCGTTGTCTTTGGCCACGCGTCCATCCTGCCCCACCGGGACGACCGGACGTCGACGCCGCGATGAGACAATGCAGGCGTGACGACTCCAGACGCCCCCGAGCCCAGCAGCAGCGTCGCCACCGCCGAACCGCGGTCCACGCCCGACGCCGTCCTGGCGGCGGCCGTCGAGGTCGCGCGGGCCGCCGCCGTCGACGTCGGCGGCGACTCGGTGGGCGAGCACCTCGGTGTCCGGGCCGAGCCCGAGGTCGATCGGGTCGCCACCCACGCGTTCGCCGCCACCCTGCCCGGTTACGTCGGCTGGTACTGGGCGGTCACCGTCGCCCGCGTGTCGCGCAGCAAGACGGTCACCGTCGACGAGGTCGTCCTGCTCCCGGGCGACGGCGCACTGCGCCCGCCGCCGTGGGTGCCGTGGGAGGAACGGGTGCGCCCGGGTGACCTCAGCCCTGGTGACCTGCTGCCTCCGCCGCCACCAGGCGACCCGCGGCTCGTGCCCGGTTACGTCCTGTCCGACGACCCGGCGGTCGAGGCCGTCGCCTTCGAACTCGGCCTGGGGCGCGAGCGTGTGCTGTCCCGCGAGGGCCGGCTGCTGGCCGCGGAGCGGTGGCACGAGAGCGACCGCGGGCCGGAGACCCCGATGGCGCGCAACGCACCCGCGCACTGCGGAACCTGCGGCTTCTACCTGCCGCTCGCCGGGTCGCTCCAGGCCGCGTTCGGGGTCTGCGGCAACGAGATCACCGACAGCGACGGGCAGGTCGTCAGCGTCGAGTACGGCTGCGGGGCCCACTCGCAGGTCGCCGTCGAGACCAGCGCGGTCGCCGAACCGGCCGAACTCGTCTACGACGACGGTGAAGAGATCAGCGCGGACTAGATCGTGCGCCCGGCCCGTCGGTGGCGCACCATGACGGCCAGACCGAGCAGGCCGAGTACCCAGCCGGCCAGGCACGTCCACAGCCAGATGCGGTGGCCGTGCTCGCCCAGCCACTTCCAGAACGGCAGCAGCGCGACGAACGCCACGAACCAGATGAGGGTGCCGACCGCCACGATCCGGCGCGCGTTGATCTGCACGGCTGGCGGGGTCACGAGGTCGGGCACGCGCCGAAGCGTACTGCGATGACGTTGACCGGCGGCCGCTACCGGGCCGAGTGCGTCGATCTCGGCCCCGGTCCGTCGGCGCCGGACCTGCTGCGCCGTGTGTCCGACTGGCCCGGCCTGGTGGCATTGTTCGGCGAATGGGCCGACGGGTCACCGATGCTGACGTCGCATCCCGTCGTCGAACTCGCCGCCGGCATCGATGCGCTCGCGGCCCTCGACGATCTTCCACAGGTCTCGGCCAGCGCCGGGTCATTGGTGGGCGGTGGTTGGTTCGGCCGGCTCGCGTACGACGGTCCGTCGGCCCTCGCGTTCCATGATCACGTCGTCCGACTCGTCGCCGGCCGATGGCGCTTCGAGTTCCTCGCGAGCGACGGACGGGAGGCGGCGCTCACCGAACGCGAGGCGGCCTGGCGCGCGGCCTTGGCGTCGGACGGTTCCGGCGGTCCGTGGACGACCGGCACCTTCACCGGTCCGCCCGCGGCCGTCCACCTGGCCGCCGTCGAGCGGGCGGTCGAGCTGATCCGCGCCGGTGAGCTCTACCAGGTGAATGTCTGCACCCGGCTCGGCGCGGCGTTCGCCGGCAGCCCGGCCGCCCTCTTCGCCGCGGCGGCCGGCCGGCTGCAACCGGGCTACGGGGCGTACCTGTCCGGGAACCCCGCCGTGGTCAGCCTGAGCCCGGAACTGTTCCTCCGCCGCCGCGGCCGCCGCGTGCTCAGCTCGCCGATCAAGGGCACCGTCCCCCGCGGCGGTCCGGACACGGCCGGGAATGCCGCCGCGCTGCGCCGGTCGGCGAAGGACGTGGCCGAGAACGTCATGATCGTCGATCTCGTCCGCAACGACCTGGGCCGGGTGGCGGACATCGGCACAGTGCGCGCATCGGCGCTGCTCGACGTCCGGCCGCATCCCGGCGTGTGGCACCTCGTCTCCTCGGTCGAGGCGCAGCTACGGCCCGACGTCACCGACGCCGACCTGCTGCGCGCCGCGTTTCCGCCCGGCTCAGTCACCGGCGCCCCGAAGCTGCGGGCGGTGGCGGCGATCGCCGAGCTCGAGTCGGCGCGCCGCGGCACCTATACGGGAGCGGTCGGCTTCAGCAGTCCGCTCTGGGGTGCGGAGTTCAGCGTCGCGATCCGGACCTTCGAGATCGCCGACGGCCGGATCGAGCTCGGCGTCGGCGGCGGCATCACCGCCGACAGCGTGCCGATGCTCGAGTGGCAGGAGTGCGGGCACAAGGCGGCGCCGTTGCTGGCCGCGGCCGAGGCCGTTCGCGAGCTCGAGGAGCCACCCGCCCGAGCCGACCGGAACCTGCTTGCGGGCGGGCTGCTCGAGACCGTGCTCGGACGCGACGGCGTCGCGGTCCGGCTGCCCGACCACCTGGCCCGGCTCGACCGGTCGTGCCGCGAGCTGTTCGGTTGCGGCCTGCCCGGCGACCTGGCCGCCCGCGTCCGGAATGCCGCCAGGTCGATACCCAGCGGCCGCGCCGTCCTGCGGGTGCTCGTGCGGCCGGATCTGCAGGCGGAGGTCACCGCGGCCCCTGCTCGTGGCGCCCCCGGTCCCGGCGAGTTCGCCGGCGTCCGCCGGCCGCCCGGACTGTGGCGGCACAAGTGGGCCGACCGCACCTGGGCCGCAGCCGCGGCGGACGCGCTGTTCGTCGGCGCGGACGGCACCGTGCTCGAGACCGACCGCGGCAACGTCTTCCTCGTCGAGCCGGACGGCACGTTGGTCACCCCTCCGTTGCGCGACGACCTGTTGCCGGGCGTCACCCGGCGGGCACTTCTGGATCTTGCGCGCGACGAAGGGCGGCCGACGGTGTTGCGCGGTTTCGATCTCGCCGAGCTGGCCGCTCGTCCGGCCTTCTGGACCTCGAGCCTGAGCGGAGCCGTGCCGATCCGCGCGGTGGACGGTTCCGCGCTGCCCCGCGCCCACGAGCTGATCGGCCGCTTCGCCGACGCCCTACTCGGTGGCGATCCGGTCGTTCGTTAGCTAGACTAACTAGTGATGACGACGGCGAACCGGACCACGATTGCCGAGCTCGCCTCCCTGTTGAGGCCGGCTCTGCTCCGGCTTACCCGCATCGTCCGCAACCAGCGCGTCGACATGTCCGTCACGCTCACCCAGCTCTCGGCCATGGCCACCCTGCGCAAGCACGGTCCGATGAGCGCCGGCGAGCTCGCCAACTGCGAACGCGTGCAGCCGCCGTCGATGACCAAGGTGCTGGCCAATCTCGAGGAGCGCGGCCTGGTGCGCCGTGAAGTGCACCCGACCGATCGCCGTCAGGCCATCATCGGCATCACCGACGCCGGCACGGCCCTGCTCGACTCCGAACGCCGCTCCCGCGACGCCTGGCTGACCCGCCGGCTCGCCACCCTGACTGCCGAGGAGCGCGCTCTCATCCAGCAAGTCGTCCCCATCCTCGACAAGCTGGCCGAACAAAAGTGACTGAACTCGACACCGCAGCAACGACAGTCCCGCTCGAGCGTAAACGCACTGGCATGTTCCGGTCGTTGCGCGTGCGCAACTACCGGCTCTACGCCAGCGGGCAGCTGGTCTCGCTGACGGGCACCTGGATGCAGCGAGTGGCGCAGGACTGGCTGGTCCTCGAACTCACCAACTCCGGCACCGCGCTGGGTGTGGTGACGGCGCTGCAGTTCGGCCCGTCACTCTTGTTCGGCCTGTGGGGCGGCGTGCTCGCCGACCGGCTGAACAAGCGCCGGATGCTGCTCGTCACCCAGTCGGCGCTCGGAGTGGTCGCCCTGCTGCTCGGCCTCCTCGACATCACCGGAGTGGTGCAGTACTGGCACGTGCTGGCGCTCGCCACGGTTCTCGGCGTCATCACCGCGCTCGACACACCCGTGCGGCAGTCGTTCGTCGTCGAGATGGTCGGCCGCGACGAGCTCACCAACGCCGTCGGCATCAACTCGGCCATCTTCAACACCGGGCGCATCCTCGGTCCGGCCGTCGCCGGCGTGATGATCACCGCTGTCGGCACCGGCTGGGCGTTCGTGACGAACGCCGCCTCCAGCGTCGCGGTGCTGGTCGGACTGGCGATGATGCGCCCCGCCGAACTCTTCCCGTCACCGCCCCTTGCCCGGGCGCGCGGGCAGCTGCGTGAGGGATTCCGCTACGTGCGGGCCCGGCGCGACCTCGTCATGACGATGGTGCTGATCTTCGTGTTCGGGACGTTCGGCCTCAACTTCGCGATCACCTGCGCGCTGATGGCCAAGCAGGTCTTCCACCGCGGCGCCAGCGGCTACGGCCTGCTGTCCACTGCGCTGGCCGTCGGTGCGTTCTGCGGCGCCGTGTTGGCCACCCGCCGGACCAAGCGCCCGTCGTCGCTCTTCCTGCTGGGCGCGGCCGCCGCGTTCAGCGTCGGCGAGATCGCCACCGGGCTGATGCCCGACTTCGCCTGGACCGCCGTCGCCCTCGTCCCCACCGGCCTGGCGATGCTCTCAGTGACCACCGCCGCCAATGCCAATGTCCAACTCGGCGTCGCGCCGACGATGCGGGGTCGCGTGATGGCGCTCTACCTCGTGTGCTTCATGGGTGGGACGCCGTTCGGCGCGCCGATCATCGGCTGGCTGGCCGGAGCCGCCGGCCCGCGTTGGGGGCTCATCGGGGGCGGCGTCGTCTGCCTGCTCAGCGCTCTGGGTCTGGCCGTGGTACTGGCCCGTCATCGGGGCATGCACGCTGCCGACGTGGCCGAGCTGGTCACCACTCGCGTCCGTGCCGCGGCTTGACCGAGCGGTCGCGCGGCCGGACCGCTACCGTGCTCGCGTGACCCGTCCGACGAGGCAACGCCAAGGCACGGAATGAAGACCGCGGGCGAGATCTTCGTTGCGATCGTCGCGCTCGAGCACGTCTACATCATGTTTCTCGAGATGGTCCTGTGGACGACCCCACGGGGACGGGCGGCCTTCGGCACCACCGCCGAGCAGGCGGAGCAGAGCGCCACGCTGGCCAAGAACCAGGGGCTCTACAACGGCTTCTTGGCGGCCGGCCTCGTATGGGGGCTGGTCACGCACGAGACCGCGGCATTCCAGTTCAAGGTGTTCTTCCTCGCGTGCGTGGTCGTGGCCGCGATCTTCGGAGGGCTGACTGTCTCCAAGCGGATCCTGCTGGTGCAGGGTGCGCCGGCCGTGATCGCGCTCGTCCTCGTGCTGCTCGGGGGCTCCTGACCAGATGCAGGTGGTGTCCGACCCGGCCGACCCGCGACTGGACGACTTCCGCAACCTGATGGACGCCGACGTCCGGCCCGACCGGCGTGGCATCGTCATCGCCGAGGGCGTGAACGTCGTGCAGCGGCTCGCGGCCTCGCCCTATTCGATGCGGGCGGTGGTCGGCGTGCCGGCTCGGATCGCCGCGCTGCGCCCGGTGCTGGAGCCATTGCAGGTGCCGCTGTACAGCGTCGACAAGTGGCTGCTGTCCGATGTCGTCGGCTTCCGGGTGACGCGTGGGGTGTTGGCCTCGGCCGACCGGCCGGCTCCGCTCGACGCCGCCGACCTCGTGCGCTCCGCGCGGCGCGTCGCCGTCCTGGAGGGGCTGAACGACTTCGAGAACCTCGGTGCACTGTTCCGCAACGCCGCGGCGTTCGGCATCGAGGCGGTGTTGCTGGACGCGCGGTGCGCCGACCCGCTGTACCGCCGCAGCGTGCGCGTCTCGATGGGGCACGTGCTGCGGGTGCCGTTCGCGGTGCTGCCCGACCCGTGGCCGGCGGCGCTCGACGTGGTGCGAGAGTTCACCGTGCTGGCCCTGACCCCGGATCCGACCGCGGTCGCCCTGCGCGATGTCGCCGTGCCCGAGCGCTGGGCCGTCCTGCTCGGCGCCGAAGGGCCAGGGCTGTCCGTCGACGCGCTCGCCGCCGCCGACCTCCGGGTGCGAATCCCGATGGCCGACGGCGTTGACTCACTCAACGTGGCGACGGCGGCCGCCGTGGCCTTCGCCCATCTCGCCTAGACGCTCGCCGAACGCCGAACGGCCGCGCAGCTCTGGCGAGCTGCGCGGCCGTCGCGAGCGGTGCGGCGTCGACTACTTGCCGGTCGCCTTGATGATCGCGGTACCGATCTTGACCTTCTGGCCGCCGGCCAGCGCGTTGGTCTTGAAGACGCCGTTGAGCGCCTTCGCGGCCTCGGCCGACAGGTAGATCGTGGTGCCCTGCAGGGTGGCCACACCGTCCGAGCTGATGGTCGGCGTCTGCAGCGTGTTGCCATCGAGATCGAACAACTTGAGGCTCTTCGCGGCCACGGTGGTCTTGCCGCCGGCCGTCACGTCGACCTCGCCGGTGAGGTTCGAGTTGTTGCCGGGGTGGATGACGAAGTCCTTGATCGTCACCGTGGTGCCGCCGGATGCCAGCGTCAGCCCGCTGCCCGCGTGATCGACCTCGCCCTGAACGTAGGGGGTGACGTCGCCCTTCTTGTAGATCTTGGCGTTGCCGCCGGTGATCGGGAAGACGGCGTCGGTGTTGCCGCCGGTCGACTGGATCTTGGCTGTGCCGAACGTGCCCGGCGTCAACTTCAGCGTGCCGAGGGCAGCGACGAAAGCGGGGTCGAGCACGACGGTCGTGGTGTTGCCGGTGAGCGTCTTGAACTGGCCGACCGGTTTCTTGGCGTTGCTGCTGCAGGCGGTCATGGTGGTGGCCGCCAGGCCAAGGGCGGTGACGCCCGTCAGAAGCTTGGTGGTTACGCGCATTGCATCCTCCTGGAAGTGTTGGTCACTGACAGTTCGTGACCGGGCGCCGCTCGGTTCCACTTCGCGACGGGATCCTTCGCCGCCTCGCGCGACGAACACAGGTCATGAAGCGAATCGCTGCTGTCGCGCTGGTCGTTCTGGCGCTGGCCGGCTGCTCAGGCGCAGGTCACGCCCCGGGCGCGGCCGAACCGGCCACGGCGCCGAGGATGCTGGGCCCGGCCGCCGGTCAGTCGGTGTTGGTGGGCGACGGTCCGGAAGGCGTCGTATACGACCGGAGCACCGACACGGTGGCGGTGGCCGTGCGCAATCCCGACCGGCTGCTGCTGCTCAGCCCGGACACCCTCGTCGTCCGCCGCACCGTTGACCTGCCCGGATCGGTGCGGCACCTGCAACTGGCCGGCCCGGGTGGCCCCGTGCTCGTCCCGGTCGAGAGCGTCAACCAGCTGCTCGAGGTGTCGTTGACCGGCGGGCCGACGCGCACGACCGCCGTGCTGCGGCAACCCCACGATGCGAGCGCCGCCGCGGTCGGCGACGTCGTGGTGGGCGACGAGTTCGGCAAATCGATCTCGATCATCCGGGACGGACGGGTGCGGGCAACGATCTCCGGCCTGAAGCAGCCGGGCGGCGTGATCGGCGATCAGTCCCGCGCGCTCGTCGTCGATGTGGGCGCGTTCACGATCAGCAGCTACGACTTGACGACGCTGAAACGGACGGCCGTGGCCGCGGCCGGCGACGGGCCGACCCACGACCAGCTGGTCGACCCGAATCGAGTGGCCGTCGTCGACACGCGAGGCAATGCGCTGCTGCTGTTCACGATCGCCCCGCTCCGCATGGCCGGTCGGTTGGCGCTGCCCGGAACGCCGTACGGCATGGCGATGGACGCCACCACCGGGACGCTGTGGGTGACGCTGACCGCCCGCAACCAGGTGGTCGGCATCGACGTCCGGACCGACCGACCGCGGGTGATCGCGTCGTACCCGACCGTGCGGCAGCCCAATTCGGTAGCCGTCTCGCGGGGCAGCGACGTGCTCTGGATCACCGGCACCGCTGTGGGAACGGTGCAGCGGATCTCCCGCTGAGGGTGATCAACAGACGATTCTGGTCGCTATTCGACACAAACGGTCTGATCACCGAGAGACGGCGCGGGTCAGACGAGGGAGTCGCGCCACGACGAGTGCAGCGCGGCGAAGTGCCCGTCGCCGGCTTCGACCAGCGCATCGGGCGTGCCGTCCTCGATCACCCGGCCGTCGGCGAGGACGAGGACGCGATCCGCGATCTCGACGGTCGACAAGCGGTGCGCGATGATCAGCGCCGTCCGCTCGGCGAGCACGGTGCGCAGGGCACGCTGCACCGCGCGCTCGGTCGGCACGTCGAGCGAGGAGGTCGCCTCGTCGAGGATCAGCACGGCCGGGTCGGCGAGGAAGGCGCGAGCGAAGGCGACCAGCTGCCGCTGCCCGGCCGAGAGCCGCCCGCCGCGCTTGCGCACGTCGGTGTCGTAACCCTCGGGCAGGCGGCTGATGAACTCGTGGGCGCCCACCGCCGCGGCCGCCGCGACGATCTCGTCACGGGTCGCGTCGAGCCGCCCGAAGCCGATGTTGTCGGCCACCGAGCCGGAGAACAGGAAGCCGTCCTGGGTGATCATCACGACGGCGTTGCGCAGTTCGGGGTCGGCGATGTCGCGCAGGTCGACGCCGTCCAGCCGCACCGTCCCGGTGGTCGGGTCGTAGAAGCGTGAGATGAGCTTGGCGATGGTCGTCTTGCCCGCTCCGGTGGCCCCCACCAAGGCCACCGTCTGGCCGGCCGGTATGTCGAGGGACAGCTCGGGCAGCACCGGCCGGTCGGCGCGGTAGGCGAAGGTGACCCGGTCGAGCGACACCCGTCCGCGCACCGGGCTGGTCAGCGCGGTGGGCGAGATGGGCT
Organism: Jatrophihabitans sp.; assembly: GCF_046262535.1. Lineage (GTDB taxonomy): Bacteria > Actinomycetota > Actinomycetes > Mycobacteriales > Jatrophihabitantaceae > Jatrophihabitans. The sequence continues at coordinate 65,479 of NZ_JBHEMO010000003.1, read as the reverse complement.
CGGGCACGCCGGGTGGCTCGGCGAGGACTGTCGCGATCTTCTCGAGCGCGGCGGTGGCCGACTGCAGCGAGTTGTAGAAGACGCCGATGTCCTGCATCGGGTCGTAGAACTGGCGCAGGTACAGAAGGAACGACGTGAGGACGCCGAGTTCCAGTCCGCCGTTGGCGACGCGGTAACCCCCGACGAGCAGCACCGCGACCGTCGCGATGTTGCCGATGAGTGCGGTGCCCGGAATGAAGTACGCCTGCAGGTTGAACGTCTCGCGGTTGGCCTCGCGATACCGGTCGTTGAGGTCGGCGAAGATCGCGTCGTTGCGCTTCTCGCGCCGGAACGCCTGCACAGCGCGGATGCCGTTGAACGACTCGACGATGTTCACGATCATGGTCGCGACGGTCTCGCGGGTGCGCCCGAAAGCGGCGGCCGCCCGCGGGGAGAACCAGCGGTACAGCAGCCACAACGGGATGAGCGAGCCGAGGGCGATCGCGGCCAGCGGGGGGTCGAGCACGAGGAGCAGCACCGCGATGGCGGTGCTGTTGAACAGGGCCGTGAGCAGCCCGTCGAGGCCGCTGTCGAGCAGCTCGGTCAGCGTGTCGACGTCCGAGGTCAGGCGGGAGATCACCTTGCCGGACGTGAACCGCTCGTGGAAGGCGACCGACAACGCCTGCATGTGGTCGAAGCCGCGACGGCGCAGGTCGTACAGGATGTCCTGCCCGATGGCCCCGCTGCGCATCACGAACACCGACCGCAGCCCACCGGACAACAGCGCCGCGATGAGCAGCAGCGCGCCCACCACCAGCAGCGACGTGTAGCGCCCGTGCCTCGCCGCCGGCAGCGAGTTGTCGATCGCGACGCCGACGAGCCATGGCGCGGCCATCGTGGCCGCCACCTGCACCAGCACGATCAGCAGCACACCGACGATGCGCCGCTTGTACGGGCGGACGAGTTCGCCGAGCAGCCGGCGGCCCTGCGTGCGCAGCTTGATGCCGCGGGCGATCGCCTCTCGCGCGTCGGCCTTGGCCTTCTCCTCGGCGGTCAGGCGTCCCTGCCAGCTCGTCTCCGTCCCGCTGTCGACGACGTCGGTCATGTCGTCACCCCCTCGAGCTCGGACGACTGGCTGAGCAGCATGCGGTAGGCCGGCACGGTGTCGAGCAGCTCGCGGTGGGTGCCGACCGCGGCGACTCGGCCGTCGGCCAGCAGCGCCACCCGGTCGGCCAGCATGACGGTCGACGGGCGGTGGGCGACCACGAGCGCGGTGGTGCCGGCGAGCACGCGGCGCAGCGCCTGTTCGACCTGCGACTCGGTGTGCACATCCAGCGCGGACAGCGGGTCGTCGAGGACAAGGACGCGTGGGCGCCCGAGCACGGCCCGGGCCAGCGCCAGGCGCTGCCGCTGGCCGCCGGACAGCGACAACCCCTGCTCACCGATCCGGGTGTCGAGTCCGAAGGGCAGGTCGTAGACGAAGTCGGCCTGGGCGACGCCGATCGCCTCGTGGACGTCGTCGTCGGTGATGCCGGCTCGACCGAGAGTGAGGTTCTCGTGCACGCTGGCCGAGAACAGCGTGGCGTCCTCGAACGCGGTGGTGACGGCGTGCCGGAGTTGGTCGAGGCGCAGGTCGCGCACGTCCACCCCGCCGATCAGCACCCGTCCCCCGGTGACGTCGTACAGGCGCGGCACCAGCGCCGTGAGCGTCGTCTTGCCCGAGCCGACGCCGCCCACCAGCGCCATCGTCTCGCCGGCCCGCAGTTCGAGGTCGACCCCGCGCAGGACGTCCACGTCGGAGTCGGCGAAGCGGAAGCGCACGTCCTCGAAGACCAGCGTCGTGCCGGACTCGGCCACGACCGGTTCGAGCGGGTCGACGATCGTCGGCTCGGTGTCGAGCACCTCGAAGATCCGTCGGCACGCACTGCCGGCCTCTTCCGTCAACGCCAGCAGCCAGCCGAGCATGATGATCGGCCAGATCAGCGTTAGGAACAGGGCGACGAACGCCACGAGCTGGCCGACCGAGATGGCGCCGTGCGCGGTGGCGTAGACGCCTCCCACGGTCACCAGGGCCAGGATCACCTGCGGCAGGCCCTCGAGCATCGCCCAGAAGATGCCGAGGGTGCGGATCTTGGTCAGCTCGGCCCCGCGCAGCCGCTCGGCGTCGGCCCGGAAGCGGGTGAGCATGTAGGCGCGGCGGCCGAAGGACTTGATGACCCGGATGCCCTGCGCCGACTCCTCGACCGACGTCGCGAGGTCCCCGGTGAGGTCCTGCGCGCGGCGGGCGTCCTGGCTGTAGCGCAGCTCGAACCGACGGGTGGTGACGACCAGCGGCACCATCGAGACGAGCACGATCAGGCCGAGCCAGACCTGGATGTGGATCAGCAGCACCAGGACGACGCAGATGGTGAGCGAACTGGCGAAGAGGAAGACCGCGGCCAGACCGATGAACCGGCGCAGCGTCGACAGGTCGGTGGTAAGTCGCGACAGCAGCTGACCGGACGGCCAGCGGTCGTGGAATGCGACGGGCAACCGCTGCAGGTGAGCGAACAGGTCCCGGCGCAGATCGGTCTCGACCCCGAGCGCGGCGACGGCCATCGCCCGCCGGCGGGCGAAGAACAGACCGGCCTCGGCGATGCCGAGCAGCAGGGCCAAACCGCTCAGCGGCCACAGCCCCGCGGTGTCGCGATGGCGGATCGGGCCGTCGACGACCCGCCCGATCACGAGCGGGACGAGCGACTGGGCGAGCATAGCGCCGGTGGCCGCGGCGAACATGAACACGATCGCGCCCCGGTGCGGACGGGCCCAACGGCGCAGCCGGAGCAAGGTGGCCAGGGTGCTCTGCTGCCCGGCCACCGCCTCGGTATGCACGGGCGTCGTCACGTCCGTCGACGGTACGTTGCTCTACCGACAGGGTGCGACTCAGTTTCAGGCACGCCAGGACGTTAGGACCTCAACCGCACTTCAACGCAAGGCGGCCGGACGGGTCAGTCGATGTCCTTGCGGCGCACGCCCAGCATGATGTCGTCCCAGGACGGGACGCGGGCCCGGGCCGCCCGTTCCTCGTCGGACTCGTCGCGGCGGGTGACGCCGAGGTTGCGCAGTGCACCGACGCCAGGGCGCCCGGGCGGATCGGTGATCCCGAGCGGAAGCGGCGGAGCATCGAAGTGCATCGCCGAGGCGGCCGGAACCAGCGGCGGGACCTGGCGCGGGCCCTCGGGCGGTGCTTCTTGGTCGAAGACCTCTTCCAGCTGCGGAACCGGCCCGGTGTGGGCATCGGGCATCGGCGGGAACGCGACGATCCCCGGGGCGAGCGCCGGCGCCGACACGAGGGAGGGGCGCGTCGGCTCCGGTGGCGCGACCGGACGGATGGGCCGGTCACTGAGCAGGTCCGCCGCGGTGTCGTCGAGCGGTGTCACCGACCGGCCGGTCCGCGAGAACAGCCATTCGGCGCTGTGGTTGCCGTCGCCACCGAGCCAGTCGGCCACGACGAGCCATTCGCCGTCATCGCGGCGGCGCGAGTTCCAGGCGATCGTTTCGGCGTCGATTCCGTAGGCCCGGAACCGGGCGTCGACCGTCTCGCCGAACTGGACGAGTTTGCCCTCGCTGCCCTCGGGACCGCCGCTGCGCCGGGCGCGGGCGCGCCGGGCCTCGTCGGCGATGCGTAGGCGCTCGTCCACGACCGGCGCCGCGAAACGCATCACCCGCTCGAGCGACATGCCGTACGCATCGGCGACCTGCTCGGGTGACTCGCCGGCGCGGACCCGGATCTGGATCTCGCGCGGGCTGATGGGCGCCGCGCCGGTGATGCCGCCGGTCGCGGCGACTGCCGGCGCCGGTGTCGGTTGGGGCTGGTCGGCCGGTTCGTGGGCGGCGTGCGCGGGATGCCGCTCAGGGGGCGCGAGCGTCGCGGCCACCGGTGGGGGGATCGGCTTCGGGGCAGGAATCGGATCCTCGGCGGTGGCGTGCTCGACCGAGCGGGGCAGGTCGGTGTCCGTGGCGTCGCGCAGGGCGGCGTCGACAGTGACCACGAACCGCTCGGAGCCATCCATCGTCTCCAGCAGGAGCTGGTCGCCGTCCTCGGTCACCATCACGAAACGCAGCTGGCGCACTGGATCTCCCGTTCTTCGCGCGAGCGCTCATCACAGGGCTCGCTCGGCTCCTCGCTCGCGTCGCTCCCTACGATGCTCACTCGCGAGACTAGGCGCGCACCTCCGGGATTCCGGGCAGCACACGCCGCCGGTTCCCGGTCAGCCACTGTATTCGGCGGCGACCTTCTTGGAGACGCACATCCGCCACGCGTCGACCAGGAGTTCGGCGAGCTCGTCCGGGTCGACGCGGTCCAGCCGCAGCCGCACCCAGTTGTAACGCAGGTCCGACTTCACCGGCATCAGGAACGTCTGGGGGTCGGAGGCGACGAGCGACTCCCGCGCGTCCTTCGGGTAGCCGAAGCCGAGCAGTGTCTCGTCCGGCGAGACGGAGGCGAAGACCAGGCGTCCGACCCGGAACTTGACGTAGTCGCGGACGATCGCCTCATACGCGCGGGGCAGCGGCGCCACGATCCGGCGGACGTCGTCGAGCCCGGGCACGGTCAGCCGCCCAGCACCCGAGTCAGATACTCGTTGCCGAACATGCGCTCCGGGTCGAGCTTGTCGCGCAGGGCGACGAAGTCGTCGTGGTGTTCGTAGGCGGTGCGCAACGTGGCGGCGTCGCGATAGTGCAGCTTGCCCCAGTGCGGCCGACCGCCGACGTCCATCGCGATCGCCTCGACGGCGCGGAAGTACGGCTCGTGCTCGCGCCGGTGGTACTGGTGCACGGCGATGTAGCCGCTCTCGCGGCCGTAGGCGGTGGACAGCCAGATGTCGTCGGCGGCGGCGAAGCGGACCTCGACGGGAAAACCGATCAGCTCGCCGCTGTCGGCCAGATAGCGCTCGATCTCGGCCAACACCTGGGGCACGGAGGCGCGCGGCACCGCGTACTCCATCTCGCGGAACCGCACCGTGCGGACGGAGGCGAAGACCCGGTGCGAACGGTCGATGTAGTCGCGGGCGCTCAGCAGGCGCGTGGCGATCGCGTTCGCGCGGGGGATCAGCGCGGGACGGCGGGTGGTCAGCCGGTTGATCCGGTCGAAGAGGCGGTTGGACAGCAGATCGTCGTCAACCCAGTGCCGGAGGCGGCCGACCGGGCGCAGGTCGGTGCCGGGCAGGACGCGGTTGTTGCGCTTCGTCAGTACCCGCCGCGTGTGGGGGAACCAGTAGAACTCGAAGTGGTCGTTGCCGAGGAGGTTGTCGTCGAGCTCGTCCAGCACCTCGTCCAGCGAGCCGGGAGCCTCGGCGGCCGCGAGGGCGTAGGCCGGCTCGCACTGCAGGGTCACCGTGGCGATCACGCCGATCGCGCCCAGACCGACCCGAGCCGCGGCGAAGATGTCCGGGTGCTCCCCGGCCGAACAGCGCAGCAGTGAGCCGTCGGCGAGGACGAGCTCGAGCGCGCGGACCTGGGTGGCGATACCGCCGAGCTTGGCGCCGGTGCCGTGGGTTCCGGTGGAGATCGCGCCGGAAACGGTCTGCACGTCGATGTCACCGAGGTTGGTCATCGACAAGCCGAGCTGCCAGAGCGCTTCGTTGAGGGCATGGAGCCGGGTGCCGGCCAGCACGGTCACCTGACCGGTGCCGCGGTCGGCCTTGACGATGCCGGCCAGCCGGTCGAGGCGCAGCTGGATGCCGTCCGTGACGCCGATGTCGGTGAAGGAGTGCCCCGCTCCGATGGCCTTGACCCGCTGGCCCCGCTCGGCGGCGCCGGCCACCGTCCGCGTCAATTCGGCGATGCTGGCCGGATGAACGACGGTGACGTCGGCACTCGCCGTTCCCGCCCAGTTCGTCCACGTGCTCATGCCGAACACTATGCTCGACCGCCATGGTCCCCGCTGATCTGGACGCGTTGACGGCGGCGACGGCCCACCTCGATCCGCCGCTCGCCGCACTGGACCTGGCCGCGCTCGACGCCAACGCCGCCGACCTCGTCCGGCGGGCGGGTGGCAAGCCGGTCCGGGTCGCGGCCAAGTCGGTCCGCTGCCGCTGGGTGATCGACCGGGCGTTGGGGCAGGACGGCTTCGGCGGCGTCATGGCCTACTCGCTGCGCGAGGCCTGCTGGCTGGCCGACGGCGGCGTCCGGGACATCCTCATGGGTTACCCGACCGCCGACCGCGGGGCACTCGCTGAGTTGGCCGCCAACCCGGTGCTGGTCGAGTCGATCACCCTGATGATCGACGACGCCGAGCAGCTCGGCGTCATCCGGTCGGTCACCGCCGACGCTCCCCTGCGGGTCTGCCTGGACGTGGACGCGTCGCTGCGTATCGGCCGGCTGCACCTCGGCGTGCGTCGCTCACCGGTGCGCACGCCCGCTGACGCGGCCGCGCTCGCGCAGATCGCCGGTGACAGCGGTCTGCGCGTCGTCGGCGTGATGTTCTACGAGGCGCAGATCGCCGGGCTGCAGGACACGTCGCCCGCGGTGCGCCTCGTCAAGCGCCGGTCGGCTGCCGAGCTGGCCCGGCGGCGCAGTGCCGTGGTCGAGGCGGTGGAGAAGGTCGTCGGCGCGCTCGAGATCGTCAACTCCGGCGGCACCGGCAGCCTGGAGACCAGCTCGGCCGACCCGTCCGTCACCGAAGTCACCGCCGGATCGGGCCTGTTCGTCCCCACTCTGTTCGACCGGTACCGCGCGTTCGAGCCGCGGCCGGCGCTGTACTTCGCGTTGCCGGTGGTGCGCCGCCCGGCGCCCGGTATCGCAACGCTGTTCGGCGGCGGCTACATCGCGTCCGGACCGGCGGGCAAGAGCCGGCTGCCCAGTCCGGCATTGCGCGGGCTGAAGCTGCTGGGCACCGAGGGCGCCGGCGAGGTCCAGACGCCGGTGCGGGGCCGGCCGGCCGAACCCCTCAGGATCGGCGACCGCGTCTGGTTCCGGCACGCGAAGGCGGGTGAGCTGGGCGAGCGGCTCGACACCGTCCACGTCGTCGAGGACGGTGCCGTCGTTGCGTCAGTGCCCACCTACCGCGGCGAGGGCAAGACGTTCGGCTGATCGGCCCGGCGCTTGTCTTCCCGCCTGCTGTAGTTGATTTTCGGTGCGAAAACCAACCACACCGGGCGGGAAGGTGTCCTGGTGGCTCAGTCGTGGGCGATGTCGCCCCAGCCCTCGACCTCGCTGGGCTTGCGCGGCTCCGGGCCGATGTAGCGGGCCGACGGCCGGACGAGCCGTCCCGTCTTCTTCTGCTCCATGATGTGCGCCGACCAGCCGGCCGTGCGCGCGCAGGTGAACATCGCCGGCATCATGTGCGGCGGCACCTCGGCGAAGTCGAGGATGACCGCGGCCCAGAACTCGACGTTGGTCTCGATCGGCCGGTCCGGGCGCCGCTCGCGCAGCTCGGTCAGCGCGGCCTGTTCGAGGGCCTCGGCTGCCTCGAACCGCTTGGAGCCGAGCTCCTTGCAGGTGCGGCGCAGCACGCGGGCGCGGGGGTCCTCCGCGCGATACACGCGGTGCCCGAAGCCCATCAGCCGCTCGTGCCGGTCGAGGATGCCGGTGACGACCTTGCGGGCGTCGCCAGTGCGCTCGACCTCTTCGACCATCGGCAGGACACGGGCCGGGGCGCCGCCGTGCAGCGGGCCGCTCATCGCGCCGATCGCGCCGGACATCGCGGCGGCGACGTCGGCGCCAGTCGAGGCGATGACGCGGGCGGTGAAGGTCGAGGCGTTCATGCCGTGCTCGGCGGCGGAGACGAAGTAAGCGTCGACGGCGCGGACGTGTGCGGGGTCGGGCTCGCCCCGCCAGCGGGTCATGAAGCGCTCGACGATCGTCGTGCACTGGTCGATGCGCGACTGCGGCACCGCCGGGTTGGACAGCCCGCGCGCCGACTGCGCGGCGTAGGACAGCGCCATCACCGCGGCGCGGGCCAGTTGGTCGCGGGCCTCTTCGTCGCTGATGTCGAGCAGCGCCCGGTAGCCCCAGACGGGGGAGAGCATGGCCAGCGCGGCCTGGACGTCGACCCGCACGTCGCCGGTGTGCACCGGGATCGGGAACGGCTCAGCGGGGGGCAGACCCGGGCCGAACTTCCCGTCCACGAGCAGGGCCCAGACGTTGCCGAAGGTGACGTGCCCGGCGAGGTCCTCGATGTCGACGCCGCGGTAGCGCAGGGCGCCGCCGTCCTTGTCCGGCTCGGCGATCTCGGTCTCGAACGCAATGACGCCTTCCAGGCCGGGGCTGTAGTCGGTAGTCATGAGCCCATTCTGCTCATATGCCCGGCCGGCGACTGTAGGGAGGTGCGAAGATTGTGAGGATGACGGATCCGGCCGGGCTGCGCGCGATGTACACGCGCGGAACCCTCGACGAAGCTGATGTCGCTGATACCTGGGTCGCCCAGTTGCGGCTGTGGTTCGACACCGCCGCCGCCGATCCGGCCGTGCTCGAGCCGAACGCCATCCAGCTCGCCACGGCGGGCGCGGACGGGCAACCCACGGTGCGGACCGTCCTGGCCAAAGGCATCGACGAGCGCGGCATCGTCTTCTACACGAACTACGAGTCGGCCAAGGCCCGCGATCTGGGCGAGAACCCGCGCGCCTCGGCCGTCTTCGTCTGGCTGGCGCATCAGCGGCAGGTACGGCTGACCGGGCCCGTGAGCAAGGTCGACCGGGCCGCCACCGAGGCCTACTTCGCCGGCCGGCCGCGCGAGTCGCAGCTCGGCGCCTGGGCGTCGCCCCAGTCTCGCGTGGTGGCATCCCGGGCCGCGCTCGACGAGCTCGCCGCCGCGGTCGAGGCCCGGTTCACAACTGGCGACATCCCGGCCCCGCCGAACTGGGGTGGCTACCGGCTGGCGCCCGTCGAGGTCGAGTTCTGGCAGGGGCGCCCGGGCCGGCTGCACGACCGCATCCGCTACCGGCCGGTCGGCGACGCGTGGGTCCGCGAGCGGCTCGCCCCGTGACGGAGACACCGCCGCCGCCAGAGGTCGACCGCGCCCCCGTTCCCGAAGTTGTCCGTGCTTCGCCACCTGATGACGTGGCCAAGCGCGGACAAGTCGGGAGGGCGGGAACCTTTCTGCGCCGGCACGCGGTGGACACCCGGCCGGTCGCCATTCCGGCCTACAAGCGGCTGCTGATCGGCCAGGGCACCTCGTTCGTCGGCTCGATGCTCACCCAGGTCGCCGTCCCGGTGCAGATCTACGCCATCTCGCAGTCGTCCCTCTACGTCGGCCTCGTCGGACTCGCCGGCCTGGTGCCCATCGTGGTCTTCGGTCTCTACGGCGGCGCGATCGCCGACGCAATGGACCGCCGCACGCTGTACATGTGGTCGTCGACGGGGACGTGGGCGGTGACGCTCGCGCTGCTGTTCCAGACGCTTGCCGGCCTCAACAGCATCGGTTTGATCCTGGCGCTGGTGTCCGTCCAGTCGGCGTTCTTCGCGATCGCATCGTCGGCGCGGGGCGCGATCATCCCGCGCATCGTCGACGCCGAACTCGTCCCGGCGGCGAACACCCTCAACTTCACCGTCGGCAACATCGGCCAGGTGATCGGCCCGCTGTTCGCCGGCTTCCTCGTCACCCGGCACAACGGCTTCGCCTACGCGTACTCCCTGGACGCCGTGCTGTTCACGGCCGCGCTGTACTCGGCCTTCCGGCTGCCGTCGATCGCGCCGGACGGCAGCGCGCCGAAGCTCGGGCTGCGGTCGGTCGGCGAGGGGTTGCGGTTCATCGCGACAAGCCCGGTGCTGGTCATGTCGTTCCTCGTCGACATCGCGGCGATGGTGCTCGCGATGCCGCGCGCGCTGTTCCCGGCGGTGGCCGACGCGCACTTCCACGGGGCGGTCGGGCCGCTCTACGCCGCGATCGCGATCGGTTCGGTCGTCGCCGGCTTGACCAGCGGCTGGATCGGCCGCGTCCACCGCCAGGGCGTCGCGCTGGTGGTGGCGATCGTCTGCTGGGGCGGCGCGGTGGCTCTGTCCGGAATGGCGCGCCAGCTGTGGCTGGTGGTCGGCCTGCTGGCCCTGGCGGGCGCCGCCGACCTCGTCAGTGCCGTCTACCGGCAGACGATCCTGCAGACCTACGCTCCGGACGAGATGCGCGGACGCATGCAGGGTGTGTTCATCGCGGTCGTCGCCGGCGGCCCGCGGCTGGGCGATCTGCGCGCCGGTGCCACCGCGTCGGCGACGACCACCACCATCTCGTGGGTCGGCGGCGGTCTCGCCTGCATGGTGGTCGTCGCGGTGGCCGGCGTGCTCGTCCGCCCCTTCTGGCGCTACGACACCCGCACCGCGCACGCGGTGGCGATCGCCGAGGCCTAGCGTCAACGCCATGACGTTCAGCGGGCGGGAGTACACGATCGAAGCCGGGGTCCATCGCGCGACGGTGACCGAGGTCGGCGCCGGATTGCAGCGCTTCACCGCCGGCGGCGTCGACGTCACCTGCACCTACGACGTCCACGGGCTGCCGCCGAAGGGGTGTGGCGCGACGTTGCTGCCGTGGCCCAATCGCATCCGCGACGGTCGCTACACGTTCGAGGGCACCGCGCAGCAGCTCGCGCTGACCGAGCCCAAAGCAGGTAACGCCATTCACGGACTCGCGCGCTGGGCCAGATGGACCGAGGTCTCGCACACCGCCGACCGGGTCACCCTGCGCCACGACATCGTGCCGCAGACCGGCTACCCCTTCGAGGTGCGGGTGGAGGCGACCTTCGCCGTCTCGGCCGAGCACGGGCTGACGGTCACGCTCGGCGCCCGCAATCTAGGCCGGACCCGCGCGCCGTTCGGTGCCGGCTCGCACCCCTACCTGTCGACGCGCGGTCACGCGCTCGCCGACACCACCGTGCGGGTGCCGGCCCGGGAACGGCTGATCACCGACGACAAGCAGGTACCGGTCGGCGCCCGGTCGGTGGACAACACCGAGCACGACCTGCGGCGCGGCAAGCGGCTGCGCACCACCCGCTTCGACGACGGCTTCACCGGCCTCAGCCTCGACGGCGGGCGGGGAGCGGCCGAGGTCGAGACACCGTCGGGCGGAGCGCGGCTGTGGTTCGACGAGACCTACAAGTTCCTGCAGGTGTTCACCGTCGAGAACCTCACGCCGGGACAGTCCGGCGTGGCCATCGAGCCGATGACCTGCGCGCCGGACGCATTCAACTCAGGCGCCGGGCTGATCGTCCTCGAGCTGGACGGCGCCTGGACCGGCAGCTGGGGGATCGTGCCTATCTGACGTGCTGATAGCGCTCGAGTGACACCCGGCGTTCCGTCGCGTGGTCGACGATGCGGTCCGGATAGGTCGCCGGCGGCTCGTCGAGCGTCCACGGTTCGTGCACGGCCTTGCCGGGGATCGCGCGCAGCTCCGCAACCCAGCGGCGGACGTAGTCACCGGCCGGATCGAACTTGGTGCCCTGGGTGATCGGGTTGAACACCCGGTAGTAGGGCGACGGGTCGGTGCCGGTACCGGCGGTCCACTGCCAGCCGTGCTGGTTGCTGGCCAGGTCGGCGTCGACGAGGTGCTGCATGAAATGTCGGGCGCCGTGCGTCCACTCGATGTGCAGGTCCTTGACCAGGAAGGACGCGACGATCATCCGCACCCGGTTGTGCATCCAGCCCTGCCCGATCAGCTGGCGCATGCCGGCGTCGACGATGGGAAAGCCCGTGCGCCCTTCGCGCCATGCGTCGAACGCCTTCGACGTCGGTGATGCGTAGGTCATCCTGGCCAGCTGCGGTTGGAAGTACTGGCGGGCCGAGTCCGGCCACGCGTACAAGACGGCGGCGTAGAAGTCGCGCCAGGCGAGCTCCTTGCGGAAGACCTCGTCGGCCGGCCCGAGGTCCGCGAGCAATGTCCGCGGATGGATGGCGCCCCACTTGAGGTGCACGGACATGTGTGAGGTGCTGTCGAGATCGGGGCGGTTGCGCTCGTCGGCATACCGGGTCAGCGCCCCGCGGCGGTACGCGTCCCACGCGCTCCGAGCGGCTGCCTCACCCGCTTCGGGCAACTCGAGCCCGTCGGGCAGTGGCGGGTCGGTCGGAATGTCGTCGCCGTCCACGCCGGGATGCCAGTCGACCTGGCCGGCGATGTCGGCCGCCGGCGCCCGCCACCCGTGCTGCGTCCACACCCGGTGGAACGGCGAGAACACCTTGAACGGCTGACCGTCGCCCTTGGTCACCCGACCGGGCGCGACCGCGTAGGGCGAGCTCGTGCGCACCAGTGCGACACCGCCGAGCGCACGCTCGACGGCGTCGTCGCGTCGGCGGCCGTAAGGATTGAAGTCGGCCGTGACGTGGACCGACGCAGCGTCGACCTCGCGCGCCAACCGCGGCACCTCGGTGGCCGGATCCCCGGAACGGATGGTCAACCGGCCCCCGTGTTCGCGCAGGGCAGCGTCCAGCGAGCGCAGTGTCCGGTAGAGGAAGGCGACGCGCGGCGCCCCCGCTGGCGCCAGCAGTGCCGGGTCGAGCACGAAGAGCGCCAGCACCGGGCCGACCTTCGCCGCTTCGTGCAGGGCGGGGTGGTCGGCGAGTCGCAGATCGCGGCGGAACCAGAGGACGGACGTCACGTCCGGCAGTCTGCCCGTGACTCTCCCAAGTGAAGCGGGCACGATGGCCGCATGAGTGAAAGCGACAATGATCTGTACGGCGACAGCGTCTACGAGTCCGGCGACCCGGTGGGCGACACCGACGACCTCGATCCGATCGAGGCGTTGACCGGGGACGACCCGGACGAGGTCATGCAGACCAGTTACGACCCACCCGACCGCGAGCCGTACAACTTCAAGCGCATCCCCACTCCGTTCGAGGAACGCGAGGGCGAGTCCCTCGACCAGAAGCTGAGCGAAGAGGAACCCGACATCACCGAGGCCGACATCGACGCCGGTGACGAGGACCCGCGGGCCGGTCGGCTCGTCGCCCCCGACGAGGGCGCACACGCCGACCTCGAGAAGGACGAGATCGCCGAGGACGTCGGCCCCGCCGGGTACGCGTCCAGCGCCGAAGAAGCGGCGATGCACATCGTCGAGGAATAGCCCGGTGCAGCTGACCAAGCACAAGCACTCCTGCGTCCGCTTCGACCACGGCGAGCGGACCCTGGTCATAGACCCGGGCGGGTTCAGTGATGTCGCGGCGGCGCTCGACGGTGCTGACGCGGTGTTGATCACTCATGAGCACATGGATCACATCGCGCTCGAACCGGTGCGCGCGGCGCTGAGTGCGGATTCCCGGCTTCAGCTGTGGGCGCCGGCGTCGGTCGCGGCGGTTCTCGCGGAGCTCGGGGAGCAGGTTGTCGCCGTCGGCGCGCAGGAGTCGTTCGAGGCGGCCGGTTTCGCTGTGCAGACGTTCGGTGGCCAGCACGCCCTCATCCATCCGCTGATCCCGATCGTCGCCAACGTCGCGTACCTGGTCGACGGCGCGGTCTACCACCCGGGCGATTCGTTCGTCGTTCCGCCCGTCCCCGTCTCGACGCTGTTGCTGCCGGCGAACGCACCGTGGTCGAAGATGTCGGAGATCATCGACTTCACCGTCGCGATGCGCGCATCCCGGGCGTATCCGATCCACGACGCGCTGGTCAACGACGCGTACGGCGCGATCCTGCAGCGCAACCTGGTGCCGATAGCCGAGCGGTTCGGCGTCGAGTTCAGCTCATGGGAGGCGTCGGTCACCGTGTGAGTGCCCGCGCGGACGGTGGCGCGGGGGTTCGGCCGGCAAGGACGACGCCCAGCGTCTCGGCGTCGATGTTGCCGCCGGTCTGGACAACGGCGACCGATTTCGATGACTCGCGATCGGGGTCGCTCATCAGAGCGGCGAGGGCAAGGGCGCCGGCCGGCTCGGGCACGTTGTGCGTCGTGCGGAACAGCAGGCGCATCGCCTCGGCCGCGGCGTCCTCGCTGACGGTCAGGATTCGCTCCGCACCGGCGACGATGCGCCGGATTGCCTCAGGATCGGGCGAACGCGTGGCGACGCCGTCGACGAAGGTGTCGGCCGACTCGGTGGCGACGACTGTCCCGGCAGCGAACGAGCGTGCGGTGGCGTCGGCGCGTTCCGCGACCACCCCGACAATCCGGGTCGGCAGCCCGAGCAGGTCACGCACGCCGATCAGCGCAGAGCACCCCGAGCCCATCCCGATGGGCACGTAGACCGTGTCGAGCGGCGGCGCGCTCTCGAACAGCTCGAGAGCGTAGGTTGCGACCCCGAGCACGAGGTCGGGGTGGAACGGCGGCACCATCTCCAGTCCCGGGTCGGCGCCGGCCAGCTCGCCGGCGTGCTCCCGGGCGACCTGGAAGTCCGAGCCGTGCTCGACCACCTCGGCCCCGAGGGATCGCATCGCCGCGTTCTTGTCCGGGCTGTTCCCGTGCGGCACGACGATGACGACGCGCAGGCCCGCCGCCCGTCCGGCGAAGGCGAGGCTCTGGCCGTGGTTGCCGGTGGTCGCCGACACGACTCCGGTGACCTCGGGCCGCCGGGCGAGCAACCGGTCGACGAAGACGAGGCCGCCCCGCACCTTGAACGCTCCGACCGGCGTGTGGTTCTCGTGTTTCACCCAGACGTCCACGCCGGTCGCATCGGCGAGAAGGGGCCACTGGTAGGTGGGCGTAGCCGGCATCGTGCGGCGGACGAGCGTGGTGGCGGCCTCGAGTTCAGCCCGGGTGAAGGACATGCTCCGAGTCTCGCCCCCCGCGTCGAGTGCGCCCAACGATTTGGGCGGGCCAAACCCGAAGAACCGGTCTGATGAACGGGGCCGCAACGACTTGCAGTGCAACTAGTTGCATAGGTAGGGTCTGGCTCGTGGCGCTGGAGCACGCGATCCTGGTGTCGCTCGCCGAGCGGGCGAGCACCGGATACGACCTGGCCCGCCGCTTCGACAAGTCCATCGGCCAGTTCTGGACGGCCACCCACCAGCAGGTCTACAAGGTGCTGGCCCGGATGGAGTCGGCCGGATGGATAGCGTCCACCCACGTCGCGCAGGACGGCCGTCCCGACAAGAAGGTGTACGACCTCACCGCCGCCGGGCGCGACGAGCTGCGCGACTGGATCGCGCAGCCGGCCGAGCCGGAAGCCGCACGATCCGACCTCGCCGTGAAGATCCGCGGTGCGTCCTACGGCGACGCGAAGGCCGTGGCCGACGAGGTGCGCCGCCACCGGGCGGCGCACGCCGAGCGGCTCGAGTTCTATCTCAACAACGAGAAGCGCGAGTTCCCCGACCCGTCCGCACTGCGCGGCCACCGGCTGCACCAGTGGCTCGTGCTGCGCGGCGGCATCTCTCTCGAACGCGGCCTCATCGACTGGTACGACGAGGTCGCGGCCGCCTTGAGCCCGAAGGGCAGACGATGACCGAGACAAGCCGCTATCCGCATCTGCTCGCGCCACTCGATCTCGGCTTCACCACGCTGCCGAACCGGGTGCTGATGGGCTCGATGCACGTCGGCCTCGAGGACCGGCCCAAGAACCTGTCGCGGCTGGCCGAGTTCTACGCCGAGCGGGCCCGCGGCGGCGTCGGCCTCATCGTCACCGGCGGCTTCGCGCCGAACCGCACGGGCTGGCTGCTGCCCATGGCCGGCAAGCTCACGAGCGGGCGCGAGGTCGGCCGTCACCGCGAGATCACCGCCGCGGTACACGACAACGGCGGCCGGATCGCCCTGCAGGTCCTGCACGCCGGCCGCTACGCCTACCACCCGTTCAGCGCCAGCGCGTCGCGCAGCAAGTCGCCGATCACCCCCTTCGGCGCCCGGGCGATGAGCAGCCGCGAGATCCGCACGACCGTCGACGACTTCGCGCGCTCGGCCGTGCTTGCCCGCGAAGCCGGCTACGACGGCGTCGAGATCATGGGCTCCGAGGGATACCTGATCAATCAGTTCCTCACCGCGCGGGTGAACAAGCGCCGCGACGAGTGGGGTGGCACGCCGGAGAAGCGGCGCCGGTTCGCCGTCGAGATCGTCCGCAAGACCCGCGAGGCCGTGGGTCCGGACTTCATCGTCGTCTATCGCATGTCTCTGCTCGACCTGGTCGACAAGGGGCAGAGCTGGGACGAGGTCGTCGCGCTCGGCAAGGACGTCGAGGCGGCCGGCGCCACGCTGATCAACACCGGCATCGGCTGGCACGAGGCGCGGGTGCCCACGATCGTCACGTCCGTCCCGCGCGCCGCCTTCAGCTGGGTCACCGGCAAGCTGCGCCCCGAGGTGGGCATCCCGGTCATCGCGTCCAACCGCATCAACATGCCGGAGACGGCCGAGGAGATCCTGGCCCGCGGCGACGCCGACATGGTGTCGATGGCCCGCCCGTTCCTCGCTGACCCCGAGTGGGTGCGCAAGGCGGCCGACGACCGCAGCGACGAGATCAACACCTGCATCGCCTGCAACCAGGCCTGCCTCGACCACACCTTCCAGCACAAGATCGCGAGCTGCCTGGTCAATCCCCGCGCGGCGCACGAGACCGAGCTCAAGCTGCTGCCCACGCGCCGGGCGAAGCGCATCGCCGTGGTCGGCGCCGGTCCGGCCGGGCTGGCCGCGGCCACCGCCGCGGCCGAGTGCGGACACGACGTCGAGCTGTTCGAGGCCGATGCCGAGATCGGTGGCCAGTTCCAACTCGCCCGGCGCATCCCCGGTAAGGAGGAGTTCGCCGAGACGCTGCGCTACTTCACCCGGCGCCTCGAGCTGACCGGCGTGAAGGTCCACCTCGGCTCGGCCGTCACTGCGGCCGAGCTGGTCGAGGGCGGGTGGGACGAGATCGTGCTCGCCACGGGCGTCACGCCGCGAACCGTCGCCCTTCCCGGCGCCGACCGTCGCAACGTCCACAGCTACGCCGACGTCATCCTCGGCAAGGTCCGGTTGGGCGCGCGGGTTGCGGTCATCGGCGCCGGCGGTATCGGTTTCGACGTCAGCGAGTTCCTCACCTCGACCAGCGAGCGCGGGGTGGCCCAGGATCGCGATGAGTGGCTCGCCGAGTGGGGCGTGGCCGACCCCGCCACCGCCCGCGGCGGCCTCGTGCCCGCGACACCGGTGCGGCCACCGCGTCAGGTCTACCTGTTGCAGCGCAAGTCGACGAAGGTTGGCGCCGGGCTCGGCAAGACGAGCGGGTGGGTTCACCGCAGCGCGCTGCAGGCCCGCGACGTCGAGTTCATCCGCGGAGTCACCTACGACCAGATCGACGACGACGGCCTGCACATCACCATCGGCGAGAAGAACCCGCGGCTGCGCGTCCTCCCCGTCGATGACGTGGTCATCTGCGCCGGCCAGGAACCGCGCCGCGAGCTCGTGACCGAGCTCGCGGCGGCTGGGGTCAAACCGCATCTGATCGGTGGCGCCGACGTCGCGACCGAGCTCGACGCCAAGCGGGCGATCGACCAGGGCACTCGGCTCGCTGCTCGCCTCTGATCCGTCCACAACTGGGGACAAGACCTGTGGACGAGCGGTGCAAAACCCTCGCCTTCGGGGGATAACCCGGCTCGAACTGTGGACGACGCAAAGAAGTTCGACGGACTTCGGAACAGCTCTTGTGCGGCGTTGGGGAAGGCAGTAGACATAGCCCATCGCAGCGCAGAGAACCTGATTCGAGGGAGACCTCGGAAGCCGGATCGGCCGGGAAACCGGAAGGTTCGGTAGGGGGATCGAAGCGGGCGAGACGGTTCGGCAAGCCGGTCGGTCTTCGGATTCGGCGGGGCGGTCGGGTCGGGTCGGACAGGCCAGTCGGTCCTCGGATCGACCAGGCGGGAAGACGAACGTGGGGCCCTGTCATCTCATACATGACAGGGCCCCACACCTATGTTCAGCGTTGTGCCTCCCCAGTGTGCCGGGTGACAGCGCCGGAGCCGGTAGCGACACGGACCGAATGCCGCCTGCGTCACACCCGCCGAGACGACCCGTCAGGCGGCCAAGGCCCGGTCGGCCAGGCGTTGCACCTGCGCCTTGCCGTTCTGCGCCTGCTC
Source organism: Jatrophihabitans sp. (assembly GCF_046262535.1). Taxonomy (GTDB): domain Bacteria; phylum Actinomycetota; class Actinomycetes; order Mycobacteriales; family Jatrophihabitantaceae; genus Jatrophihabitans. The sequence continues at coordinate 47,586 of NZ_JBHEMO010000003.1, read as the reverse complement.
GACCAGACGCGCCATCTGCCCGAGCTGCGAATCGGAGCCGATCCGGGTGGCCCGCACCACGAGCCGACCGCCGACGTTCACCGTCGCGCCGATCACCGGATCGCCCGGCGACACCTCGACCGGCACGGACTCGCCGGTGACCAACGAGGTGTCGACCGCCGAGCTCCCGTCGACCACCTCGCCGTCGGTCGCGACCTTCTCGCCGGGACGGACGACGAACCGATCACCCACGCCCAGCTGACCGACGGGAATTCGTACCTCGCGGCCGTCGCGGAGGACGCCGACGTCCTTCGCGCCGAGGTCGAGCAGCGCGCGTAGCGCCGCACCCGACCGGCGCTTGGCGCGGGCCTCGGCATAGCGACCGGCCAGCAGGAACACGGTGACCGCGGATGCCACCTCGAGGTACAGCGCGTCGCCGTCGGATGCCGTGAAGCTGAACCGCATCCGCATGCCGGTCTCACCGGCGGTTCCGGCGAACAAGGCCCACGGCGACCAGAGGTAGGCCGCGCGAGCACGCCGAGCGAGATGAGGGTGTCCATCGTCGTCGCTCGATGGCGCAGGTTCGTCCACGCCGCCCGGTGGAACAGCAGGGCGCCCCACACGACGACGGGCGTCGCCAGCACCAGCGCGACCCACTGCCAGTAGCGGAACTGCAGCGACGGCGTCATGGAGACGACGAGGACCGGCAGCGCCAGCCCGGCGCTGACCAGCAGCCGGGTGCGCAGGGACCCGGTGTCGTCGGTGCTCGCCGGCGCGTCGACGGACGCGGTGTAGCCCACCTTCTCGACCGTCCCGAGAAGTTGCTCGACGGTCACCGAGTCGGGGTGCGTGACGCGGGCCTTCTCCGTCGCGTAGTTGACGGTCGCGGTCACGCCCGCCAATCGGTTGAGCTTCTTCTCGATCCGGGCGGCACAGGACGCGCACGTCATCCCGCCGATGGCGAGCTCCACGACGTGCGCGGCCGGGTCGGCGGTCTTCTCGGTCATGCCAACCGGTAGTCCCCGGCCTCGTCCAGAGCGGAGGCCACCCGTTCGTCGCTGACGGGCATGGTGCTCGTCACGCGGACGGTGGACGTGCCGCCGGCGTCGAGGTCGACTACCACATCGCTGACGCCGTCAAGGGCGCCGATCTCCTGGCGCACCGCGTTCACGCAGTGCTCGCATGTCATACCGGTGACCGAATAGGTGTGCACGCTCATCGGATCTCCTTGCCTGACGGATACCTATGGGGGGTATGCGGACAGCATACCCCGATTCGAGACTCCGCCTCGGGGGTAGGCCCTGTCGGGAACGACATCGGCAACGAAGGAGCAGGCATGAGCAGCGAGGGCAAGATCACCGAAGCCGGCGAGGGCCTGTCGGACGAAGAGATGGTCGAACAGGTCGCCGAGCAGACCTCGAGCGACATTCGCGAGGCGGATGTGTTCAAGCGCGAGGCCGACGGCACCACGACTGACACCGAGGCGGCCAAAGCGTCGGGCGACGAGTGGTCTGACGGCTGACCGGCGCGGTGGGCGGTTCTCGGGGCAACGCGTGGACGAGCGCGTTGCTCGGTGGCGTCGCCGGCACCGCGGTCATGAGCGCGGCGCTGGCCGCCGAGACGGCTGTGCGCGCCGACTCCGACGGTCCCGTCGACTATGACGCCAGTGATCACGTCGTCATCGCGGCCTGCCGGGCCGTCGGGCGGCGACCACCGCGAAGCCGTCGCGCGAAGTGGGCCGTCTTCACCGCCGTGCATTGGGGATACGGCAGTGCAGTGGCGCTGGCCTACGAGCCGGTGCGCCGGGCTGCGGGCAACGAACTCGTCGCCGGGGCGGTGTTCTACGCCGGCTGCCAGACCATGGCGCTCGTCCTCTTCCCGACCCTCGGCGGCACACCGCCACCGTGGCGGTGGAAGCGCGAATTGCTCGTTTCGTCCTTCTCCGTGCATGCGCTCTACGCCGCGACGGTCGTCGTGGTGTCCCGCGCCGGGCGCCGCGTCTCGTAGGCTCCTCCGATGCTGACCTACCCGCAGGGTGCGCGCGCCCGCGTGCACGCGGCCGCGAACCCGATGCGCCTGGTCCGCATCCCGCGCGACCTGGAACCGATCACCGGTCGCAGCGATCGGGAGGTCGACCCGACCTCGGCCGGCATGACCGCGGACGGCGTCGAACGGATCTGGACGGCGGCCGAGCGGCTGTTCCGCCGCGGCATGAACCCGGCGATCACGCTGTGCGTGCGCCGCAACGGCCAGGTCGTGCTCGACCGTTCGCTCGGCTGGGCTCGTGGGGCCGGCCCGGGCGAGGGGCCGCACGCCGAGCGGGTGCTCGCCACTCCCGACACCCCGTTCTGCACCTTCAGCTCGTCCAAGGCCGTCACCGCCACCGTGGTCCATCAGCTCGCCGAGCGCGGCATCATCCATCTCGGTGACCGGATCACCGACTACCTCCCGGAGTTCGCCGGAGGTGGCCGTGACGCGATCACCATCGCCCAGGTGCTTTCGCATCGCGCCGGAATCCCGCAGCTGCCGCGCGACATGATGGACCTCGAACGGCTCGAGGACCCCGAGCGCATCCTCGAGGCGATCCCCAAGCTGCGCACTGTCCACCGGCCCGGCGCGGCGGTGGCCTATCACACGATCTCGGGTGGCTTCGTCCTCGGCGAGGTCGTCCGGCGCGCCACTGGCGACGACATCCGGACCGTGCTCGCCCACGGAATCCTCGGCCCGCTCGGCTTCCGCTGGACGAACTTCGGCGTCGCGCCGGAGGACGTCGCGCAGGTCGGGCTCGCGTACCCGACCGGCCCGCGCATGGTGGCGCCGGTCTCGGGACTGCTCACCCGCGCGCTCGGGATGCCGTTCGACGAGCTGACCGAGCTGTCGAACGACCCGCGCCTGCTCACCGGCATCGTCCCGGCCGGCAACGTCGTGTCGACCGCCTTCGAGATGTCGCGGTTCATGGACCTGCTGCGCGCCGGCGGCACGCTGGACGGGGTGTCGGTGCTCAAGCCGCGCACGATCCGGCGGGCGACGGCCGAGACGTCCTACCACGAGTTCGACCGCACCCTCGGCTTCCCGATCCGCTACTCGCAGGGCTACATGCTCGGTGCCAAGACGCTGAGCCTGTACGGCCCGGACACCGATGAGGCGTTCGGGCACCTCGGGTTCACGAACGTGTCCATGTGGGCGGACCCGCGTCGTGAGCTCGCGGTCGGGCTGATCACCAGCGGCAAGCCCGTCGTCGGTCCCCACCTGGACGCGCTGTGGCGGCTGTTTCGGCGGATCGGCGTCGAGTCGCCGAAGGTGAAGCAGCCCGCGCTCTACCAAGCGTGATCAAGAGATCGGAACGGTCGATATTCGACGAATCCGATCTGTTGATCAGGTGCATCACGCGGGGTCGATCACGCGGGGTTGATCAGGAGGGGTCGGGGAGGGTGAACTCGGTGCCGGTCATGACCGCGCCGAGATGCCGGCCGGGACGCAGCCACGACGCCAGGTTGCCGTTGGAGCGCACCTCGACGGTCACCAGTGCCGGGCGGGAGCGGGCCTTGCCGGTCAGCACGGCCGAGCGCACGGAACCGTCCGGCCACGCCTGAACGACCCGCCCGGTCGTCTTGACCGGCAGCTTCGGCGCGATGGGCCGGGCCGTCACCCGCACCGTCCACCCGTCGCCTTCGGCCGTCATGGCGAGTTCGGTCGGTTCGCCGGTGAAGCGGGCCAGAACCTTCGGCAGTGACCAGTTCTGCCGGCCGCCCACGACGCTGTCGCGGGAGTCGACCGCCATGAACGGGATCGTCACCGCCACGTCGCGCCCGGTGCGAAGAGCGACGCCGCCGAACACCTCGTGATAGGTCCCCACCGGCGTGCTCGCATAGGAGATCAGCCCTCCGATGACGACGGGCGCCTTCGCGCCGCGCGCCACCTCGCGACCGGCGACGGCCAGCGCACGTGGACCGCCGCGCGCCAGCCAGACGATCCCGGTGCTCGTGCAGTTCCACGGCGCCGGTGGCGCAACGGCCGGCAGGTCGGGCGACGTCGCCGGCGCGAAGGTGGACTCGGGCACGCCGGGCACGGCGAGCAGGTCGGCCGGCGTCATCGGACCACGATCGGCAGCCGCAGGGCGCCCGGCGCCGCTTCCGGCACCGCCGGCCGTGTGGGCGCCACAGGCGTCAGCCGCTCGTAGCCTGCCCCGAGAGCCGGACGCGGGTCGGGGTCAGCCCTGTTCGGCCAGAACGCCATGGCCCGCTCAGCCTGCGCGGTGATGGTCAGCGAAGGATTGACGCCGAGGTTGGCCGACACTGCCGACCCGTCGGCCACGTGCAGGCCGGGATGACCGTAGACGCGCTGGTACGGATCGATGACGCCCTCCTCGGGGGTGGCGCCGATGACGGCGCCGCCGATGTAGTGCGCAGTGGACGGAATGTTGAACGCGTCGGCGTACATGCCGAACGCATCGCCGTCGATCTTCTTCGCGAAGCTGCGCGCGACATCGTGCGCGAGCGGGATCCAGTCGGGGTTCGGTTCACCGGTGCCCTGCTTGGTCTTGAGCCGGTAGCCGAACAGACCACGCTTGCCGAACGAGGTCAGCGAGTTGTCCAGTGACTGCATCACGAGCAGGATCACCGAGCGCTCGGACGCGCGGTGGACGCGCAGGCTGCGCAGGAACCGCATCGGGTGGAACAGCACGATGAGCAGGAAGCGCAGCAGCCGCATCCGGCCGCCGTCGACGAGCGGCGCGGTCAGCGGGAACAGCGCGTTCTGCCCCTTGCCGTACCGGCAGACCTCGATGTGCGTGTTGGGTTCCGGATGGATGGACGACGTGATGGCGACGCCCTGGGCGAAGTCGTAGCGGCTGCGGCTCGACATCGACAGGACGGCCTCGGAGTTCGTCCGGCTCAGCTCACCGAGCCGGTCGGAGATGTTGGGCAGCGAACCGCTGTCCTTGAGCTGGTGCAGCAGCTTCTGCGTGCCGAGGGCGGCGGCCGCGAACACGACCTGCTCGGCAGTGAAGCGCCGCGGCTTCTTGCGCAGCCAGCGGTCGGACCGGACCGTCGACACCTCGTAGCCGCCGCCGGCGAGCGGACGGACGTCGGTCACCGTCGTCAGCGCGTGGACCTGGGCGCCGCCCTGCTCGGCCAGGTAGAGGTAGTTCGTCGTGGTCGAGTTCTTCGCGTTGTGCGGGCAGCCGACGAAACACCCGGCGCAGTGGATGCACCCGGTGCGGCGCGGGCCGGAGCCACCGAAGTACGGGTCCTCGACCTCGACCCCGGGCTCGCCGAAGAAAACGCCGACGTTCGTGGTGTGGAACGTGTCGCGCACGCCGAGCTCGTCGGCGACCTGGCGCAGGACGTCGTCGGCCGGCGTCATCCGCGGGTTCTCCGCCACCCCGAGCATCCGCTTCGCCTGGTCGTAGTAGGGCGCCAGCTCGCTTCGCCAATCAGTGATGTGCGACCAGTGCGGGTCGTCCCAGAAGTTGTCGAGCGGCTCGTAGAGCGTATTGCCGTAGATCAGCGAGCCGCCTCCGACGCCGGCCGCGCTGAAGAGCGTCACGTTGCCCAGCAGGCTGATCCGCTGCGTCCCGGTCAGCCCGAGGCGAGGTGCCCAGATCGAGTCCCGCAGTTTCCAATTCGTCTTCGGGAAGTCGTCCGAGTGCCACCGGCGGCCGGCCTCGAGGACGCCGACGCGGTAGCCCTTCTCGGTGAGGCGCAGGGCGCTGACACTGCCGCCGAATCCCGAGCCGATGACGATGACGTCGTAGTCGAAATCGGACACCAATGCTCCTGCCAGTGGACGGAGCGCTAGCCTAACGGACTGTTGACAGCGCGCCAATAAGGAGCAGGGACGTGACGGCACCGACGCAGCGCATCCCGGCCGAGTTCCGGTACTGGGACCGGCTGCAGGAGCCCGTGGTGCAGCGCGCGCGTAAGGCCTGGCGCGCCGTCTGGCGGTTCGACCCGCAGCCCGACGACGCCTACGTCCAGAGATTCGCTGCCGCGTACTACGACACCGACCCGGTGGCCGAGGCCTTCGTTGCCGACGTCTACGACGCCCGAGGAGCGAAGGCCGGCCGGGAGATGCTCGACCGGGCGATCGAGCACGGCATCGACTCGGTTCCCGACGCACCGGATTCCATGCGCCGCCTCTTCGCCGAGTTCGAGATGCCGCCGCCCTGGCTCGACCGCGACCTCGCCGACCGCGGCGCCCGCGTGTTCCGCAGATGGGGCACATCCGTGTTCAAGTTCGCCACAGCGTCGACGCTGGAGATGTACACCGAGAGCTCCATCGCCAAGCCGCTCGCGCTGTCCGGTGGCTACACCGGCGAACGGGCGCACCACCGGCAGATGGAAACCGTCCGCTTCTGGATCGACATCTCCGAACCGGGCGGCCTCGACCCGGGTGGCCCGGGACGGGCGACGGCCATGCGCGTCCGAATCATGCACGTCTTCATCCGCCGCCGGCTGATGGACCACGCCGAGTGGAACCTCGACGCATGGGGTGCGCCGATCAGCGTTGCCGACGCGGCCCTGACGCTCATGGGCGGCAGCGTCGTCCCCGGCCTGTCGCTCTGGTCAGCCGGACACCAGACGACAATCGCCGAGATCGAGGCACTGCTGCACTTCTGGCGCTACGTCGGCCACCTGCTCGGCGTGCAGCCCGACTGGTACCCGCGCGACTTCCGCGAGTCCGTCCAGCTGATGTTCGCCGCCTTCGTCAAACGCGCCTACGCCGCCGGCGCGGACGGCGACGAGCTGATCGAGTCCTACCTGCCGGCGTTCGCGCCGAAGCCCGGCTCGCCGTGGCCGAAGCGGGTGCGCGACGAGGTCGAGTACCGCGCGCTCGTCGGCTACACCCGGTTCTGGATGCTGCCGCAGAGTTACAACTCCCACACGATGCCGCGGGCGTGGCCGTGGGTGCTGCTGCCGTTGCTGCAGGCACCCTTCCTGCTGGTGTTGGAGACGCTGCGCCGACTCCTCCCGCCGCTCGACCGGCTGGCCGATCGCAACCAGCGCCGCCGCCGCGAGTCCTGGTACCGCAACCAGATGGGGGAGGAGCAGGCCGAATTCATGCCGGCCGAAGCGCTGCGCCGATGAGCCGTCGCGCCGCTCCGGACCGGCAGGCCCGCGCCGCACGGGTCGACCTGACCGGCCGCACCGTCATCGTTTCCGGAGCCAGCCCGGGCTCACTCGGCTTCGCGACGGCACAGGCGCTGGCCGACTGGGGCGCCCGCGTGGTCGTCACGACGCGCACGGCCACCGACGCGACCGTCGGGCAGCTCACCACCGCCGGACGCACGGTCGTCGGTCATCCGCTCGACCTCACCGACGCCGCGTCGGTGGCGCGGTTCGCCGACTGGTTCGCCGACACGCAGGGCAACGCACTCGACGTCCTCGTCAACAACGCCGGCGTCCATCTCGACCTGCGTTCGAAGTGGACGCAGCCCCGGCTGACCCCGGACGGCTACGAGATCCACTGGCGGACGAACTATCTAGGGACGATGCACCTGACCGCCCGGCTGCTGCCCGCACTCGTTGCCGCCGGCGCCGCTACCGGGGATGCGCGCATCGTCACCGTGGTGTCGAAGCTGCACGTACGTGGCCGCAACGAGTTCCTGTTCAAGGCGCTCGAGCCGTACCACTCGTGGGATGCGTACGGCCTGTCCAAGCTCGCGCTCGTGCACGCGTCCCATCAGCTGGCCACTCGTGAGGCCGAATCCGGAGTTCGCGCCTACACGCTGCATCCCGGCTCGGTGTTCAGCCACATCGCCGACAAGGGGCTCGAGGAGTCGCGGCTGCTCGGCGGGCTGCGCAAGGTGTTCGCACCGATCGAGTCGCGGATGTTGCTGTCGCCCGAGCAGGGAGCGCAGACGACTTTGCACTGCGCGACCGCCGCTGAGCTGCCGAGTGGCTACTACCGCGCCTGCGCGCCCGCCGACCCGAGCGCTGAGGCCCACGACACCGCCGTCGGTGCCCGGCTGTGGGACGAGACGCGGACGTGGATCGAGACGCTCGGCTGAGCCATCAGCGTGGCTCGCCGCGAACCGCCCGCCCGGGATACGCATCGGTCTGCAGCACGGCGTCGCGCACGACGAAGGTGCCGTCAACCAGCAGATGCCGCACGCCGACCGACGGCACGCACGAGTCGAGGTAGGTCGCGACATCGCTAATCGCACCGGGATCGAGGACGACGACGTCGGCGTCGGCGCCCGGCGCAAGATGACCCTTGCCGGCGGCTGAGGACGTCACGTCGTCCAGCACGCGAGCCGGCAGGTACGAGCAGCGCCGGAACGCCTCGAGCCAGGTCCACGACTGTGTCTCTCGCACCATCAGGCGCAGCGTCTTGGCGAAAGTGCCGGCCGTGCGCGGATGCGTGGACGCACCGGGCGGCAGCGGCCACTCGCGGGTGTCCACCGCCCCGTCGGGCCACACCAGCGGCATGGCGTCACTCGCCACGATCGCGTCCGGATACGCCAGCGCCCGGTGCAACAACGCGCCATCGGCCGCGTCCTGCTCGTCGAGGAAGTCGAAGATGCAGGCCGCGCCGGGATCGCTCGCCCGCACCTCGCGCAACCGCCCGGCGTCGGCGATCCGCTCGCCCGTCCGCACCAGCAGGATGTCCGTCGGCCGCAGCCCCCAGACCCCCAACCGGCCGGGATCGAGGAAGTACGCCCCGATGGCCGTGCTACCGGCACCGTAGGGGTAGGCCTCGACCGTCACGCGGGCGCCGCCGGCTCGCGCGCGCGCGAGCGAGCCGAGGACCCGGTCGACGTGCCGGCGCGAGGTGCTGTTGACGTGGCAGTGGTGCATCGCCGCGCCGGTCTCAGCGGCCGCCCGGACGATTTCCTCGGCTCCGTCGATCGGCACGGTCGGGTCGGCTTCGACCAGCTCGCGCACGTGCGTGTAGGTGGGCGCTCCCGCCCCTGCGGCGAGGCGGGCAACTGCCAGGAACTCAGTCGGGTTCGAGCGGGGTGCATACCCGATCAGCACGCCGATACCGAGCGCGCCGCCGGCCAGCTCGTCCTCGAGCAGCCGAAGCCAACCCGCCAGCTCGGCCGGGCTGGACGACCGCTGCCATCGGGGATCGCCGAGGACGGCGAGGCTGCCGGTGATGGACGCGTCGGGCTGCACGCCGGTGAGGACGACGGCGCGCGCCGATGCCCACGAGGCCGAGAAGCCGTAGTTCAGCGGCCGCCCTTCCTCGGCCGCCCTCGCGTACGCGCGGCCGAGCGGCATCATCCCGGCCTCGAGGTCGAGCGCCGTGGTGACGCCGTCCATCGCTTGCAGTCGCTGACCGGCGATCGAGTGCACGTGGCTGTGCAGGTCGACCAGGCCGGGGCCGACGACGAGGCCCCGCACGTCGACGACCGTGGCGTCACCGATGTCGGCGTCGATGTCGGGTGCGACGGCGGCGATCCGGCCGGCGGAGATGAGGACGTCGGCGGTCCCGTCGAAGCCGGTGCCCGGATCGACGACCCGTCCCCCGCGCAGGAGGACCTCGCTCATGCCCTCACTCCGTTCGGGCCTGCACAGCCGCAAGCGTCGCTCTCATGAAGCCACGAGGTCGACCCACACCCGCTTGCCGCCGCGCCGGTCCTCGGCCCCCCAGCCCGCCGCGACCGCAGCCACGAGCGCCATGCCGCGGCCGGTCAACCGGTCCAAGGACGGCTCCTTGACGACCGGATGGATCGCCGACCCGTCGGCCAGCGCGATCCGGACCCCGTCGGAGCGGCCGATGACCTCGAGTTCGAAGGGGCCGCTCCCCGACGCATGGCGGTACGCGTTCGCGACCAGCTCGCTGACGACCAGCTGCGCGTCGTCGCTCAGCTCGGCCAGGTCCCACACGTCCAGAAGCGCCGCGACAACACGCCGGGCGGCCCGTGGGCCACCGGGTTCGGCCGGAAGATCGACGGCCGCCCGCCATTGCCCCATAATTTCTCTCCTGTCGGGTACTTACTACCCGGCGGGAGGCGGAATCCTCCGGTTCGCACTGACCCTGAGCGATTCCACCCATTTGGGACAGAGGTGTTCAAGCGGCGTAGCGTGCGCCGAGGATCGCCGAAACGACGAGGCCGAAGCCAACGGCAGACGGGGGTGGATCCGCAGATGTGCGTGGCTGCGAGCCGCCGCTATCCCGCCGACCCGGCCGCACCCGCCGCCGCCCGTCACTTCGGTGCCGCGGCGGTGATATCGGCACTCACGCCGGCCGGGTGGAACCTCGCCGACGACGTCACCCTGCTCATCAGCGAGCTGGTGACCAGTGCAGTGATCGCCGACGCCAGTGCTGTCGAGGTGCTCGTCGACCTGCACCGTGACCGCCTGGATGTGACCGTGACCGACGACCGCCCCGTTGCGGCTGCGGAAGCGGATGGGGGCGACGTCGTCCCCGACCCGGTCGCCGGGGACCCCGCCGATGCTGGTGGCCGCATCGTCGCGGCGATCAGCACGAACCGCGGTGTCCGTGCCGCCTCCAACGGGCGGACGGCCACCTGGGCCCGGCTGCCCTGCGACCCGCGGTTCACCGCGGGCATCAAGTGCGAGCAGGCCGGTACAGGTTGATCGGCCGTCCGGTCGCGCCGTACTCGAGGTCGAGCTCGAGCACGCCACGCCGGTGCAACTCGCTGAGGTAGCGCTGGGCCGTCGGCCGGCTGACGCCAACCGTGCTGGCGATGTCGGTCGCCGCGACCGGTCCGGAACTCTCCTGGACGGCCCGGAGAATCTTGGCCATCGTCGGCGGCAGCAGGCGTGGTTTGTTGCTGCCGTCGCGCGATCCGCGCAGCATGTCGTACAACGAGTCGACGGTGGCCTGGTCGGCCTCATCGCCGCCGGCCGCACCGGCGACCTCCAGCCGCCACCGCCGGTAGCTTTCGAGCTTGTCCTTGAGCTGGCCGAAGCCGAACGGCTTGACCAAGTAGTACATGGCCCCGATGCTCATCGCCGCGCGGACGGACTCGAGGTCACGCGCGGCGGTGATGAAGATGCAGTCCGGGGCGTTGCCGGCGCCGGTGAGCGAGCGCAGAAGACTGAGTCCGTCCTCATCCGGGAGGTAGATGTCGAGGATCAGCAGGTCGGGCTGGTCCTCCCCGATCTTGGCCCGCGCCTCGGCGGCGGTGTGGGCTTGCCCGACACAGACGAACCCCTCGATCCGTTCGACGCTGGTGGCGTGGATGCGCGCGACGCGGAAATCGTCGTCCACCACCAGAGTGCGGATCGGCAGCTGCGATGCGTCCATCACGAATACCGTTTCGCTACGGCGGCCGCCCGGCTGTCCCGCCGCTCCGGCAAGGGCATCCGAACTTCGAAGCGGGCGCCTTCTGCCGATGTGGCAGTGACCGTCCCGCCGGCCCGGTGCACGAGCCGCTGGACGAGGGCGAGCCCGAGGCCACGCCGCGACGGCCCGCGCGGAAACTTGGTCGAGTAACCGTCCTCGAAGATCTGACCGATGGCGTCGGCCGGAATCCCAGGCCCGTTGTCCGACACCACGATCACGATCTCCTCCTCGTCTTCGAGGTGGACGCTGATCCGGCGGGGGGCGCTCGCGCCGGCCGTCGCGTCGATCGCGTTGTCGATCAGGTTGCCGACGATCGTCATGATGTTCTGCGCTGCGCTGTCAGGCACATCGAGATGCGAGGTCGGGGAGATCTCGAGCTGGATCTCGCTCTCGGCCGCGACGGACACTTTGGCGAGCAGGAGCGCGGCTACGACCGGCGGCGAAATCCGGGCCCGGAGGTCCTCCGCCGACACCATGTGGTTCTCGGCGATCGTCTCGACGAAACGGCTGGCCTCTTCGTAGTCGCCGAGATCCATGAGGCCGGCGATCACGTGAAGTCGATTGGAGAATTCGTGCTCCTGGGCCCGAAGCGCGGTGGCCAGGCCCGTCATCGCGTGCAACTCCCGCACGAGCGACTCGAGTTCGGTGCGATCGCGCAGCGTGACGACGCTGCCCACGTCGCGTCCGGCGACCACCACCGAATTGCGGTTCACGACCAGTAGCGAATCGTCGGTCAGCACGGCTTGGTCCGGCCCCTCGGCGGAGCCGTTCAATACATCGCGCAGCCGGCCGGGCGGCACGACCTGGTCCACCGAGCGCCCGATGACCGTTCCGTTGAGCCGCATGAGGCGACGCGCTTCGTCGTTGATCAAGGTAATCCGGTTCTTGGCGTCGAAGCCGATGACGCCTTCCCGGATCCCGTGCAGCATGGCCTCGCGGTCCTGCAGGAGCGAGCCGATCTCGGCTGGCGCCAGACCGAATGTCGCCCGGCGCAGCCCGCGCGTCATGAGCAGTGCGACGAGGACGCCGATGCCGAGGGCCAAGCCGGAGTAGAGCGCGATGGCCGTGATCTGTTCCCTGATCGCGCCGGCCATCCGCGCCTCCACGATGCCGACCGAGACCTGGCCGATGACCGCGCCCGACGCGTCGAAGATCGGTGCCTTGCCGTTCGCTGATCGCTTCAGACTGCCGTGGTCGATGCCCACGTGGTTCCGGCCGTCCAATGCGGCGACCGGTTCCTCCAGCTTCTTGCCGATGAGCGAGCGATTCGGATGCGAGAACCGGATGCCGGCCCGATCGGTGACGACGACGTAGGAGACGCCCGAACGGTGGGCAACGCGCTCGGCGATCGGGTCGATGACCTGCCGTGGATCACCTGCCGCGACCGCGCTCTGGATCTGCGGCATCTCGGCGACCACATCGGCAACCGACACCGCCCGGTCCTCGTACTGTCGATCGAACGTGCGCTTGGTCAGTTGCACATCCAACACACCGCCGATGACGACGGTGGCCAGAAGGATGACGAGGACGGCAAGCAGGATCCGTGATGCGAGGGTCTTGAGCCGCCACATCGGTGCCCACCTCCAACTGCCGCAACGCACTCGGCAGAGCGGTTGCCCGGCATGTAAGCACGCTACGCGTCGCCGGGGGAAGCGGCGCCGAGCACAACGCACACAACCTGTCGAAACGTTCGCGTGACGAGCAATTCACCGCCTATCGCGGGCATCGCGGCGAAGTCGGAGAACGAACACAACGCTTCCGGCCCGCCAGGTCGACGCGCACCCTTCTGCAATCACGACGGCAGAGGAGTTCGACCACTCATGACCACCACCAACGCCATAGAGCTGAACGGGGTGTCGAAGAGATTCGCCACGCCCTCGGGCGGCATCTACACGGCGCTGCGCGACCTGCACCTCACCGTCGCGCCGGGCGAGTTCTGCGCCATCGTCGGACCCACCGGTTGTGGCAAGTCGACCACGCTGACGCTCGTCTCCGGGCTCGAACGCGCCAGCACGGGGACCGTCGAGGTCGACGTCGTTCCCGTCACCGGTATCACGCCCGGTGTCGGGTTCATGTTCCAGAACGACGCGGTGTTCCCCTGGAAGAGCGTCCTCGACAACGTGGCCTGCGGGCCGCGATTTCGGGGCGCCGGGAAGCGCGCCGCGATCGAGGCGGCGCGCGACTGGCTTCGCCGGGTCGGCCTCGGCGGCTTCGAGGACCGTTACCCGCATCAACTGTCTGGCGGTATGCGCAAGCGGGTCGCGCTGGCCCAGAGCCTCATCAACGAGCCGCGAGTGCTGCTGATGGACGAACCGTTCTCCGCTCTCGACGTGCAGACGCGATCGATCATGGCCGACGAACTGCTTGCTCTGTGGGAGCAAACCCGTCCGGCGGTCATCTTCGTGACCCATGACCTCGAGGAGGCCATCCCCCTCGCCGACAAGGTCGTCGTATTGACCGCCGGTCCAGGTCGGATCAAGGCAACGTTCCGCATCGACCTGCCGCGTCCGCGCAAGGCGCAGGAGATCCGGTTCACCGACGAGTTCGTCTCGATCTACTCCGAGATCTGGGAGGCGTTGCGCTCCGAGGTCGAGACCGCGTATGCGCGCAGCACGACGGAGGTGTCGGCATGACGCAGGCCCGCCCCAAGACCGAGCACGATGTGACCGCGCCACTCGACGCGGCGATCGAGGACGACGACCGGGCGCGCGTCCGGCAGGTGCGGCGCGGTCGGGTGCGGCGCCGCATCCTTCTCAACCTGGCCCGGTTCGCGCTGCTGGTCCTCGCTCTGGGGTCGTGGGAGATCGGCGTCCGGACGAAGCACATCGACAAGTTCTTCTGGGGCCAGCCGTCAGGGGTCTGGAAGCAACTGAAGGTCTGGGTCACGGACGGCACAGCACAGGGATCGCTCGCCGAGCAGATCATGGTGACTCTGCAGGAGGCCGTGTACGGGTTCCTCATCGGCGTGGCCCTCGGAGTGCTGCTCGGCATCGCCCTCGGCCGCAACCGATTCCTGTCGGACCTGCTGTCGCCCTTCATCAAGGCGGCGAACTCTATCCCGCGCATCGTGCTCGGGTCGCTGTTCTCCATCGCCTTCGGTTTCGGGCTGACGTCCAAGGTCGTGCTGGCGGTGGTGCTCGTATTCTTCGGGGTCTTCTTCAACGCCTTCCAAGGCACACGCGAAGTCGACCGCAACCTGCTGTCCAACGCTCGCATCCTCGGTGCCTCCCGATGGCAGACGGTGCGTCACGTCGTCCTCCCGTCCGCATTCACGTGGATCCTCGCCAGCCTGCACGTCAGCTTCGGCTTCGCGCTGATCGGAGCCGTGGTGGGCGAGTTGCTCGGTGCGGACAAGGGCATGGGGCTGCTCATTCGCAATGCGCAGAACAACTTCTCACCCAACGGTGTCCTCGCCGGAATGGTCGTGATCGGCGTCATCGCCCTGGTCGCGGAGGCACTCATCACCGCGCTGGAGAAGCGGCTGCTGCGCTGGCGGCCGCCGCAGATGGCTGGTGACGCCGGTATCTGACCACCTCTGACGAATTCGTCACGTTGCACTCACAAACAAGGAAGGCATTTCTCATGACCAGACGAACGATCACGGCGGCGGTCTCGCTCATCGCCGCGACGGCACTTGCCGTCACCGGTTGCAGCAGCAAGGCCTCGCAGAGCAAGGGAGCGAGCGGGAGCGCCGCCAAGGCGGTTTCCGCCGGCGCGCCCAAACTGACCATCATGGTCGGCGGGCTGTCGAAGCAGATCTACCTACCGTTCATGCTCACCAAGCAGCTCGGCTACTACGCCAAGGCCGGTGTCAACGTCAATCTCATCGACGAGCCGGCCGGCGGCGACGCGACCAAGAACATGATCGCCGGACAGGTTCAAGGCGTGGGTGGCTTCTACGACCACAACATCGCGCTGCAGGCGCTGGGGAAGTCGTCGGAGTCGGTCGTCTCGATGCTGCAGATTCCCGGCGAGGTCGAGGTCTGCCGCAGCGACCTCAAGGGCAAGATCAAGAGCCCGGCGGACTGGTCGGGCAAGCGACTGGGCATCACCGACGTCGGCTCGTCCACCGACTTCCTGACGCAGTACCTCGCGACCAAGAACGGCGTTTCACCGGCCAAGACGGTCCGCCGTGGCGTCGGCGCCGGATCGACCTTCATCGCCGCCATGAAGCAGAAGGCGATCGACTGCGGAATGACGACCGAGCCAACGGTGTCACAGGTTCTCGGCGACAACACCGGCTTCATCCTGCTGGACATGCGGACCGCGGCCGGGTCGCGGCAGGCGCTGGGGGGGACGTACCCGGCCACCTCGTTGTACATGACCACTGCCTACGTCGACGCGCACAAGGACGTGGTGCAGAAGCTGGTCAACGCCTACGTCTCGACGCTCAAGTGGATCCAGTCGCACACCGGCGCACAGATCGCCGACATGATGCCGGCCGACTACTACGCCGGTGTGGGGAAGTCGACGTATGCGAAGGCGCTTGACTCGGAGAAGGGCATCTTCAACCCGAACGGCCTCATGCCGACTGACGGCCCCAAGACCTGCCTGGCCGTTCAGGACGCGTTCAACGACACCGTCAAGGGCAAGAAGATCGACCTGGCGAAGACCTACACCAACGAGTTCGTCCAGGCAGCTGTGCCACTGGCCTGATAGCGGCTCGGCTCAGCACGCGACAGGGCCGGCTCGGGGCAACCCGAGCCGGCCCGTCTGCATCACCTGCCGGCCGCGACAGCCGTCACGTCCGAACGGCCGACTCCTCGCTGATCACCGCCGCCGCCGGAACGGAGCGGACCACGACTGACCCAATGCGTTTGGGCAGCGCGGCCGCGGCGAGGATACCGACTGCCGACAGCCCCGCCCCGACCCACAACGCGGTGGAGAAGTGATCGACGAACGTCCGCGTCGAGGTGTAGACGCCGGGCGATGAGAAGACCGACGCGAGCACGGCAATGCCGAACACGCCGCCGATCTCGCGGACCGAACTGTTCGTCCCGGAGGCGATCCCCATCTCCGCCGGCGCGACGGAGCCGACCACGGCGTTGGCCACTGACGGGAAGCACAGCGAGATTCCGACTCCGGCGACACCGAGCGCGGCGGCCAGCCACGTGTAGCTCATCCCCGGCTCGGCGATGACCGCGATCCAACCCAGGCCGCCCGCCTGCAGCGCGAGCCCGGTCAGCATGAGCGGCCGGGTGCCGATTCGGTCGGCCAGGATGCCGGCGATGGGCGAGACAACCATTGGAGCGCCTGTCCAGGGCAGCGTGCGCAGGCCGGCCGCGAGCGGTGAATAGCCGAGCGCGGTCTGCAGGAACTGCATCATCAGGAACAGCACGCCGAACAGGGACGCGTACATCAGGAAGCTGACGGCGTTGGCCGCGTTGAAGGCGCGCGAGCGGAAGAGCTCGGCGGAGAGCATAGGCGTCGCTGTGCGGCGTTCCCAGAGCAAGAACGCGGTTACGAGCGCACCGCCGGCGAGCAGCGCGGTGATCGTCTCGCCACTGCCCCACCCCACGCGGTTCGAGCGGATCATGCCCCAGGTGATGCCGAAGAAGCCGGCGGCGGACAGGGTCAGGCCCGTCAGGTCCAGCCGCGAGCGCGGCCCGAAGCTCTCGGTCAGCCGTGAGAGGGACAGCGGGACGAGCGCGAGCCCCACCGGCACGTTGAGCCAGAAGATCCAATGCCAGCTGATGCCGCTGACGATTGCACCGCCGACCACGGGACCGGCCGCGACGGCCAAGCCGGTGATGCCGCCCCACAGGCCGATGGCCGCGCCACGATTCTCGGCCGGGAAGGCCTCGCTGATCAGGGTCAAGGTGATCGGCATGACCGCGGCGGCCGCCGCACCTTGGACGCCGCGGGCGGCGATGAGCATGCCGACACTCGTCGACAGCGCCGCCGCGGCCGACGCGACCGTGAAGCCGGCCAGCCCTATCGCGTAGACGCGGCGCCGGCCGAACCGGTCACCGACGGCGGCTCCGGTCAGCAGCGCGATGGCGAAGGCGAGGTTGTACGCGTTGACCGTCCACTCCAGGTCGTCGAGGCTCGCGTGCAGGCTCCCGCGCAGCGCGGGCAGCGAGTTGGCGACGACGAGCGTGTCGAGCGCGGTCATGAAGACGCCGAGCGAGGCGAGGACGACCGTCCAGCTCGCGTGCGTGGGCTTGCCGGTTTCCATTTCGAGGTTCTCCGTCCGGGCGAGGAAGTCCGTTCGAAGGGATAGACCCGCGGCCCGTCGGGAACTGGTCGGCTCGGCACCGATCAGTTCCGGTCCCGATCGGTGTCAGTAGTGAGGGGGACGATCACGAGAGAGGTGACCATGTCGGCAGAACTCCTACTGCAGGCCCGGGCGGGGGACCGCCAGGCGTTCGCTGCCCTCGTCGAGCCACACCGCGGCGAACTGCAGGTGCACTGCTACCGCATGCTCGGCTCGCTTCAGGACGCCGAGGACGCGGTGCAAGAGACGTTGCTGTCGGCATGGCTGGGGCTGGAGGGTTTCGAGGGCCGGTCGTCGATCCGCACATGGCTCTACCGGATCGCCACGAACCGGTGCCTGAACCTGTTGCGGTCCTCGAGCCGCCGTCCCGTCCCGGCCGAGCCGGCGACGTCGGGACGTCCGGAGCCGACCCACCTGGGCGAGGTGTTGTGGTTGCAGCCCTACCCCGACGCACTGCTCGATTCCGTGCCCGACCAGACGCCGGGGCCCGAGGCCCGCTACGAGTCCCGCGAGGCGATCTCGCTCGCCTTCGTGACGGCGGTGCAGCTGTTGCCGCCGAACCAGCGGGCCGTCCTCCTGCTGCGCGACGTGCTCGGCTACCGGGCGAGTGAGGCCGCCGAGCTGCTCGGGCTCACCGAGGGCGCGGTCACCAACGCGCTCAGGCGGGCGCGGGCGTCGATGGATTCCGCTCGATCGGCGGGGCCGCCGCCGCCGGCGCCGCGCAGCGATGAGGAACAGGCGCTGCTCGACCGCTTCCTCGTGGCCTTCACCGAGCTCGATGTCGATGCTCTCGTCGCGCTGATGACCGACGACGTCTGGGTGCGGATGCCCCCGCTTCCGTTCGAGTACCAGGGGCGAGCGGCAGCGCACCGGTTCTTCACCGCCGTCTCGGGCGACGTACGCCGCTTCGACCGGATGGTGCCGATCCGGGCCAACGGCCAGCCGGCGTGGGGTGAATACCTGCGCGATGCGGTCAGCGGACGGCTGCGTCTGGCCGGCGTGCTGGTCATCGGCCTGGCCGGCGACCAGATCTGCGACCTGGCGCGATTCGAAACCTCGGTCGCGCCGTACTTCGGCCTGCCCCGCACGCTCGATTAGGACGCCTCCGCACGCCGGCCAAATCGTGTCCGACCGCTGAGATACCGTGGCCGGATGAGCGATGCTTCTCCCGCTCCGGCCAACACGAAGCTCGATGCCGCCGTCCTCAAGGTGGCCGGTGTCGTGGTGCTCGGGGCGATCATGTCCATCCTCGACATCACGGTCGTGAGCGTCGCGCTACCGACGTTCCAGACGGTGTTCCACACCAGCTACGCCAACGTGGCGTGGACGATGACGGGGTACACCCTGGCGCTGGCCACAGTGATTCCGCTCAGCGGCTGGGCGGCCGACCGGTACGGCGCCCGGCGGATGTACATGACTGCGCTCGTCTTGTTCGTCCTCGGCTCGGCGCTGTGCAGCACGGCGTGGAACATCGGCTCGCTGATCACCTTCCGGGGGCTGCAGGGGCTGGGCGGCGGCATGCTGATGCCGGTCGGCATGGCGATCATGACGCGGGCGGCCGGCCCGGAGCGGATCGGCCGCGTGATGGCCGTTCTCGGCGTCCCCATGCTGCTCGGGCCGATCACCGGGCCGATCCTCGGTGGCTGGCTCATTCAGGCGGCGAGCTGGCACTGGATCTTCCTGATCAACGTGCCGATCGGTGCCGCAGCCCTCCTCTACGCCTTCCTGGCCCTGCCGAAGGACTCGCCGCAGCCGTCGGAGGCGTTCGACTTCCTCGGCATGTTGCTGCTCTCGCCGGGCTTGGCCCTGTTCCTGTTCGGGGTCTCGTCGATTCCGGGCGAGGGGACGGTCGCGGCCGCCCGCGTGCTCATCCCGGGGGCCATCGGCGCGGTGCTGGTCGGCCTTTTCGTGCGGCATGCCTTCCGGCCCGAGCACCCGTTGATCGATCTGCGGCTGTTCAAGAACCGCCAGCTGACGATCTCGACGATCGCGATGTTCCTCTTCGCGATCGCGTTCTTCGGCGCCGGTCTGCTGATCCCGAGCTATTTCCTGCAGGTGCGCGGTCAGTCGACGCTGCACGCCGGGCTGTTGGTGGCGCCCCAGGGCATCGGCGCGATGATCACCATGCCGCTTGCCGGCTTCCTCGCCGACAAGATCGCGATCAAGAGGATCGTCGTCCCCGGCCTGGCGTTGATCGGCTGCGGCATGGCGGTGCTCACCCAGGTCGGCCCGCACACCTCGTACCTGCTGATCATGGGTGTGCTGTTCACCATGGGGCTGGGCATGGGCGGCACCATGATGCCGCTGTTCACGGCGGCGCTGCAGACGCTGAGCGGGCCGACCATCGCCCGAGGTTCGACGCTGATGAACATCATGCAGCAGATCGCCAGCTCTATCGGCGCCGCCGTGATGTCGGTGATCCTGACCAACCAGGTGCGCGACTCGACGTTCGCCGGACCGGCCATCGCATCGCGACACAGCAAGTCGATCGCGGACAAGCTGAGCCCCGCGCAGTTGGCCAAGGGCTTCTCCGATGCTGCGGATGGTTTCGCCACGACCTTCACCGTGGCGCTCGTGCTCATTTTCTTGACCGTCGTCCCGGCGCTGTTCCTGCCTCGGCGCAAGGTGGAGGGGCCGGCCGTCGCCGCCGCCAGCGAGCCCAGTTCGGTCCCCGTCACCATGCACTGACCCAGCCGGCCGAGAGCGACGTCTCGCCGCTGCCGCCGCCCGTTGCTAGAACGCGCTTCGTCCTGGGTAAAGGGCAGGGCAATTGCTGCTCCTGGCCCGTGAGCGCGCGCTGCTGCCAGGCGTGGTCTCGACGACCAGGAGGTGGCGGGTGCTCCGGCTTGACGTCAATCTGTTCGACTACGCGATCCTCACGGTGTATTTCGCGCTCGTCGTGCTCATCGGGCTCCTGGCGCGTCGGGCCATCGCCACCAGCGAGGACTTCCTGCTGTCCGGGCGTTCCCTGCCGGCCTGGGTCACCGGGCTCGCGTTCGTGTCGGCGAACCTGGGCGCCATCGAGATCCTCGGCATGGCCGCCAACGGCGCGCAGTACGGCATCTCGACGGTGCACTTCTACTGGATCGGCGCCGTCCCGGCGATGATCTTCCTCGGTCTCGTGATGATGCCGTTCTACTACCGGTCCAAGGTGCGCAGCGTCCCCGAGTTCCTCCTCCGCCGGTTCAACTCGGCGACTCACCTGTTCAACGCCATCTCCTTCGCCCTCGCGGCGGTCCTGATCGCCGGGGTGAACCTGTACGCGCTCGCGCTGGTCATCAAGGCACTGATCGGCTGGCCGATCTGGCTGTCGGTGATCTTGTCGGCGGCGTTCGTCCTCGTCTACATCACGCTCGGAGGCCTGTCGGCGGCCATCTACAACGAGGTGCTGCAGTTCTTCGTCATCATCGCGGGCCTCATTCCGTTGGTGATCATCGGGCTGAAGGACGTCGGCGGCTGGGACGGGCTGAAGGCGAAGGTGCACAACGAGGCGCTGTTCAACAGCTGGTCGGGCACCCACGTCGGGACCTGGAACAACCCGCTCGGTGACTGGATCGGGATCGTGATGGGTCTCGGCTTCGTACTGTCGTTCGGGTACTGGACGACGAATTTCGCCGAGGTGCAGCGCGCACTGTCGGCCAAGGACCTCTCGGCCGCGCAGCGCACGCCCCTGATCGGGTCATTTCCGAAGATCTTCATCCCGGCGTTGACGATCATACCCGGCCTGATCGCCATCGCGGTCATCCCCAAGATGGGCAAGGGCGGCGGGGACTACAACAACGCGATACCGCTGCTGATGAACAAGTACCTGCCCAACGGAACGCTGGGCATCGCACTGGCCGGGCTGCTCGCCGCGTTCATGGCCGGCATGGCCGCCAACGTGAGCTCGTTCAACACCGTGTTCACCTACGACATCTGGCAGACCTACGTCCGCAAGGGCCGCAGCGACTCGTACTACTTGCGCGTGGGACGCCTGGTCACGATCGCCGGCATCCTGATCGGGATCGCCACAGCGTTCATCGCCTCGGGCTACAGCAACATCATGAACTACATCCAGTTGCTGTTCTCGTACTTCAACGCACCGCTGTTCGCGACGTTCATCATCGCGATGTTCTGGAAGCGTGCCTCGCCGTGGGCCGGAGTGGCCGGGCTCGCCGCGGGCACCGCAGGCGCCGCCGTCATGCACTTCGCCGGCTACCACATCGGCTACTTCTATCCCGGCGGCAACGTGCTGGCCCACGCGAAAGTCAACGTGCAGATGGTGAACTTCTACGGCGCGATAGTGGCCTTCGTGGCCGACGCGGTGGTGACTGTGGTGGTCAGCCTGCTGACCAGGCCGAAGCCGGTGGAAGAGCTCGCCGGCCTGGTCTACGGCGTGCCCGATCCCGACGCGCCCGACCCGAAGTCGTTGCCGAAGCCCGCCTGGTGGGCTTCGCCGAAGCTGCTCGGCGGCGTGTCCGCGGGCATCGTCGTCGTCCTCTCCGTCGTCTTCAACTAGGAAGCGATCATGTCGACCGAATCCAACGCTCCCAAATCGGCCGCGGCCAGGCTGTTCGACATCCGCCTGCTGATCGGCGGGCTGTTCGTGCTCTACGGCCTCATGCTCGGCATCGCCGGCTTCTTCACCTCGGACTCGGCCCGGGCGAAGGCGGCGCACGTCAACATCAACCTCTGGCTCGGCCTCGGGATGCTCGTGCTCGGCCTGCTGTTCCTGCTCTGGTGGAAATTGAACCCGCTCAAGGTCGAGCCGGACGCGAATTTCGAGGCCGGGGAGAACGGTACCGATGTCCCCCTGTGACGGCGGCGTGATCGTCGTCGGCGTGGACGGGTCGCAAGGAAGCCAAGACGCGTTGCCCAGGCCCACACCGACATTCCTCGCCGTACGCGATCGTCGAGATAGTAGAGAGAAGCTGATGGCCGGGCGGCTCAGACGCCGTCGGGCAGGTTAAGCGGTCAGTGCTCGACATCGACGAGAAGAACCTCGGGTGACCGCGTCAGCCTGCTTACGAGCCGTCCGTATCGAAGGTGGCAAGCACCCCGTCGCCGGTCGAACTGCGCGGCCACGACGTCAGCGGCATCGCGGTGAACATCGCGGCTCGGGTAACCGACATACGTCGCCAGGGGAGGTGCTGGTGTCGCGGACCGTCCGCGACCTCGTCGTCGGCTCAGGCCTCGAGTTCAGCGATCGCGGAGACCACGAGCTGAAGGGTGTGCCCGAGCGGTGGCAGTTGTTCGCGGCGACATGACCGTCCCCGCGAGCGCGGCCCCCGACTGTTACTAAATCTGCCGTCGGGGCTGACCGGGCATGCCGCTATGGCGGCTGATTGACCATGCCGCACGACGCGCGCTTCTGCGAAGTTGGAATCGACAGGCCGGGCGCCGGCGCGCAGATCGCCGATTGGTCGCGCCGCTAGATTTCGCGATCTTGTGCAAACACGCCCGTAGCGGCCCGCGTGTCTGCACAAGATCATCGTGAGCGAACCCTATCGCTCGGCGCGCGCGTGTGGTCGCCGCGCCGAAATAGATCGGGGGTAAGCAGAAGCTTTTCGCGCAGGAGCGCGACCACGGCGAAGAAGCGTGGGGAGGGCTCGGACGACGGTGGACGGCGAGGCGGCGCGATCGCGATCCGCTTGAGGCGGCCCGTGTCCCGCAAGAATGCGGTTGTGCGTGGCATGATCGATTGCCGCTATCGCCGTGCGTACTAACCGCGGACGAGACTCCAGACCGGCGCCGTTCCGACGACCTCCATTTCGATGCCGGCGTCGGCGTGCAGCTGTCTCAGCTTGCCCCTCCACCACGCCTGCCATAGATCCTCGTTCACCGGACGGAACGGCGTTGCTCGCCCGCCTGCAGACGCGACCGGGTCAGAGCTGGACCTGAGGGCGCCGGACCCGAGATCTGGGAGCTACCGGGCAATACGCGTCGCCGCCACCAGAAAGTGCGCACTGGAGGGTTGCTTCGACGAGCCGGGCGCTTTACATTGACTTCACGCGACCACTGGGGATGGGAGCGAACGTCCGCCGCTGAACCTCTCGGTTCTGCCATTCCCCGGAGAAAGCAATGCTGGCTTCTCGACGCGTAGCCCTTGCCTGCCCGAACACGCATCCCACCGTCGCCGCCGGCCGAGGCAAGTTCTCGGGCCCTACGGCGTGCCTCCCAGTGTTGGGCCGGGGGTCTGCCCTAATCACCGCCATGCTCCGACCCGAAAATCAAGACGACACGCCGCGCCGGCGCTTCGGGTCGTCATGAACTCGCCGGAAGCAGGGCGGTCGGTCGTCGTTCGGCACGGGCGTCGTCCGAAGGCGTGGTGGCGCGCCCCGCTCGTTCTCGCCGCGCTGGCCGCCGTGGTCGCCGCGGGTGCGACCTCGACGCAGCCGCGGCCCCGGATCACTCCAGCGTCCTCGGCCGCACTGGTCAATCCGTCACTAGAGGCGGACGCCAACGGCGACTCCGTACCGGACTGCTGGCAGAAACAGTCGTCCGGGAGGACCCGCAACACCTACACGCGAATCACTGCAGCGCACAGCGGCGCGTACGCCGAACAGGTGAGCATCAGTCGCTACTGGTCGGGGGCGCAGGGCCTGGTGGTCGAGATGAGCACCGCCTGCGGACTGGCGGCCGCGCCGGGCCACACGTACGTGGTCAGCGGGTGGTATCAGGCCCAGGGAACCTTCAACCTCGCTACCTACTACCGGAATGCGGCCGGATCGTGGCTGGCATGGCAGAGCGGACCAGTGCTTTCACCGGCCGACGGCTGGACGCTGGCGACGATGGTCACCCCGCCCCTTCCGGCCGGCGCAACGGCGCTCAGCTTCGGAATCGTGTTGCGCTCCGCCGGGTCGCTGATCACCGACGATTACGCCTTCGCCGACAGCGGGACCGGTGCCACCCCGACTCCGACCCCGACCTCGACCTCGACGACACCCGGTTCGCCGACGACGACGCCCGCGCCCTCATCCTCGTCCACGACCACCTCCTCCGCGCCTCCACCGACCTCGGGGTATTTCCCCACCCTCGTGGGGCCCGGGAACGTGAGTGCCCTACCGACCGGGACGGCCTGCGCGCAGGCCGTGCACCGCTCGACGTGGGAACCGCGACCCGACAACTACAAGCGCAACCACACGTTGGTCGACGCCGCCGGCGTGCACGCCTCGTTCGCATCCCGGCCGCGGTCGGGCCTCGGCACGTACGATCCCCGGTGGGACTCGTGGTTGCTTCCGCGCGTCGACGGCCAATTCACCGGTACAACCGACGAGATCATCCAGTGGGCAGCCTGCAAGTGGGGTTTGTCCGACAACTACCTGCGCGCGGAA
The DNA here is from genome assembly GCF_046262535.1 of Jatrophihabitans sp. Taxonomy (GTDB): domain Bacteria; phylum Actinomycetota; class Actinomycetes; order Mycobacteriales; family Jatrophihabitantaceae; genus Jatrophihabitans. The sequence continues at coordinate 22,815 of NZ_JBHEMO010000003.1, read as the reverse complement.
GCCGACACCGAGTCGACGTGGTACCAGTACGAGACCTATCCGGCTGGACGCTGCGTCGACATGTCCGGGTGTGGGGACTGGTTCAGCACCGAGCCCTACGCCGCCCGCTCCACCTTCTGCGCGGGGCTCGCCACCGCAGGCGGCTACGACTACCAGCGCGACTACGGCGATGCGCTCTGCCCGAAAACCTTCTCTATCGTCGGAGTGATGTCGTGGTGGAACCCGGCATGGGGATTCAACTGGGCCGGCAACCAGAACGGCACCTTTCCCTACACCCGGGACTCGACGGCGATGGCATTGGACTACATGGCCTCGCAGATCCGCGGCTGTTACGAGGGCTGGCAGTGGGAACTCGGAACCGGCTACGCCGCCGGCGACCTCTGGGGGTGCGCGGGCGCCTGGTACTCAGGCGGCTGGCACGACGCCGGCGCGAGCACCTACATCGCGCAGGTCCAATCGAATCAGACTGCCCAACGATGGCTGACCACGGCATTTCTCACGGACAAGCCGCCCTGCACTGCGCTGTACGGCTGCCCCGGACCGGACCCGCTGCCCAACTGACGGCGGGGGCGGCAGCCGGCTAACGCCAACGCCCGGACCCACCACCTCGGCGGGGGTCCCTCGGACCCCAGGTGCCGGTTGCCGACGGCCGCCCGAGCGACGCATCGACCAGCCCGAATCGCGTGGCGAGCGAGGCAGCCTCGAGACGGGAGTGGACGCCGAGTTTGCTGAGTACGGACTGGACGTGGCTGCGCACCGTGGTCTGGCTGACGCCCAGCCGACGAGCCATCGCCGCGGTGTCCAAACCTGCGGCCAAGTGGGCGAGACACTCGAGTTCTCGGCGGGTGAGGTAGGCGGCCAGACGTAGGAGGTCGGGTTGTGCGGCGGCCGCGGGTCGTGCGGGCGCGATGGCGCCCTGGACGACCACTTCCCCGGCCAAGACCCTCTGCACCGCGTCGAGCAGCACGCCGAGGCCCCATGACTTGTGTACATAACCGGCGGCGCCGGCCGCCAGCGCGCGGCGCAAGGTTTCAGCGTCGGCGTCCGCGGTGAGCAGGACGATCTTGGTGGCCGGGCTGATCCGGGCCAGACGCTCGATGACGTCGACGGCCTCGCCATCCGGATAACGGTTGTCGGTAACGCACGCTTCGGGCCGGAACGCCGAGACACCCTGCACCATGCCGTCGCGGGTGCTTGCCGTGAAGCGGACGCGGTGCCCTCTCTGCCGCAGGACCGTCGCCAGAGCGTCCACGAACAGCGTGTGGCCATCGGCCACCACGACGTCCAGTGGTTCGCTCATCACTCCCCCGGTTCATCACCTGCCCCCGCGCCGACCACGACGCCTTGTTTCAACTCATCGGACGGCGTGAATACCCCGGCCGCGAATCCAACAACCATGCTTGGCACGGAGGGGACGGGCGGCATGCCCGTCGTCCGGGATTCGGTGCACTGCGTGCCATCGGGCCGACCGCCGCCGGCGGGCAGGTAACCGAGAAGGCGCAGGTGCTCAATGATCTGCTCGGCCGCCCGATCTGGGGACTCGATACGGGTATCGACGCGCAGGTCAGCGTCTCGGGGGACCTCGTAGGGATCGGAGATGCCGGTGAACTGGGGCAGGATTCCGTCCCGCGCCTTGGCGTACAGGCCCTTGATGTCGCGTCGTTCGCATTCCTCGAGCGGGGTTTCGACGTGGACGAGGATGAAGCCGCCGCCTTCCTGCACCATTTCGCGCACCTCTTGCCGCGCCCGGTCATACGGCGCGATGGCCGCGCATACGGCGATGCCGCCGTGCTTGGTCACCTCAGCAGCGACGAAACCGATCCGCAGCACGTTCGCGTCGCGCTCGGCTCGCGAAAACCCCAGGCCGCCACTCAGGTGGCGGCGCACCAGGTCGCCGTCGAGCGCTGTGACGTACCTGCCCTCCTGCGCCCGTAGCTTGGCGGTCAGCACGTCCGCGATGGTCGACTTGCCGCTGCCCGACAAGCCGGTCAAGAACACGGTGAACCCTCGCCGCAATCGTGGCGGGAAGCGGCGTCGCAGTTCAGTGGCGACCGAGGGCGGTGTGAACCAACTGGGCAGTTGCTCGCCCCGATGCAGCCGCGCCCGCAGCTCTGTCCCGGATATGGAGAATGTCCGCCCGTTCGGCGGAGCCGCGTCTTCGGTGACGTAGCCGTCGCAGTCCGGTGCGTAGACCATGCGCTTGAACGGAACCATCTCGATCCCCACCTCGTCCTGGTGGCGCCGAAGCAATTCTTGCGCGGCATAGGGACCGTAGAAGGACCGCCCGGCACCATCGGTTCCCGGCCCGGCGTGGTCGCGTCCGACCACGAAATGTGTGGCGCCGTAATTTGCCCGGATGAGCGCATGCCACAGGGCTTCACGCGGACCGGCCATGCGCATTGCCAGCGGGAGCAGTGCGAGCATCGCGGTGTCGTCCGGATACTCGCGCAGGATCGCCTCGTAGCAACGCACCCGAGTCTCGACGTCGACGTCGCCGGGCTTGCCCATGCCCACAACCGGGTGGATCAGCACCGTGGCGCCCGCGTCGCGCGCGGCGCGCAACGTCAGCTGCTGGTGCGCCCGGTGCATCGGGTTGCGGGTTTGGAACGCGACCACGCGTCGCCAGCCGCGCCGACCGAACTCGGCGCGCACCTGCGCGGGCGTCAGCCTGAGGGCAGCGAAGTCCGCGTGCGGCGGCAGCTGGAGAACCTCCAGCCTGCCGCTGACGTAGTTGCGATTCGTGTGACGCAACAGATGGGTCACGCCCGGATGGGCGAGGTCGGTGGTACCGAAGACCGACTGCGCCTCGGACAACAGGTCCGGCTGCCAAGCCTCGGTGATGTGCAGAGCAGCGAGCGGTATTCCCGCGGCGTCGCGGAGGCACAGATGTCCCTGCCGCGCTTCGGCGAGAACGTCATCGGGCACGTCCAGGGTGACCGGGATCGGCCACAGGCCACCGTCGGCCAGCCGCATGGCTTGGCAGACCGACCGGTAGTCGCGGCGGTTGAGGAAGCCGTCCAACGGCGCGAATCCGCCGCACGCCAACATCTCCAGGTCGCACAGTTGACGGCTCGTGAGATACCAGCTGGGCCAGCGGATCATCTCTCGCCGCAGTTGCGCCGCCCGCTCCGCCTCGACGATCAGCGTGTCCGCCGGGGTGTGCGCCCGGTTCTCGAGAACCGGGCGCCCTCGGTCAGGACACATGCCGCTCGATGGTCCGGCCGCGGCCCGCTCGGGCGAACAGCAGGCCACCGACGATCAGCGCCAGCGCGAGCGCCAAGCCGGCGGCGATACCGACGCCGGTCGCCGCCGGGGCACCGCTCGGCGAGTGAGCCTCGACCGCAGCCACACCTGGGGGTTGGACGAAGAGCTGGATTCCGGCGGCCGGACACCCCGCCGAGCCACCTTCTACCGTCAGCAGGTGCGCACCGCTGATCGAGTCGGGGATCGTTACCCGGACGGCGAAATTGCCGGCACTGCCCGTTGTGGCCGTGCCCAAGGTCGCGGTCGGGGAGTGGAGCACGAGGGTCACTGTCCGGTTGGCGTCGAAGCCCGAGCCGGTGACCAGGATTTCCTGTCCCGGCGAAGGGGCTGTCGTGCTCACCGACAGCTGCGCGCACATCCCGGGCGGATAGCCGCCCTGCTTGGCGGCGGCAGGTGCCGCGAGCCCCACCGCGAGCACGGCCAGCATGGTGAGCACCACGAAGCCCACCACGACGGGACGTTTCGCCGACGTGCCTCCGGCCTGCGGTCGGACGGTGTTCATGATGTTGACCATTGCTCCTCCTCGGCCCTGCCGTTCATCGCGGTGGGTTCTTGTCTCCGCTGACTCGTCTCCTGCGCGGTGGCGGACCGGACGAATGATGCGTAGAGCTCATCGGCTCGTCGCCACAGCCCTGTGAAGCTCGCCTGCCACTGCTGGCGCAGTCGCTCGATCTCGGCATCCCGGCGGGGCGACGGCATCCAGGCATGCCCGGTTTCGGATGGCGGGTCCGGTGGCCGCGATGCCAATTCACGATCGAGCGCGGCGCGGGACAGCAGACCGGACTCGAAGCCGAGCAGAGCCGGCGACAGAGAGTCGCGCAGAGCTACGAGGCGCAGGCATTCGGCCACGTTCGCCTCGGTGTGCTCGAAGCGCCGCAGAGACATGCCGAACCGGTCGTTCAGCCGCCCGATCACCGTGCCGAAGTCGCCTGTGACCTCGGCGAAGTCCGCCACCACCAACCGATCGCGGAAGGGGAGCAGGCAGGCGTGGAAGCGGACATACGCACCGAGCGCGTCGCGGAGCGCCACGTCGGGTTCGCGGGCAACCTGGGACAGTACGACCGCCTGCGGATTCCGGATGACCAACAAGGCGGGCACCCCGCGTCGCGCGGCCGCGATGAGCTGCGCCGGAGCATGCAGATGGTGTGCGAGCCGTACGGGGTGGGGCTGCGCGAGCTGCAACGCGTACACGGCGAAGGTGGACGCCGAGCGGGTGTAGCCGTCGATGACCAACTCGGTGGTCGGCCCGATGACCTCGGGGCTCGGTCCCGGGTACTTGTGGCGGGCGAACGGCAAGTAGATCGCGGGCCGCTCGGAGACCCGCGACCGCACGCGGTGTCGAACCCGGCGATAGACCGTCGGGTGCGCGGGCCGGTCCGTGGTCATGCCGCGGACTCCGCGCGGGCGCAATGGGCAGCGTCGCTGTGGTGCCCCGCCGGCAGGAGCAGACGGCCGTAGATCTCCAAGTACGCCTGCTGCTGATGGTCCCAGGCGAGGCTGTTCTCGACTCGTGACCGGCCGTGTGAGCCCATCGTCCTGCGGCGCCGCGGGTCGTCCAACAGCGCGGCGAGGGCACCGGCCATGGCCGCCACATCCGCGGGCTCGACGTACGTCGCGGCCTCCCCGGCGAGCGTGCGGGTCTCGGCCACGTCGAATGCCACGATCGGCAGCGCGAACGCCATGTACTCCATCGCCTTCACCGGCGAGACGATGTCCTCGAGATTGGACTCCAGTCCGATGTCGGCACTGCTCAAGTAGCGGAAGACGTCCTCCTCATGCAGCCAGCCGGGGAAGCTCACGAACGGCGCGATACCCAGGCGGTCGGCCAGCTGTTCTGCGTCCGCGCGGCTTTCCCCGTCCCCGATGAAGGCGAAGTGGCAGTCGGTCCTTCCGAGGACGTGGACGAAGTGCGCCACAGCGTGGAGTGCCAGACTGAGCTGGTCCTGCGGGCCCATGACGCCGAGCCAGCAACACAGGTGCGCGCGCCCGGCGCGCAGACCCACGTCGGCCGGTCGAGGTGCGGTGTGAGACAGGACCGGGCCGTTTCCCACGATGCTCACGGCGTCGGCCGCGGCCCGGCCTCGGCGGCGCACCGTCGCGGCGAGGGTCGCGTTGACCGTCATCACGTGATCGACGGACCGATAGCTCGCCCGCTCGAGCATTCGCAGCAGCCAGTAGATCGCGCCCCGCCGCTGGAAGCGCAGCTCGTAGATCTCAGGGGACAGATCGCGTTGGTCGAGGACGACCCGCTTGCCGAACAGGCGCAGGGGCGCGGCGAGGGCGAAATAGATGTCCGGGGTGCCGCTGATCTGGATCGCGTCGAGGCCACCGTCTCGAAGCAATCGGACGGTGAGCCAGCCGGCTGCCGCCCACGAATACGCATATTCACGCAGGAAGCCGGCGAAGGACCGGGCGTCCGCCGGAGCCGGGTACTCGAGCAGCCGGACGCCGTCCGGTACCGAATTGGCCGGGTCGCGGCGGCAGATGACTGCGACCCGGTAACCGGCGCAATCGAGGGCGGCCACCTGCTTGCGGAGCCGGTGGTCGCGCGCGATGGAGACGTTCTCGACGATCAGCAGGATCCGCGGTGGTTCCGCCGAGACGCCGCTGTCCCCCGTCCCGCGCATCACGGCGTCGCCACCAACAGCACGCCGTATCCGGCGATCATGCCGGTGAGTCCCACCTGGAAGGGCTGTTCACCAGCACGCCGGAAAATGCGCCGTCCGACGGTGAGGTAGCAGCCCGCTGCACAGACGGGCAGCGCGGCCCAGAGCCCGGGGTTGACCGGCGGCCGCGTGGTCGTCAGCACGACGGCCAGTTGCAGGATCGCCATCGCGCCGTAGGCGAAAGCGATGTGGCGGCGAATCTCCGCCTTGTCCGCACATCGGCTCGCGACGATGACGGTGAGCAGGCCGCCTCCGAGGTTGGACAGGCCGTGAACCAGACCAAGCGCGACGAGAAGGGGGCGCAGGCGCCTCCGTACCGAGCGGGCCAGCGAATCGCGCAGCCGGCTCACACGTGACATTGCGGTGAGCAGGAGCGTCGCGCCCACCGCGACCCGCATCTGGTGCACCGTGCCGAAGACCACCGCGGCCGTGGTGGCGAGTACGACCGCCGGGCAGGTGAAGAGCAGGAACTGCCGGCGGATCGGTTCGAGCGTCAGCCCGCCCGCATCGGCCACCTGCAGAGCGCTGACCGCGATCGAGCACGGCAGCAGATACGCCAGCACCGCGTTGAACGGCAGTCCGAGAAGTAGCAATGTGGGGGTGCCGAAGAGCAACAACCCGACGCCGAAGACCGATTGGGCGGCGGCGAAGGCGACGACCAACCCGATCAGCAACGGCACCAGCAGCTCAGTCGACATCGTCGCCGTCCGGGAGGGTGTCGAGCCGGATCTGACCGTCACCGATCTCGAACGCGGTCAGGGATCCGCGGCCAACGGGGATGCGCCAGGTCTCGTCGTCCACTCCGTGCAGCTTGGCGACGGCCAGCCGGATCATCACCGCGTGGGTCACGGCGGCCACGGTCTCGCCCGGGTGCCGCTCACCGATGAGTCTCAGCGACGAGATCATCCGGTCCGCCGCGTCGCTCAGCCGCTCGCCCACCGGACACACCGCGCGCGAAGGACGACGGCGATAGCTCTCGAAGGCAGCCGGATCCGCCCGCGCGGCCTCATCGGCCGTCATGCCCTCCCAGACGCCGTAGTCGACGTTGTTGAGGCCGTGCAGGATTCGCAGGTCGGGCACCCGCGCCTCGTCGGCCACGATCTGCGCGGTGGCGATCGTGCGCCGCATGGGCCCGGTGTAGACCGCGGTGAGCCCGGCGCGGGACAGTCGGCGGGCCGCGTCGACGGCGTCCTGGTAGCCCTGGGCATCGAGGGGGACGTCACGGCGTCCGCGGTAGCGATTCTGCACGTTCATCGTCGTCGTGCCGTGCCTGATGACGAACAGCCGGCAGGTCAGCACGCCGCCCGACACGACCGGGTGGGTCGGCACTTGGAGTTGTTCAGTCATGAGAATCTCCCTCACGTGCGGACGGGTTCCAGAACGGCGGTTACCGCGCTTGCTGCGTCGCACGACATTTCGGTGTCCGGCTCCGGCTCCGGCGGCTCGGCGCGGTCGGGCTTCTCGGGCGGCAAACGACGTCGTCGACCCACGTCGTCCAGCACACAACCGATGACCTCCGCCGCGAAGCGCTCGATCTGGCGGACTGCGGCATCGACGTGGCGGCGGGTCGACCGGCGCGCATCCACGACCACGAGAACGGCGTCCACACTCTCGGCCAGGGCGTCGGCGTCGGCGCCCAGCAGCAGCGGCGGCGCGTCCACGATGACGAAGTCGCCCTGCCGGCGCAGCTGCTGGATCGCCGAGCCGTAGGTCGGTATGTGCACTCCGACCGTGAACTCGCTTTCGAGTTGACTGCTCGGCAACACCCGCAAACCGTCGACGGCGGTGTACCGGGCGAGCTGCGTCATCTCGCCGCGGACCTCCATCGGCGAAACACCCTCGTCACGTAGCTGGAAGAGCTGCTGCGCCGACGTCGACGAGGGGTCGGCGCACAGCAACACGGTCCGCTGAGCGGCCTCGGCCATGGCGATGGCGAGATTGGCCGCGACGAGGCCCTTGTCCTCGTGCGCAGGAGAGGTCACGAGCAGCGTCTTCGCTCCCCGGTGCGTCGCGGTGCGGACCACGCGCGTGCGCAGATCGCGGTATGCCTGCGCCGCGGGAGATCTGGGCGCTCGCAGCATCACCAGGGGCGACTTGGTGTCCCGCCTGCGCCGCCGCACGGCCGGCAGCTGAGCAAGAAGGGGAGCACCGATGCGGGTCTCCAGATCGCTGACACCTCGAAGCCGGTCGTCGAGACGGTCTCGCAGCAGCGCGACCCCGAGGCCGACCATCAGGCCGATCGCGACGCCGACGGCGAGATCGAGCACGTGATTCGGGCCGGCCGGCCCCCGCGGGCGCGCTGGAGGAGTGATGATCGTCGGCTTCAGCACGACAGCCGCGGTACCGCCGTTGATCGCCTTCGAAGGGACCTGTTGCGAGCCGGAGTACTCGACGTAGGCCGAAGTCAGCGCTTGGGCGCGACGCTGTGCGGTGCCCGGATCTCCGGCGACATAGCTGATCTCCAACACGTGCGTGTTGAGTCGGATCGTCGCGGTCATCCCCGCTGCGAGGGTGCGCGACGAGATGCCGAGGCGACCGGCCGCGAGCTTCATCACTGCTCCGGACGACGCGATCGCCTTCTCGGTCGCCATGTCCAGCGCCTGCGTACCCGCCGCCGCCGGGCCCACCGAATGCACGAGCACCTCGGCGGAGGACGCATAGGTCGGTGACCGCGACCACGACAGCAGGCCGGCACCGGCCGCGCCGGCCACCGTGAACAGCACGATCCATCCGAGCCGCACAACGAGGAAATGTCTCGGCTGCGTACGGGATGCGATTCGCAGGAGCTGACGCTCGGCGCGGCGCGCGCTTCGGGTAGTCCGCCGCCGCGTGCGGGTGGCGCGCGACCCCTTCGGCTTGTCATGTGCCACGTGGGACCTCCGAGAATGTGCCGGCCGCGGCGGCCGGGACGAGCGGTGGACCGGAGCTTCCGGACGCCTTCGTGACGGTGAGCAACGCCAGTAGGACGAACAATTCGTCGGCCGCCCCGCGATAGGTGAGATGCGGATCGAAGACCATCAGGACCGACATCACCGTCACCGAGACAACGACGGCCACGCCCACGACGCCGCCCATGTCGATGCGCGTACGGGCAGCCGTCCACGCCGACTTGAGGGCGACAGCCGCGACGTAGCAGAAACCGAGCAACAGAGGGATGCCGCCGCCCCACAGCAGCCACGTGTAGCCGCTCTCGATCCACACATAACCGGTGCCTTGTGCCGGCACGGGCACCCGGGCGGCGGGCTGGACGCCGAAGAGGAAGTTGCCGTCCGAGAACAACCGGGGCCAGAAGTAGGACTGGAGGTTGGCCAGGCGTCCGGTCCAGCTCACCGGAAGCCCCGAGCTCGACTGGAAGCCGCTGAGCCGGTTCTCGATCACGGGCCGCATCGCGAAGAAGGCGATCCCGGCGGCCGGGAGGAACCACCCCAGCAGGCGCGAGTTCGACGTCACCACGGCGAGACAGACCACGCCCAGCACCAGCCCGATCGCGCTGGAGAACTCGCCGGCCGACAGCGCGCCGACCACGAACAGGATCGCAATCATTCCGAGCGCGAATCGGGGCCGCATGCCGCGCACCCACAGAGCGCCGACGATGGCCAGGTTGTAGACCATGAGATCGGCGGTGGCGGCCGGAATGCCTGTGGTGGAGCTGCCCCGAAGGTTCTGCAGCAGGTTGGTGTAGCCGAACGGCGCGTAGTAGGTGCTGAGCAGATGAGGTACGCCGAAGAGGTTGAGCGACTGCAGGATGGCGATGACCGCCACCAGACACGCGGCGCCCACCGAGAGACACAAGACCAGCGCGACCTGTCGGTTTGTGGTGATGCTCGCCCGGACGATGGCGTAGATCCCGAGGAACTTCCACAAGACCAGCGCGTACAAGATGTCGTCCTGCGTAATCGGGCGATGCCGGGCCGCCATGCACAGCAGCGGCAAGATCGAGTTGCAGGCCGCCATCAGCACCAAGCCCGCTTCCAAACGACTCAGCCGCGGTCGCAGCCGGAAACCGGTCCGGTGGCGAAGCCCGGCGCGAAGGATCAGCGCCGCTCCGACCAGTAGGACCAGCGCCTCGCTCGGTCGGATGAGGGGCAGCAAGTGTCCCCGGTCGATGCCTGCGATCAATGGACTGACGGCGACGACGAGGTAGGCGCCGAATTCGGGGCGAAGCGCGACGACCGCGACGACACAGATGACGACGCAAGCCGCGCCGGCCAGCGCGGGCCGGACAGTGCTCACCGCACCGAGGGCTCCGGTCAGCAGCAGCAAGCCGCCTGCACCGAGGCAACGAGCAGTCCGGGCGACAGCGGCGCCCCACCGCCGATCGGGCGTCACCGCGAACGGACGCCGGGCCGAGACCAGGGAGGCGCTAGACATGCGGTGCCGCCAGAGTGCGCGCGCGGGACCGCAACTGCCCGAGTCCGCCCATGAGCCAAGTCAGTTCCGGGGCGCGCAGCCGCCGCTGCACCGCCAGGTAGACGACCGCACCAGCGGCGGTCGCGCAGGCCAGCGCCAACTCGGCCCCGACCGCACCCGAGACCCAGTGGGAGGCGGCCCGCGCGACGACCCAGGCCGGTAGCGCCATCGCCGCGGCGCCGAACACCACTCTGCCCACCGAGCGGCGAAGACCCGAGCCGTTGATCAGACTGTGCCGAACGAGTTGTCCGGCCGAGAGGACGACCGACGCCGAGAAGGCGAGGCCGAGGCCGATCATTACTGCTGCTCCATGCAGCATCAGCGTCAGACTGGCCAGTCCCAGGCAGGACGCCGCCTGGATGCACATGGCTCGCAGAGGAGCCGTCACGTCCAGCCGCGAGTAGGACGCGTAGGTCGCGATCAGGAAGACCGTTTGGGCCACGACCGCGATGGCGAGGGCAACCAGCGCACCAGCAACCATCGTCACCCCGACCGGGCTGCCCATGCGACCGAAGGCCAGCGCGCGGGCGACCGGCCACGCGAGGACTGCGCAGCCGACGGCGGCGGGCACCGCGACGAAGACGCCGAGCGACATCCCCCTCGTGACAACATCCCGGAAGCCGGCGACGTCTTCGACCGCGTGCATCGCCGCCAGACGAGGCAGCAGCGACAGCGCTACTGGCGTCGCGCCCAGCGCGATCGCCAGGAAGTAGCAGTTCAGGGCGATCTGGAACGCCGTGACGCCACCGGGTACGCGGTTGGCAAGCGCCAGCAGCGTCGCCACCTGTAATGCGACCAGCCCGGCCTGCGCCAGGGATGGCAAGGCCCGCCGAAGGATGGCTCTCACCTCGCGGTCGTGCCATTCGACGCGCGGTACGAGCGTCACGCCGGCCCGCTTGGCGCCCCACCACTGGGCCGCCGCGTGCACGAGAACCGCCGCTGTGCTGCCCAGGCCCAGCAGCACCAACAACCCGGTGGGGACGTCTTCTACCCGGGCACCCGCCGGGTACACCGATGCTGCAGTGACGAGAACCGCAACGATGCCGAGGTTCTCCAGCGCCGGGGCCGCGGCCGCGAGGGCGAAGCGGCGATGCGCGTTCATGGCGGCAGTCGCCGTGCCGATCACTGCGTAGAGGAACAGCTGCGGCAAGAACATCGCGATGAGCAAACGGCCGACCTGCTCCTCCGCCGCCCCGACGCCGTCGGCGCCTCCGACCGATCCCAGCCGAAGCACCATCGGTCCGCACATGAGTGCAATCGGAGCCACTACCAGCAGCGCCAGCAGCGTCGTCCCCAGCACGCCGCCCGCTATCCGCTCACAAGCGCGACCGTCGTGCGAGTTGATGTGCAGAACCAAGGCGGGCACGAGCAAGGAGGACAGGAGGGAACCACCGAGGAAACCGAAGAAGATGAGGTTCGGCAGAGAGTTCGTGAACTGGTAGGTGTTGCCGAAGAACGTTGGTCCGAGCACAGCGCCGATGGCGGCGATCTTCGCGAGGCCGGTGATCCGGCTGACCAGCGTCCACGCCGCGACCGCGATCGAATCTGTCGCTGCTGCGACGGCAGCGCGCGTCGTCACGGCCGCCTCGGTCACCGCGAGATCCCTCGCGGGCGACGCGGTCACAGGGCGTCGTCTCGTCGCAGCAAGGCCGGCACGGTCTTCGCGAGGATGACCAGGTCGAACCAAAACGATTGTCGCCGCACGTAGGCGAGGTCCAACTCGAGGCCGCGCCCCATAGGCAGCCGACTGCGGCCACTCACCTGCCACAGTCCGGTGATGCCGGGGGCGACCGCGAACCGGCCGTGCGTCACCCCGCCGAACAGCGCGGCCTCCCAGGGCAGCGCAGGGCGAGGCCCGACGAGCGACATGTCACCGCGGACGACGTTCACCAATTGCGGAAGCTCGTCCAGGCTGGTCCGGCGCAGGAAGGCCCCCAACCGCGTCACCCTCGGGTCGGTCTCCAGCTTGAAAAGTCCGCGCGCGCCTCCGGTCGGTGGCTGGTCCGACGACAAGAGTTCAGCCACATAGCGGCGATGGATCTCGTCGGGGCACTCGTGGAACATCGTCCGGAACTTGTAGATGACGAACGGACGGCCGTCGAGGCCCAGGCGGACCTGCCGGAACAGGGCGGCGCCAGGCGACGTGGCGCGAACGAGGAGACCTATTGCGACGAGCAGCGGGCTCAGTACCACGAGGCAGACGGTGGCGACGGCGAAGTCGAAGACCCGTTTGTCCAACCTCCGCAGGGCAGCCGCGCGGCGCCGCACGCGGCGACCGGCGAGCACCAAGTCAGCAGCCGTCACGATGCATCGCCCTCGCGCCCGCTCATCGCTGGTGCCCTCGACGTGTGGCGTCTGCGCATGGACGACGCGGCCGCCTTCACCCGATCGTCGATGGCCGTCAGGTCCCCGACTCGGCCACGCACCTCGGCCGGGTTGCCGAAGGCCACGCTGTCGGCCGGAATGTCCAGCACGACCACCGCGCCCGCGCCGATCAGCGCTCTTTCGCCGATGTGCACGTACGGCAGGATGGTGACGTTGACCCCTATCTGCGCGCCCGCGCCGATGTTCGGCCCGGCCATCAGCCGGGCGGAGACGGGCTGGCCGGGGTAGAGGTCGTTCGCGATCGTGACCCCGGGGGCGAGGAAGGCACCGTCTTCGATCTCGGTGTACTGGGCGATGTAACAGTTCGAGTGGATCTTGACGCCGTCACCGATGTGGCACCCGTAGTCGATCACCGTGTTGCTCCAGATCGACACGTCGTCACCGATGACGCAGCCCTCGCGGATGACGACGTTGTGCCCGGTCTGCAGGCGGGCCCCGATGTGCGAGCCGAGGTACAGCGCGCTGCCACTGCGGATGTGTGCGCCCGGGCCGAGGGTGAGGTCGCCGGACTCGCCTCGCGACGGCCGGTACCCGATGCACGCCGTGGGGTCGGCGTGCAGATCGGATCCCACGACGACCTCAGGCATGAGTTGCCTCCGCGAAGTGAGCGATCGATGGAAGCGCGCTATCGGGCCCGGCCACCAGCTGCATGGCGGCGCACACGCGCGATACCTGTGCGGTGCTCATGTGGGGGAACATCGGCAGGGACAGGACTTCGCCGGCGGCTCGCTCGGCGACCGGCAGCGGGTCGCGCGCGAACCGGGCGTACGGCTCGGCGAGGTGGCACGGCGTCGGGTAATGGATGGCGGACTCGATCCCGTGGGTCGCGAGCAGCCGACGGGCTCGCTCCCGGTCAGCGACGCGGGCTACGGCAAGGTGATGCACGCCGCTCGCCCCCTCGGCTTCGTGGACGAGTGGGACGCCGGCCGCGCCGAATGCACTCCGGTAGCGTCCGGCGATCTGGCGGCGCATCGCGTTCCAGGCATCGAGGTGCGGCAGCTTGGCTGCGAGCACGACGGCCTGCAACGCGTCGAGCCGGCTGTTGGTGCCCATGAAGGCATGGTCGTAATGGGTGCCGGCTCGGCGGCCGTGGTCGCGAAGGGAGCGGAGGCGCTGGTCGAGTTCCCGGTCGGAGGTCACGACGGCTCCGGCGTCGCCGAAGGCGCCGAGGTTCTTACCCGGGTAGAAGCTGAAGCAGCCGGCCCGCGCGAGTGAGCCGGCACGCTTCCCTCTCCACCTCGCGCCGTGGGCCTGCGCGGCGTCCTCGATCAGGACCAGGTTGTTGCGAGCCGCTACTGCGGCGAGGGCGTCCATGTCCGCCGGCTGTCCGTAGAGATGGACGGCGATGACGGCGCAGGTGCGCCGGGTGAGCGCTCGTTCGACCGCGTCGGCGGTGAGCAACAGGGTGTCCGCGCTGACGTCGGCGAAGCGCGGAACCGCGCCGGCCAGGACGACCGCCTCGGCCGTCGCGACGAAGGTGTTGGTTGGCAGCACCACCTCGTCGCCCGGGCCGATGCCGAGCGCGCGCAGAGTCAGGTGGATCGCGTCGGTGCCGTTCGCCACGCCGACGGCGAAATCGGTGCCGCAGTAGGCGGCCCAGTCGGATTCGAACTGCTCGACCGCTTCTCCCCCGACGTAGCGATTCCGCTCCAGGAGCCCGGACCACGACTCGAGGACGGCGTGGCGAACCACCCGGGTGACGGCCGAGAGGTCGAGGAACGGGACCGTCGTGTCCACGGCGGCGGGCGCGATCATGCCCCGACCGCGGCCGGTTCCCGCACACCGCTCGACGGCGTGACCGGCTCACTGGCGCGCAACCACGGCCGGGCGCCCACCGAGCGAACGCTTCGCGTCAGGTGCTGGGCCTTTGAGTCAGGGGCGAGCTCGTCGAGCAGCACCGGTCGGCACAGCTGGAGGGAGAGTTGCGCGCATTCGAGCACCTCGACGACGGCCAGTCCGCAGGCTCCGTCGGTGTTCGGAGTCCGGCCGGTCGCGATGCATTGAGCGAAATGCTCGTCTTGCAGGCTCAACGGTTCATCCGACGCCACGTACGGCGACATGATGTCGCCGTAGCGGTACGACATCGGGGGCTGGGTGAAGTCATCGGCCGCTGACGGTGGCCGCACGCCTCGGTCCAGGACCCGGATGCGCTCTTCCGCGGCCAGATCGTCGTAGACCGCCATCTTTTCGCTGCCCACCGCCGTCACCCGGCGCACCTTGCACGGATCGAGCCAGCTGATGTGGATGTTGGCCGAAAGGCGTTCGTCGTCGTAGAAGAGGCGTAGGTAGGCAACGTCCTCGAACCGCGGGTGCGCATGCCGAGAAGCCCAGGCCTGCACGGCCCGCGGTGTCTCACCAAGGACGTGGTTGATGATCGACACGTCGTGCGGAGCCAGGTCCAGGATGACATTCACGTCGCTCTGGTACAGGCCGAGGTTGAGGCGCGCGCTGTCCAGGTAATAGACCTCGCCCAGCGATCGGGTATGCACGAGTTCGCGCAACTTCCACACCGCGGGGTTGTACTCGAAGGTGTGGCCGACCATGAGCGTCACTCCCGCGCTCGCCGCCGCGTCGATCAACTGCCGGGCGCCCCCGGTGGTCGGCGCGAGAGGTTTCTCGACCAGCACGTGCTTGCCCGCTCGGATCGCTTCCAGTGCGACCGGCACGTGCGCGGTAGGGGGCGTCGCCACGACGATGGCGTCGACGTGCGGCAGCGCCTCGGCCAGGCTCGCGAAGCATCGCGCAGCCGGATAGGTCCGCGCGAGGGCGCGCAGTCGATCTTCCTGCGCGTCGACGAGGACAACGTCAGCGACGCCTTCGGTCGACTGCAGAACACGGACGTGCTTCGAACCCCAATATCCGCAGCCGACGACGCCGACTCTCAGTCCGGATTCGATGGCCATGATCCCCACGCCCCCGTCGGCCGAGCTGGTCACCGACCGCTGCACGTCGCAGCGGCCTAGAAGGTGACGGCAGCTAACCTCGCGCGATGACGCCGCGCATCATGCGTCTGAGCTACTCCGATGTCGTCGCTTTGGACGAGAAGAGCTGAGCCGGCGGACTAGTGCTTGGCCCGGATTTGATTTCGCAAGGCGGCGGCCTCCAAGGTGGAGTGCACGCCCAACTTGGCGATGACGTTCTGGACGTGACTGCGAACCGTGTTCAACGACACCTGCAACCGCGCCGCGGTGTCAGCGCGGCTCATCCCGTCGGCCAGGCAGTCCAACACCTCACGCTCACGCATGGTCAACGTGGCGAGGGCATCTGGCGCGGGGGCGTTGGATCGAGCGACCAGAGCCGGCAACACCGCGCCGAGCAGCATTGGGTCGAACCACACCTCACCCACGTAGACGGCGCGAATCGCCCGCACCAATTGATGTGGATCGATCGTCTTCGGCAGCCATGCGCGCGCGCCGACGAGCACTGCTTCGACGACCTCATCCGGGTCCTCGTTCGCCGTCAACATCATGATGCGGGTGGCGGGCGCCAGATCATGGGCGCGCTCGGCGATCTCCAAACCGCTGCCGTCGGTCAGCAGCAGGTCGACGAGAGCAACGTCCGGCTGCTGCGCCGGCAACCGCTCGATCGCGTCGGCGACACTGTACGCGACGCCCACGGGCCCGATGTCGGCTTCGATCAACAATCTTTCCCGGAGCGCGTCGGCGAACACCGCGTGGTCGTCGACCACCAGGACCGAGATCGGCATGGTTTCACACCTTGCTCCGCGGCGGCCGCCCGCACAACAGCCGGATGCCCTCGGTCGGACGAGGTCCTCCGGATGCACTAGAAGAGTTACGCGCTCTGCGTGAGTTGGCTGGCATTTTCTGCTCCTACAGTTCGGCTACGGTCGCTGTGCCCTTCCTGGTGCAGGCCGGACGAGGGGGCGCAACGGTGGTTGGCGCTGGCTGCGAACACCGGCGCGGCGGGATCCTGGGCCGCGCCGTGTTGGTCGCCGTCCTCGTGGTCGCCGTGCCCTCGGTTTTGACGGCCTCGAGGGCAGCGACGCCTCAGACGACGGTCACGCTCGACTTCGACGGCAACACCGTCAGCCAGTACAACCTCGGCTACCTGCAGGCGCTCAAGCCGCACAACGCCGCCGGCACGTTCTTGATCAATTCGGGCACGGTGGGCGCGTCTGCGGGATTCATGACCTGGACCCAGCTGGGGACCCTCGCGGCCGCGGGGAATGACATCGGCGGCAAGACCGTGAACGCGACGAACCTCACCACCGACGCCAACGCGTCGACGCAGGTCTGCGACGACCGGACCGCCCTCCAGCAGCACGGGTTCACGCCTGTGGCGTTCGCCTACCCGGGAGGCGCCACCAACACGAGTGTCAAGACGATCGTCAAGAACTGCGGGTACGGCAACGGCCGCACCGCGGGTTCGCTCTCGCCGAGCGGGCCCGTGTACGCGGAGACGATTCCACCGGCGGACTGGTTCGGCCTGCGCGCCTACGCGCCCAGCGCGGTCACCTTGGCCAACATGCAGTCCCTCGTGACCGGCGCCGCGTCGCACAACGGCGGCTGGACGCAAATCGTCGTCGGCAAGATCTGTTCGCAGTCGCTGGACCCAGCGAACTACAGCACGTGCACGACCGGCAGCGGGCACATCGAGCTGGCCGACCTGAACGCCTTCCTTGATTGGTTGGCCAATGCCGGCCAATCGGGTGGTGCGCCGGCCGGAACCGTCCTCAACACGGTGCGCGGCCTGGTGACCGGGGCTGATACCTCAGCGCCGACCAGTTCGGTCGGCTGCAACGGAACCGCCTGCTCCTCGGCTCCGTATCCCGGCGTGGTCAGCGTCTCGCTGAGCGCGACGGACGTGGGGGCGGGAGTGGCAAGCATCCGTTACACCACTGATGGCTCCGACCCGACGCCGGCAAGTCAGGCGTACACCGGCCCGTTCAACGTCAACGGCGCGAGTTCCTCGACCACCGTGAAGTACCGCGGGTACGACTACGCCGGAAATGCAGAGGCGACGAAGAGCCAGACGGTTCAGGCGCCTGCGGATACCGCCGCACCCACCACCACCATCTCTTGCAATTCGGCCGCGTGCGCGAGTACGGGTTATGCGGGGTCGGTGACTGTCGCCCTCTCGGCCACCGACACCGGTGGATCCGGCGTCAGCTCGACGTATTTCACGACCGACGGAACAACACCCACCACTGGCAGCCCGGCTTACACCACACCGTTCCAGCTGACCGGTCCCATGACCTACACCGTGCAGTACTTCTCGGTGGACCAGGCGGGCAACGCGGAGACGGTGCAGGCTCAGCAGATCCGAGTCACTGCGGTCAAGACGGCCGTTTCGCTCACCTTCGACAACGGCGCCATCAGCCAGTACACCCTGGGCTACCAGAAGGCCCTTCTGCCGCATAACGCGCCCGCCACGTTCTTCGTCAATTCCGGAACCGTCGGCGTGGCCACCAACATCATGACGTGGGCGCAGCTGCGCGGGCTGAAGGCGGCCGGCTACGACATCGGCGGCAAGACCGTCAACGCGACGAACTTGACCACCGACCGCGACCCGTCGGGGCAGGTGTGTGACGACCGGGCGACGCTACTTCAACAGGGACTCACTCCGGTCGCGTTCGCCTATCCCGGCGGCGCGTACAACGCATCCGTCCAAGCGGTTGTGAAGGCGTGCGGCTACGGCAATGCGAGGGCGGCCGGATCCGTCTCACCGTCCGGGCCGACCTATGCCGAGACCGTCCCGCCCAAGGATTGGATGGCGACCCGTGCCTACGCGCCGCCGGGCCAGGTCACGCTGACAGCGATGCAATCGCTCATCACCGGCGCTGCGGCGCACAACGGCGGGTGGACGCAGATCGTGATCGGCCGGGTGTGCTCGCAGTCGCAGGACCCGGGCAACTACACCGTGTGCTCGTCATCGTCGGGATGGATCGAGCTCGCCGACCTGAACGCGTTCCTCGACTGGATGCAGGCCGCCGGGCAGGCGAACGGTGCGCCGGCCGGATCCGCGTTGGACAGCGTGCAGGGAGTAGTGACCGGCGCCGACCTCAGTGCCCCCACCACGACCAGTGCGTGCAACGGCGCCCCCTGCTCGAGCAGCACTTACACCTCGACCGTGCGGGTCACGCTCGCGGCCACGGATGTCGGGTCCTCCGTAGCGGCAACCCGCTACACCACCAACGGCTCGGATCCCACTTCGTCCAGCGCCCTGTACACGGCGCCTATCCCGATCACGTCCACCACGACTGTCAAGTTCCGGTCCTGGGACAACGCCGGAAATGCCGAGCCGACGAACACGCAGGTGATCTCTGCGAATCTCGCGCCCGACACCGCCGCCCCCACCACAACCATCGCCTGTGCCGGCGCCCCGTGTGCGCCGCCGGGCTACGAGGGCTCGGTCTCCGTATCGCTGACGGCAACCGACTCCGACGGCTGGGGGGTGGACCAGACGTACTACACCGTCGACGGCAGCGCCCCCTCGACGTCCAGCACGGCGTACACCAAGCCATTCACGCTGAAGACGCCAGGCACATACACGGTGCAGTTCATGTCCACCGACCTGGCCGGCAACGTCGAGCAGGCGCGATCCCAAGAGGTGATCGTCCTGCCACCGAAGGTCACCGTCTCGCTGACGTTCGACGATGGCACCCAGGCACAGTACGACCTCGGATTCCGCCAGGCGTTGGAGCCGCACCACTTGGTCGGAACCTTCTATGACGTCAGCGGCGAGAACGACGTCGATCCCGAGCACATGACCTGGACCGAGCTGACCGCACTCAACAACGCGGGCAACGAGGTCGGCGGCCACACCCTGCATCACGTCGACCTGACCTCCGTCGACACCGCGACCGCCACCACGGAGGTCTGTGACGACCGGCAGAACCTGCTCGATCACGGTTTCTTCCCGACGACCTTCGCCTACCCGACCGGTGCGTACAACACCTCGGTCGAGGGAATCGTGCGCAACTGCGGGTACTCGGCGGCCCGCAGAACGGGCGGTCTCGATGTCGCGGGTGACGGAGCAGGACCGGTCTACGCCGAATCCGTTCCACCGGCCGACCAATACGCGACGCGGACGGTCTACAACGCGCCGACCGGCGACCCGGCGACCGTCGCGCCGATCAGCCTGCAGCACCTTCAGTCAGCCGTCACCGCTGCGGCACAGAACGGCGGAGGCTGGGTGCCCCTCGTGTTCCACCTGGTGTGTTCGAAGACGCTCGACCCGTCCCACTACACCGACTGCATCAACAGTTGGGGGCCGATCGAGCTCGACACCTTCAACGCCTTCCTCGACTGGCTGCAGCTCAGCGGCCAACCGGGCGGGGCCCCGCCGAAGACGTCGGTGGCGACCGTCGCGCGGGTGCTCAGCGGTCCCGACACCCAAGCACCGGTCACCACGCTGAACTGCGACGGCGCGCCGTGCGGATCAAGCGCTTACAGCGGCTCGACGACCGTGACCCTCAACGCGACGGATCCCGGCGGTTCCGGCGTCCAAAGCACGCACTACACCGAGGACGGCACCACCCCGACCACATCCAGTCCGACCTACACGAGCCCGATCACGATCGACCGAACCACCACGTTCAAGTTCTTCTCCGTCGACACGAGCGGCAACGTCGAGCCCGCCCAGACCCAGCAGGTCCTCGTCCAGCCGGCCACCGACCAGACCGCGCCGACCACGACGGCCTCCTGCAACGCCGCAGCCTGCGGGTCAGCGCCCTACCGCGACCCCGTCAGCGTGACCTTGACCGCGACGGACAACCCGGGCGGTTCCGGGGTGGCGAGCACCCACTACACCACCGACGGGAGCGACCCGTCACTGTCGAGTCCCACTTACTCCGGCGCTTTCGTCGTGTCGACGACGACGACCGTGAAGTACCGGTCCTGGGATGCCGCCGGCAACGTGGAGGCCACGAGCACCCAGCTGATCTCTGTCGATTCGGCGCCGCCCACCTCGACGATTCAGTGCAACGCCACGGCATGCGCGGACAGCGCGTACTCCGGCTCCGTCTCGGTCTCCCTGTCCGCTGTCGACAACAGCGGCGGCTCGGGCGTGGCTGCGCTCCGCTACACCACCGACGGGAGCGACCCGTCGACGTCCGCTCCGCTGTATTCCGGACCGTTCACGCTCACCAGCAGCACGACGGTCAAGTACCGGGCGTGGGATGTCGCGGGCAACGTCGAGGCGACGAAAACGCAGCTGGTGCAGGTTGGCGCCGACGGCGCCCCGGTCGCGCGCCTGGCCGTGAGCCCGGCCTCCGGCGCGGTGCCCTTCGACGTGACGGCCGACGCGTCGGCCTCCAGCGACGGCGATGCGACACCCATCGCCTCGTACGCCTTCGACTTCGGGGACGGGTCGCCCGTGGTGACGCAGGCCGGGCCGCAGGCGACGCATACCTACACGACCAGCGGCACCTTCACGGTCAAGGTCACGGTCTCGGACACGGCCAAACTCTCCGGCTCGGCCAGTCAGTCCGTAAGCGCCGCGGCGAACTTGCTGAAGAACCCCGGCTTCGAACAGAACGTGTCCGGCTGGACGACCAACGCCTCAGCGGTCTCCCTCGCCCGAGTGTCCGGCGGTCACTCCGGTGGCTGGGCGGCTCGGGTCACCAACACCGGGAAGAATGCCGCCACCTGCCTGCTCGACGATTCGCCCAATGCGGTCGGCTCAACCGTCGCCGGCACGTACGTCGCGTCGCTGTGGGTCAAGGGCGCGGTGCCGGGTGCCACTCTTACGCTCAAGTTGTCCGAGCGGTCCGGGAAATCGGTGATCGGTTCCTCGACGGCCACGCTGGCGTTGTCGACGTCCTGGCAGCTCGTCTCCGTCTCCTACCGACCGGTGTCGGCCGGTTCGGCGCTGGACTTCAACGCCTCTGTCGCCAATGTCGCTGCCGGCGCCGTCGCGTTCTACGCCGACGACGCCGCGATCGCGAGGACCTGATCCCGCGACCGCAACCGCGCGGTGAATCGTCGTCTCGGCCCGGTCGATCGGTCGGTCGACAAAACGGCCTTTTCCGCGTTTTCGTCGCGGATTACGTTTGATCGAACTCTCGTTTCGGTCGGTTTGCGATGGACGCCGCCGATACGGCCTTTTCGCCTGTTCGAGGTAATTGTATCGGCGGCCTGACGAATTTGCGCCGTCCGCATTTATTTAACCGACCCCTTACAGGTTGCGACTTACTCTGGGCTGGTCGAACTAGCGGCGTACGTGGGTTGACTTGGATCGCCATGGACACTACGAGAACGTCATCAATTGACGATCTATCTTGCCGCGCTAAATGCGCGTTGGTCGCCCTCAGCGGCACACGACTGCGCGTCGCCGAAAACGACGCGACGCGCTGTCGGGGTAACGGCGTTCGCGGTCCGCACCAGCGCGCGGACACCACATGAAGGGGCAGCGGCTAGGCGCCGTTACTCCCGATCTCGGGCGCACTGCGACGATGCGGCCGGCCGCTCACGTGGACGACTCTCGTCGCCACCTCGATCATGACGTTCTTCACGAATTGAGCACCATTGCGCTACTCGCGTCGCTGTTGAATTCGTCGACGGAATTAGGCCCGGAGAGCAGGCGCAGAGCCAAACAGATAATCACCGAGGTGGGCTGGCTGGAAAAGCTGGTCCGGTCATATGAGTCGGCCGCGCGAGATATTGACGACCCGGAAGTCCAGGTCCGCGAGGTCGTTCAACTTGAATCGCTCGTCCAGAGCATTGTTACGACAGCACGGGCTCATATCGATACGGATATAACCATCACCACAACGGCGGTGGGAGTCGTCGCCGACCGCATCGCCCTCGGGCGCGCACTACGTAATTTGATCTGGAACGCGCTCGACGCAGCGGGGCCGACGGGCCATCTCACCGTGCGGGTGACGGAACGGATCGGCATGGCGGCAGTGGACATCGAAGATGACGGACCCGGCTTCGGCAATCGGGAGACCACCGGCACGTGCCTCGGGTTGGAGATCGTGCGTCAAGTGGTCGCGGCGTATGCGGGACAGATCGAGATCGGCCGTTCCCCATTGGGCGGGTGCCGGGTGCGAATGACACTGCCGGCGGTAGCTGCCTCTAGTGCCGAAGACGACGGAATCGACACCTTCGACACCGCCGCGACGGGG
>NZ_JBHEMO010000002.1:0-21784 GCF_046262535.1 Jatrophihabitans sp. | reverse complement strand
GACGTGTGGATGCGGCCCTGCGATTCGGTCGCCGGCACCCGCTGGACGCGGTGCACGCCACCTTCGTACTTCAGCTTGGCCCAGACCGGTTGATCGGGCTTGCGGGCGCGGACGGCGATGGTGACCGACTTCTTGCCGCCGAGGTCGGTGGGCTCGTCGTCCAGCACCTCGGTGGTCCAGCCCTGCCGCTCGGCGTAGCGGAGGTACATGCGCAGCAGGTCCCCGGCGAACAGCGCCGACTCCTCGCCGCCCTCCCCCGCCTTGACCTCGAGGATCACGTCCTTCGAGTCGTTCGGGTCCTTCGGCAGCAGCAGCTGCCGCAACCGGGCCTCCAGCTCCTCGATTCGCACGACGAGGGCGTCGGCCTCGGCGGCGAAGGACGCGTCCTCGGCGCCCAGCTCGCGCGCCGCGCCGAGGTTCTCCCGAGCCGTGTCCAGCTCGCCCGCGGCCGCGACGATCGGGGCCAGCTCGGCGAAACGCCGGCCGAGGTTGCGGGCCCGCGCGGTGTCACCGTGCACCGCGGGGTCGGACAGCGCCTTCTCGACCTCGGCGTACTCGGTCAGCAGCTCGGGCAACTTCCCGATCGACTCACTCACGTCCGAACCTCCTCGCTTTGCACCTTTCAGTGTCCCGATTCGGCCCTTTCAGCGGCGCTGAAAGGTGCAAAGCCGGGGACATAGCAACGGCGCCCGCCCCGGAGATCCGGGAGCGGGCGCCGTCGGAACAGCTAGGAGTTCCGGACGCGCTTGCCGTAGCGCTTCTCGAACTTGTCGACGCGGCCGCCGACGTCCATGATCTTCTGCTTGCCCGTGTAGAACGGGTGGCAGGCGGAGCAGACGTCCGCGTGCAGCTCGCCGTTCTTGGAGGTGCTGCGCGTGGTGAACGAGTTGCCGCACGAGCAGGTCACCTGGGTGACGACGTACTCGGGGTGGATGCCTTGCTTCATTACCGGGTCCCTTTCTGCTGGCCGCCGGGTCGCCCGCCGCTGAAGGTGGACGTGAACCGGAGCCGGGTGGTGGTCGAGCGCGTTCCGCGCCGACCGTTCAGTCTGCCAGGAGGATGCCGGCACGACCAAACGCGGAAAGAACGCCGCCCAGGGGCTTGCTATTCCGGGGCCGCGGCCCGTGCTTTCGCCCGCTCGACGGTGGACTCGATCGCCTGGGTCAGCGATGCCCCGGCCGAATTGGGCATGACGACGACCGGGCAGGTCGCCCCGGTGACCAGCTGCGGAGCGACCAGTCCCGTCCGCACCGACGCCATCCGTCCCGGCCGGGGCTCGCCGAGCACCAGCAGCTGCGCCTCGGCTCCGGCCTCGAGCAGTGACGACACCTCGTTGCCGCGCACGGTCTTGCATTCCACCCCGTGCCCCTTGCCGAGGGCCGCAGTCACGTAGCCCTCGAGCTGCTCGGCCGCCTCGTGCTCCGGGTCCGGCAGACCGCCGGACAGCAACGAACCGGGTGGGCGTCCTCCGGGGGCGGCCGGCGCGCGCGGCGGGCGCCACGCCATGACCGCGACCATCGGCGCCTGGCGCAGCAGCGCGTAGTCCGCCGCCCACCGAAGGGCCGAGGGGGAGCCGGTGCGGGGGCTGACCCCCACCACGACCGGGGCCGCGCTGGCCGCGCTCATGCTGTCGCTCCGGCCGGGCTGAGTCCGCCTTCGGGCCGCTTCGACACCGACAGCGGATTGGCGATGTCCTCCAGCGACTTCCGTTCGGAGTCGACGCCGATGAACCACGCGACCAGTCCACCGATGATCATGATGGCCGCTCCGATGAGGTAGCCGATCGTGAGCGGACCGGTATGGACGTGTTTGTTGTTCGCGCCGCCGATCAGGTGACCGAACAGCCACGGTGCGACCACGCCGCCGGCGCCCTGCGAGAGGGCGAAGAAGTACGAGATCGCTTGTCCGCGCAACTCGAGCGGGAAGATCTCGCTGACCGTTAGATAGGCCGACGATGCCCCTGCGGAGGCGAAGAAGAAGATCACGCACCAGAAGACCGTCTGCGTCGTGGCCGACAACATGCCCGCGTTGAACATCCAGGCCGAGATGATCAGCAGCACACCCGACACGCCGTAGGTCGCCAGGATCATCTTGCGGCGGCCGATCGTGTCGAAGAGGTGGCCGAGCAGCAACGGTCCCACGAGGTTCCCGATCGCGAACGGGAAGAAGTAGTAGGGCAGGCTGGCGGACGGAACCTTGTAGAAAACGGTGAGCACGAGGCCGTAGCTGAAGAAGATCGCGTTGTAGAGGAACGCCTGCGTCACCATCATCGTGAACCCGTAGATCGAGCGTCTCGGGTACTCGCCGAAAAACACCCTCGTCAGCGTCACGAAGCCAAGGCGCGGGTGTTCGGTCACCTCTAGTGCCTTGCTCTCATCGACCGGCTCGAGCTCCCGGTGACCGTGCTTCACGCGCGCCTCGATGTCGTCGACGGTCTGCTCGGCTTCGTCATTGCGACCGTGCGTCATCAGCCAGCGCGGGCTCTCGGGAATGGTACGGCGCAGGAAGATGATGATGAGGCCGAGCACCGGGCCGATGAAGAAGCCGATCCGCCAGCCCCAGTTGAGCGGCACGTTGCCGGTGTTGAACAGGTAGAGACCCATCGCCGAGCCGATGGCGGCGCCGCCCCAGTAGGTGCCGTTCACCGCGATGTCGATACGGCCGCGGTACTTCGAGGGGATGAGCTCGTCGATCGCGGAGTTGATGGCCGTGTACTCGCCGCCGATACCCGTTCCGGCGATGAAGCGGAAGAACAGCAGCGACCAGTAGTCCCACGCCAATCCGCCGAGCCCGCTGCCGACGAGATAGATGGCCAGCGTGACGATGAACAGCTTCTTGCGGCCCAGCATGTCGGTGAGCCGGCCGAAGAACAGCGCGCCGACGACCTCACCGATCAGGTAGCCGGAGCCGAGAAAGCCGATCTGCCCGGGCGTCAGATGAAGGGTTCCGGGTTTGCCCAGGATCGGGCTGATCAGCGAGACGATCTGGATCTCCAGCCCGTCCAGGATCCAAGAAACTCCAAGGCCCACGACGACGAGCCAATGGAACCGGGTCCAGGGCAGCCGGTCCATTCGGGCCGGAACGAGACTTCGTACGACCGTCTTATCCGAGTCCGTAGCGGTGCTCACGTGAACCCTCCCGTCGCTGTGCTCCACGGGTTTCTGCCCACGAGCGAGACCGAATTCACCGGCAAACGCGACAGGACGGACCAAGGCCGTTGCTTCAGGTATTACTTCGGCGGACAGTGGCGCACATGGCCCTGTACGAGGACGTACCGGCCGGGTTCGAGGGCCCGACGCCGGGAGCGGGGCCCGAGGACCTCCTCGATCTCGGGCCCGATCGCCGCAGCGGCCTCCTGCAGCAGCGGTGGGCGGACCGCTTCGGCCGCATCCCGAGACTGACCCG
This sequence comes from Jatrophihabitans sp., assembly GCF_046262535.1. GTDB lineage: Bacteria > Actinomycetota > Actinomycetes > Mycobacteriales > Jatrophihabitantaceae > Jatrophihabitans. The sequence goes on along the minus strand of NZ_JBHEMO010000002.1, from coordinate 18,379 downwards.
GTGGGCGGCCGCCCTCACCGTCGGGAGCCTGAGCGCCGCCGGATATTTCCTGCTGGGAGTGGGGCCGAAGCCTGCGCCCGGCCGGCCGGACGCGGCGCCGACGTCGTCGCCGCATTTCGCCGACGATCAGGCGGTGGACATGGTCGCCGCGTCCGCGCGGGACCGGACCCCACTTGGTGACTACATCCGCTCGGCGTCGGCTGCCGGCTCCTGCGCTGTGGTGCCCGTGGGCGACATGCCGGAGCAAAGGCTCGAGGCCGCCGTACGGAAGGCGCTGCCGAACTATGCCGTGCGGGACGTGGGTCGCACCCTGAACCAGTTCACCGGTATGTGCAGCCTCGAACTGCGGGCGAGCAACGGCTCTGGTTCCACCCTGGTCGCCACGATTGCCTCGCCGGCGCGCGCCACGAAGAACCTGTTCGACCAGACGACCGTGGCGTCCCGCACGGACGGCAAGGTCGTCGTCTCGATCGTGTCCAGCCTGACGCGTACCGGCTGGACGATCACCTTCGGCGCGGTGGGACCGGTCTCGGACGAGCCGTCGTCCGCCGTGCTGCTCGAGCTGACACAGGACCCAACACTGCCCTGGTGAGGTCCGTTGTCCCATCGGCTGACGTCAGCCCTTCACCGACCCCGCCAGCAGGCCCCTGACGAAGAAGCGCTGCAGGATCAGGAAGACCACGAGGGGCACGACGATCGTGATGAATCCCATCGGCGCCAAATATTCGGGGTGCGCCGCGAAGGAGCCCACCAAAGTCTGGGCGCGAGCCGTAATCGGCTGACTGGAGGCATCCGAGGCTCCGAACGTCTTGGCGATCAGCAGGTCATTCCACACCCAGATGAACTGGAAGATTGCGAAGGAGGCGATGGCCGGACCGGCCAGCGGGAGCACGATGCTGCGGTAGATCCGGAGGTGGCTGGCTCCGTCGACGCGAGCCGCCTCGACGAGCGAGTCGGGCAGCTGGGCGATGAAGTTGTGCAACAGGAAGATCGCCAGCGGCAGCGAGAACATCGTGTGTGAGACCCAGAGCTGCGCCAGCCCCGTGACGGTCTTTCCTGGAAAGAGTGTGAAGGAGCCCAGGTGCGCGCCGTAGTTGTAGAACCGCTGTAGCGGGACGAGTGCCATCTGCAGCGGCACGATCTGCAGCGCGAAAATGGTGAAGAAGATCGCGTCGCTGCCCTTGAATCGGACCCAGGCCAGGGCATAGGCCGCCATCGAAGCGATGAAGATCGGAATGATCGTCGCCGGGATGGTGATGGCCAACGAGTTGACCAACGGGAGGATCGTTCCGCCTTCGCCGAACAGCACGTGGTTGTAGTTGGCCCAGCTGAACGACGGGTGAGAGAAGAAGTGCCACCACCCCGTGGTCGCCGCGTCCTGCTTGGACCGGAACGAGTTCACGAACAACCCGAACGTCGGAATCGTCCACAGCACCGCAATCAGCGTCACGGCGAGCGACGCGATCGGATGGGAGAACGCCGTCCGCACCGCCTTGGTCGCAGCCGGTCCGTGCAGGGGCTGCGGCGATGCCGGCTTCGACGCGACCAGGTCAGGCACCGGAGGGGGCGTGGTGGTCATCGCGCACGCTCCTTACGCAGTTGGACGATATTGAAGATGACCAACGGCGTGACGCACAGGAAGAGGATCACCGCGAGCGCCGAGCCTCGGCTCACCTGGTTGGTCACGAACATCTGTCCGTAGAGCTGGTTCGCCAACACGTCGGTGTTGAAGTTGCCGTTGTAGAGCGTAAAGACGATGTCGAAGGCCTTCAACGTCATGATCATGATGGTTGTCAGCACGACGATGATCGTCGTGCGGATCATCGGCACCTGGACCGTGCGGAACAGGGTGAAGCCGGTCGCGCCGTCCATCCGCGCCGCCTCGAGGACGTCGTCGGGGATGGCTTTCAGCGCCGCGTTGAGGACGACCATCGCAAACCCGGCCTGGATCCAGATGAGGATCACCATCTCCAGATAGAGATTGGTGGGGGACGACAACAGCCAGTTCGGCGGGTGTTTCCACCCGAGCTGCGACACTGCGGCGCTGAGCAAGCCGGTCGGCGGCGGGTTGTAGATGTTCAACCAGATGACCGAACCACCGACGAGTGAGATCGCGGTCGGTAGGAAGATGAGCGTCTTCGGCAGCGCGGTGTGCCGCATGCGGTCCATCAGCAGCGCGGCGAGGAGGCCGACGACGACGGTCACCACCGGCACGATCACGAACCACAGCACGGTGTGCCGGAAGGTCGCGAGAGTGTAGGAATCGTTGAGGGCGTACTTGTAGTTCTTGAGCCCGACGCCCTTGACGCAGGCGAAGCCCGGGTCGGGATGGGGCGGGCAGGCCTTCTCACCCAGGAACTGCTGATTCTTGAAACTGGTGAGCGTGGTCTGGATGGCTGGAATGATCAGCCCGACTGCGACGAGCAGCACGGCCGGACCCAGGCAGACCAGGATGGTGACCGGCCTCTGGAGGCGACCCGTCGCCCGCCCGGCCACGAAGAAAACGACGATGAGGATCGCTAGGAAGCCACCCACGGCTTCGAGCACGCTCCACAGGCGCGACACGGAATCGGAGAATGTGCTGGCGAGCACGACGGAATGGGTTGCCACGTGATGCCTCGCTTCCGGTAGCTCCTGCGGAAGAACTCAATCTGGCCTGATCGCGGCCCGCAGGCAATGCCTGCGGGCCGCGATTTTTACAGGTTGGTGTTACTTCCGGTGCACCCGGTTACTGCGGCCACGCCGCGTCGATCGCGCTGGCGACCGCCGACGCGCTCTTGCCCTGTCCGAACCACGCGACCATCTGCTTCCACTCCGCACCGGAGCCCACGGCTGCCGGCATGAGGTCCGAGGCGTCGAAGCGGAAGGTGGAGTTCGCGTCGGTGAGGTACTTCGCCGACAGCTGGTCGATCGGGTCGGTGTAGAGCGACTTGTCGACCTTCTGGTTCGCCGAGACCCACCCATGGGCAACCTTGATCCGGCTTTCGGCCCAGGCTGCGGTCGACAGGTAGTTCTGCACGGCCTGGACGGCCGGGCTGTTGGAGAACGCGGTGACGAACTCGCCGCCGCCCTCGACCGGCGTCTTCACCGACGGGCTGACCGGCGGCAGGTAGAACGCCATCACGTCACCGTCGGGGCCCGACTTGGTGCCCTTCGGCCATTGCGCCTCGTAGAACGACGCCTGCTGCAGCATGCCGCACTTGTTCTTCAGGATCGGCACGCCGGCGTTCTGGAAGGTGGTGGTGGCGATCGTCTTGACGTCACCGTGACCACCGTTGACCCAGTTCGGGTTCAGCATCCAGTTTTGCATGGTCTTCATGGCCTGCTGGATCTGGGGGTCCGAGAACTTGACCTTGTGGGCCACCCAGTCGTCGTAGACCTGGCCGCCGAAGCTGCCGAGCACTGTCTCCTCGAGCCAGTCAGTTGCCGGCCAGCCGCTCGCGGTGCCCGAGCCGATGCCACCGCACCATGGCTTGCCGCCGGACGCCTTCATGTCGGTCGCCATCTTGGCCGACAGCGACATGAGGTCCGCCCAGGTGGTGGGCACGGTGTAGTTGTGCTGCTTGAAGAAGGTCGGTGAGTACCACACCATCGTCTTCATGTTCGCGCTCATCGGCGCGGCATAGAACGTGCCGTTGACCGACCCGTAGCCCTTCCACACCGACGTCCAGGCCGACTCGTTGGCGACCGTCTGCTTCGGCGGCTTCTTGACCGAGCCGGTTGCCACCATCTGCTTGAGCAGACCGGGCTGCGGGATGATCGCCAGGTTCGGTGCGTTACCGCCGTTGACCTTGACCGGCAGGTCGGATTCGAAGGTGTTGGAGCCGGTGTACTTGATCGTGATGCCGGTGCACTTGGAGAACTCAGCCCACGACTTGTTCAGCGAGTCCGACTCCGGCGACAAGATCGACCCGAACATCGTGACCGTGCTGCCCTTGTGGCCGGCGTAGGCCTGGTAGGCCGAACAGCCAGCCGGGAGCGCCGCCGCTTTCGACCCCCCGGATCCGCCGGACTTCTTGCTGCTGCTGCACGCAGCCGCCGTTGTGAGCGCGAGAACCGCGGCGACCGCCGCGCTGGTCCGCTTCATCTGCATGTGTCGATTCCGTCCCTCTGTCGATGACGAGCGCATTTTCGGGAAGCGCTTGCAGGAGGATTCCACAGTGGGCCGCGTCACGTGGAAAAAGTTGTGAGAGCGTTATCATCGCCGTCCTAGGCGGGATAGTACGAGGCCGCGCCGAGGGTCGTCGGCGGCACCTCTAAACCCTTGCGAGCCGTCGCCGGGCGGTGGCGGAGCAGTGGCGGATCGCCGTCCGAGTTCACTCCTGGCCGGGCGTCGTCTTCGCGATCTGCATCAGGAACTCGATGTTGGTGTGCGTCTTGCGCAGCCGGTCGAGCAGCAGGTCGAGCGCCTGCTGGGGGTCCAGTGCGTGCAGCACCCGGCGCAGCTTGATGGTGACGGCCAGCTCGTCGGGCGAGAGCAGGATCTCTTCCTTGCGGGTGGACGACTGGTCGACGTCGACGGCGGGGAACACTCGCTTGTCGGCGATCTTGCGGTCGAGCTTGAGCTCGGCGTTGCCGGTGCCCTTGAACTCCTCGAAGATCACCGTGTCGCCCGCCGAGCCGGTCTCGACGAGCGCGGTCGCGATGATCGTCAGGGAGCCGCCGTTCTCAATGTTCCGAGCCGCCCCGAGGAACCGCTTAGGGGGGTAGAGCGCGGTGGAGTCGACGCCGCCGGACAGGATCCGGCCACTTGCCGGCGCGGCGAGGTTGTACGCGCGGCCCAGGCGGGTGATCGAGTCGAGCAGCACCACGACGTCGTGACCCATCTCGACGAGCCGCTTGGCCCGTTCGATCGACAGCTCGGCGACCGTGGTGTGGTCGATCGGCTTGCGGTCGAAGGTGGAGGCGATGACCTCACCCTTGACCGACCGCTGCATGTCCGTGACCTCCTCGGGCCGCTCGTCGACGAGGACGACCATCAGGTGGCATTCGGGATTGTTGGTCGCGATCGCATTGGCGAGGGCCTGCAGCACCATGGTCTTGCCGGCTTTCGGGGGCGAGACGATCAGCGCCCGCTGGCCCTTGCCGATCGGCATCACCAGGTCGATCACCCGGGTGGTCAGGATGTGCGGCTCGGTTTCGAGCCGCAGCCGCTCCTGCGGGTACAGCGGGGTCAGCCGGGTGAATTCGACACGGTTCTTCGCCTCGTCGGGGTTGCGGCCGTTGATTGTGTCCAGGCGCACAAGTGGGTTGTACTTCTCCCGCCGTTCACCGTCGCGCGGCTGGCGCACGGCGCCGGTGACGGCATCACCCCGGCGCAACCCGAAGCGGCGGACGAACGAGTTCGCGACGTAGACGTCGTCGGGGCTGGCGAAGAACCCCTCGACCCGGACGAACCAGGCGTTCTTCTCCTCGATGCAATCGACCACGCCGGCGACGGGAACCAGGACATCGTCGTCGGTGACGGTCGGTTCGACGTCGTTGCCGCCCTGACCGCTGCCGACGGCGCCACCCTGGCGGTTGCGGCCTCGCCGGTCGCGGTAGCGACGGCCGCGCCGGCGGCCACCGTCGAAGTCGTCGTCATCGTCGTCGACGGTGTTGCGCTGCTGGTTGGTGCCCTGCGGCTGGTTCTGCCGGTTCTGGCGCTCGCCCTGGTTCTGGCGCTCGCCCTGGTTCTGGCGGTTCTGCCCGCCCTGCCGGCCCCCGTCGGGCTGGTTGGTGCCCTGGCGGCCACCGTCGGGCTGATTCTGGTTGCGGGAGCGGTCCTGCGGCTGGCGCCGCTCACCGTCGCGCGGTGACTCGGACTGGCCGGCCTCACGCGCGCTGGTGTCGCGGGACTCGCCGTCGTCGGCCCTCGCCGCGGTCGGGCTCTCGGTCGCCGGGGCAGCCGGGGAGTCAGCTGCCTGGTTTCGCGGCGCCCGTTTGCGCCGGGCCGGCCGGGAAGCCGGCGCCTCGGCAGCGGTTGACGGGGCGGCACCGTTCGAGGCGCTGCGCGCAGCCTGAATCTCGGCGACGAGATCGCTCTTCTTCTTCTTGGTGGTGGAGATGCCGAGGCTGCTGGCGACCTGCTGCAACTCGGGAAGCAGCATGGTCGACAGCGATCCGCCTCGAGTCTTCGAGGATGGTGATGCCGCAGCGCGGGACGCGGTGCGGCCGGCAGTCCCGTTGGTCGCGGGAGCGTCAGCGGGGGCCGACTCTTCTACGGCGACAGGCAGGGTCTGCTCTTTGGTGTCGGTCACGGGTTCGGAACCTTTCCAAGGTGTCGGCGCGCTGCGTTCTCTCTTGGGGGTGCAGCCGCACCGGATTCGTCGGACCGCGCCGGTGTTCCGGCTGGGTCCGGTTCTCCCGGCGAGCGCCGGGAAGCTGAAATGATCGTCAGCACGCTGTCACAGGTCCGCCGCTGATCCGTGTGGCGCCGCAACGGATATCGAGCGGGAGTGGCGCAGGCCCGGGATTCTCTGGCCTTGCTGGCATCCGAAGCCTAGACGGTCCGGATATCAGCGGCAACACCGGTACGCCGAGATCTGTTCCCGGAGATGCGGTAAGGGGCGGCTCCGCGAATGCGGAACCGCCCCTTACCGGGAAGTGCTGCGTGCCTCAGATGGCGCGGACGTTGACCGCCTGCGGGCCCTTCTGGCCGACCTCGGAGTCGAACTCCACGCGCTGGTTCTCATCGAGGCTGCGGTAACCCGAGCCCTCGACGGCCGAGTAGTGGACGAACAGGTCCTTGCCGCCGTCGTCCGGCGTGATGAAGCCGAAGCCCTTTTCGCTGTTGAACCACTTGACGGTTCCCTGACTCATTGCTGATCTCTCTCATTCGAGTGGACGAGGCCGCACACCGCGTGTGACCCCGGGTCGTGCGACGTGCCTGGCTCTCGAAACGAAAGAAGACCTGCGCAATAGCACCGCCCCACGGGCGGTGCGGACAACCGAGAACAACCGTAGCAGGTATGGATCGGCGGAGTGCGCATTGGTATTTCCCACCTCGTACGGGAAGGATAGGAATTACTGGCCTTCGCACACCGCGCGTTCGGCAGCACTGCTCGGAGGCTGGCAATGACTGACACATTGGCGACGCGCGGAAGTTCTTTCGCCGGACTCAGCAAACAGATTCGCGCGGCAGGCCTTCTCGACCGCCGTCGCGTGAACTACTCGGCCCGGATCGCGCTAGTCGTCCTCGCCTATGCAGGCACATGGACCGCGCTCGTCCTCGTCGGGAACTCCTGGTACTCGACGATCGTAGCTGCCGTCCTCGGGCTCGTCTTCACGCAGGTCGGCTTCCTCGGCCACGACGGAGGCCACCAGCAGATCGCGGCGAAGCGTAGTAACAACGACTTCGTCGCCTTGATCGCGGGCAACCTGCTCACCGGCCTGTCGATCGGCTGGTGGGTCGGCAAGCACAACAAGCACCACGCCAACCCGAACAAGGAACACTCCGACCCCGACATCGGTGAGGGTGTACTCGCGTTCACCACCGGTGCGGTCGCCGGCCGCACCGGCGGCTTCGGCCGGTGGATCACCCGCTTCCAGGCGTACCTCTTCTTCCCGCTGCTCACGCTCGAGGGCTTCAACCTGCACGTCGCGAGCGTCCAGTACCTGGCCAAGGGCAAGCGGAGCCGCGCGCGCACCGTCGAGCTCGTGCTCCTCGGGACGCACTTCGCCGCGTACCTGGCCGGCGTCCTGCTCGTGCTCTCGCCGGTGAAGGCGTTGGTGTTCATCGCGATCCACCAGGGCGTCTTCGGCCTCTACATGGGCTGTTCGTTCGCCCCGAACCACAAAGGCATGCGGATCATCGGCGCGGACGAGTGCGTCGACTTCCTGCGCAGGCAGGTTCTGACCTCCCGCAACGTGCGGGGCGGCTGGTTCACCGACCTGCTGCTCGGCGGGCTCAACTATCAGGTGGAGCATCACCTGTTCCCGAGCATGCCCCGGCCCTCGTTGCGCAAGGCGCAGGCGATGGTGAAGTCCTACTGCAACGAGCAGTCGATCGACTACACCGAGACCTCGCTGTTCGGCTCGTACGCGGCCGCCCTGTCCTATCTGCACGAACTGGGCGCGCCCCTGCGGAGGCGCCGGCAGCCGGTTCTGACGTCGAGCTAGTCGACCACGTGGGCACCAGCCGCATCGACCGGTAGCACCGTCGCCGTCCAATCGGGTGGACCGGCGGCGGCGACCTCGGCCGCTTCGACGTCGCCGCGGGCGAGGACGAGCACGGTCGGGCCGGCCCCGGAGATCACGGCCGCGTACCCGCCGGCCCGCAGGTCGCGAACGAGCCGGAGGCTGTCGGGCATCGCCGGCTCGCGATACGACTGGTGCAGCCGGTCCTCGGTCGCGTCGAACAGCGCCTGCGGTGTCCCGGTCAACGCGGCCACGAGCAGGGCGGCCCGGCCGGCGGCGAAGGCCGCGTCACCGTGCGGCACGGTGTCGGGCAAGAGCCCGCGGGCCAGTTCGGTCGAGGCCGTGAACGGGGGGACGAGGGCAACGGGAACGATCGCGGGATCGAGGTCGCGTCGCACCGCCCGCGCGGTCCCCTGTACCCACGCGATCGTCAACCCGCCGAGCAGGCAGGGGGCGACATTGTCGGGATGGCCTTCGAGATCCGAGGCCAGGGCCAGCACCTCGCCGGCCGGGAGTCGCACCGAACCATCGGCCACCAGCGCGCGGGCCAGCAGGATTCCGGCGACGACGGCGGCCGCCGACGAACCCAGACCGCGGCTGTGCGGGATGCGGTTGTGACACTCGAGGGCGAGACCGGCCGGTTCGCCACCCAGCACGGCGAACGTGCGGCGCATCGCGCGCACCACCAGGTGCGATTCGTCGCGGGCCACCAGCGCGCCGCCCTCGCCGTGCACGTCGATGGTCAGCCCGCTGTCGATGACCCGTGCAGTCACTGCGTCGTGCAGCGTGAGCGCGATGCCGAGGGCGTCGAAGCCGGGCCCGAGGTTGGCGCTGGTGGCGGGCACGCGCACCTGAACCGGGCCGAGTACGAACTCGCTCATCCGACGGCGAGGCCGAGCGCCTGGGCCGCCGCGTGCCCGTCGACCGGAACGGTGATCGGCTTAGGCGCTCCGGAGATGGCCCACTCGGGATCCTTCAGGCCGTTGCCGGTGACCGTGCAGACGACCGTCGACCCCCGCGGCAGCCGGCCGTCGGCGGCCGTGGCGAGCAGGCCCGCGACGCTGGCCGCGGACGCCGGCTCGACGAACACCGCTTCACTGCGGGCGACGAGGCGATACGCCTCGAGGATCTGCTTGTCGGTGACCGCGTCGATCAGCCCGTTCGACTCGTCGCGCGCGTGCTCGGCGAACGTCCACGAAGCGGGGTTGCCGATGCGGATCGCGGTGGCGATCGTCATCGGCCGGGCTACCGGCGTCCCGGTGACGATCGGCGCCGCGCCGGCGGCCTGGAAGCCGAACATCCGCGGCGTGCTCGGCACGATCGCGTCGGCCGCGTACTCCTGGTAACCCATCCAGTAGGCGGTGATGTTGCCGGCGTTGCCGACCGGGACGCAGTGCACGTCCGGCGCTCGCCCGAGCACGTCGCAGATCTCGAAGGCCGCCGTCTTCTGGCCCTGCAGCCGGAACGGGTTGACCGAGTTCACCAAGGCGACCGGGTAGTCGACGGCGAGCTTGCGGGCGAGTTCGAGACAGTCGTCGAAGTTCCCGTCGACCTGGAGCAGCTTGGCGCCGTGCACCAGGGCCTGCGCCATCTTGCCGAGCGCGATCTTGCCCTGCGGCACCAGCACCGCGCACTGCATCCCGGCCCGCACGGCGTAGGCGGCGGCGCTGGCCGACGTGTTGCCGGTGGAGGCACAGATGACGGCCTTGGCGCCTTCTTCGGCGGCCTTGGAGATGGCCATCGTCATGCCGCGGTCCTTGAACGACCCGGTCGGGTTCGCGCCCTCGACCTTGAGGTAGACCTCGCAGCCGGTGAGGTCGGACAGCGCCCGGGCGGGTAGGAGCGGCGTCCCACCCTCGAACAGGGTGACGACCGGGGTCTTGCCCGTCACCGGCAGCCGATCGCGGAAGGCGTTGATCACGCCGGGCCAGTAGGCGGGTGCGTCAGTCACCGGGCATCCCCTCGACCCGCAGCACGCCGGCGGCGCGGCGGACGAACGGCTGCCCGGCCAGCTTCTGCACGGTGGCGTTGAGTGCGGCGTCGGTGGCTGAGTGGGTCACCAGGACAAGGGTCGCCGCGTCGCCACGGCCCTCTTGGCGGACGGTCTGGATGCTGACCCCTTGTTCGGCGAAGGCTTGGGCGGCGCCGGCGAGGACGCCGGGCTGGTCGTTGACGTCGAGCGCGACGTGGTAGCGGGTGAGCACCTCACCCATCGGCTGGATCGGCAAGTCGGCGTACGAGCTCTCCCCCGCTCCGCGGCTGCCACTGACCCGGTTTCGCGCCACCGCCACGAGGTCACCGAGCACCGCGCTCGCCGTCGGCGCGCCACCGGCGCCGCGCCCGTAGAACATGAGCGAGCCGGCCGCGTCGGCCTCGACGAACACGGCGTTGAACGCGTCGCCGACACCGGCCAGCGGATGCGACCGGGGAATCATCGCCGGGTGGGTGCGGACCGAGACCCGCTCGCTGCCGTCGGCGCCCTGGACCCGCTCGCAGATGGCCAGCAATTTCACCGTGCAGTCGATCGCCTTGGCGCTGGCGATGTCGGCGGCGGTGACGTCGCCGATCCCTTCACGGTGGACGTCGGACAGGGTGACCCTGGTGTGGAAGGCCAGCCCGGCCAGGATCGCGGCCTTCGCGGCCGCGTCGTAACCGTCGACGTCGGCGGTGGGGTCGGCCTCGGCGTAACCGAGCGCGGTCGCCTCGGCCAGCGCCTCGTCGAATCCGGCCCCTGTGGCGTCCATGCGCGACAGGATGAAGTTCGTCGTGCCGTTGACGATGCCCATCACCCGCATGATGCGGTCGCCGGCCAGCGACTCGCGCAGGGGACGCAGCAGCGGGATCGCCCCGGCCACGGCGGCTTCGTAGTAGAGGTCGACGCCGGCCTTCGCGGCGGCGTCGTGCAGGGTGGCCCCGTCGTCGGCGAGCAGCGCCTTGTTGGCGCTGACGACGCTCTTTCCGCCGTTGAGCGCACTGAGCAGCAAGCTGCGCGCCGGCTCGATGCCGCCGATCACCTCGACGACGAGATCGACGTCGTCGCGCGCGACGAGCCCGGCCGCGTCGGTGGTCAGCAGGTGGGCGGGCACATCGGTGTGCCGCGCCGGCCTCCGGACCGCGATGCCGGCGAGTTCGAGTGGCGCGCCGATCCGGGCGGCCAGGTCGCGGGACTGCTCGTCCAGCAGCCGGACCACCTGCGACCCGACGACCCCGCAACCCAGGAGAGCGATCCGCAGCGGCCTACTCACCGCTTTGCACCTTTGCGGGCTGTTTTTCGACCCCGCCAGCAGCGCTGAAAGGTGCAAAGCCGGTGTCGAGGCGGAGCAGGTCGTCCTCGGTCTCGCGGCGGACGATGACCTTTGCCGCGCCGTCGCGCACGGCGACCACCGGCGGGCGCGGCACGTGGTTGTAGTTGCTGGCCATGCTGCGGCAGTAGGCCCCCGTGGCGGCAACGGCGAGCAGGTCACCGGGACGGATGTCACCCGGCAGCCAGGTGTCGCGGACGACCACGTCCCCACTCTCGCAGTGCTTGCCCACGACGCGGGCCACCGTGGCCGGCGCGGTCGACTCGCGGTTGGCCAGCACGCAGGTGTAGTCGGCGTCGTACAGGGCCGTGCGGATGTTGTCGCTCATGCCGCCGTCGACCGAGACGTACTTGCGGGTGTGTCCGCCGTCGAGCGTGACGTCCTTGACGGTGCCGACCTCGTACACGGTGATCGCGCTCGGCCCGACGATCGCCCGACCCGGTTCGACGGACAGCCGCGGAGTGCGCAACCCGACGCTGGCGCACTCGAGCTCGACGATCCCGCTCAGGCGCTCAAGGGTCTGCTTCGGCGACTCGGGATCGTCTCCGGTGACGTAGGCGATGCCGAGACCGCCACCGAGATTGATTTCGTCGACCTGGACGCCGTGCACGTCGCGGATGGTCGCGGCCAGGCCCACGACCCGGTGCGCGGCCACCTCGAAACCCGAGGTCTCGAAGATTTGCGAGCCGATGTGCGAGTGCAGGCCGGCCAGCTCGAGAGCGGGCAGCGCGAGCACGGCCGCCACCGCCCGCGCGGCCGACCCGTCGCGTAGCGAGAAGCCGAACTTCTGGTCCTCGTGCGCCGTGGCGATGAACTCGTGGGTGTGCGCCTCGACACCGACGGTCACCCGGATCAGCACCCGCTGCCGCACCCCCGCGGCCGCCGCGATCTCGGCGAGTCGTTCGATCTCGGTGAAGGAGTCGACGATGACGTGACCGACGCCGGCGGAGACCGCCCGCGTCAGCTCGGCGACCGACTTGTTGTTGCCGTGCACGGCGATCCGCTCGGACGGGAACCGGACCGCGAGCGCGACTGCCAGCTCACCACCGGTGCAGACGTCGAGGCCGAGGCCTTCCTCGGCGATCCACCGGGCCACCGTCGTGCACAAGAAGGCCTTGCCGGCGTAGTAGACGTCCACGCCGTCGAAGGCAGCGGTGTAGGCGCGAGCCCGGTTGCGCAGGTCGTCCTCGTCGAGGAAGAGCGCCGGCGTGCCGTGGACCGCGGCGAGCTCGTCGACCGGCACGCCGCCGAGGTAGACAACGCCGTCGACCCGGCGCGCCGAGGCGGGCCAGATCGCCGGATCGAGCGCGTTCGGATCGACCGGCGCGGTGGACGGGTGCGGGTCCGGCAGCACGTCGCCGTGCCGCGGCCCGGCGGGGTGGGCGTTCCTCGACATCTCGACTACATCCGCTCGGGAGCGCTGACGCCGAGCAGCTGCAGGCCGTTGGCCAGCACCACGCGGGTCGCTTCGTTGAGCCACGCCCGGGTGCGGTTGACGTCGGTGATCTCGCCGTCGCCGACCGGGATGATGCGGCAGTTGTCGTACCACCGGTGATACGTGCCGGCGAGGTCTTCGAGGAAACGGGCCACCCGGTGCGGCGCGCGCAGCTCGGCCGCCGTCGCGACGACGCGGGGGAAGTCGCCGAGCACGGTGAGCAGCGCCGCCTCGTAGGGACTGGTCAGCAGCTCCGGCGCGAACACGTCGAGACCGATGCCGACGTCAGCGGCGTTGCGCTTGGCGTTGCCCGTGCGGGCGTGCGCGTACTGGACGTAGTACACCGGATTGTCGTTGGATCGCTTGACCAGCAGGTCGAGGTCGATGTCCAGCGTCGAATCGATGGGTGAGCGTTCGAGGGAGTACCGGGCCGCGTCGACCCCGACCGCGCCGACGAGGTCCTCCATCGTGAGGACGGTGCCGGCGCGCTTGCTCATCCGGACGGGAACGCCGTCCTTGACGAGATTGACGAGCTGGCCGATCAACACCTCGACGGTGTCCGGGTCGTCGCCGAAGGCGGCTGCGGCTGCCTTCAGTCGCGCGATGTAGCCGTGGTGGTCGGCGCCGAGAAGGAAGATACAGAGGTCGAAGTCCCGCGCACGCTTGTCCCGCAGGTAGGCGAGGTCGCCGGCGATGTAGGCCGGCACGCCGTCGCTCTTGACGACCACGCGGTCCTTGTCGTCACCGAAGTCGGTCGTGCGGAGCCACCACGCATTCTCGGCGAAGTAGAGCCGGCCCGACTCCTTGAGTGTCTGTACCGCCTTGGCGACCGCTCCCGACTCGTGCAGGGAGTTCTCGTGGAAGTACACGTCGAAGTCGACGCCGAAGTCGTGCAGTGACTGCTTCACCTCGTCGAACATGAGCGTGACGCCCTCGCGCCGGAACAACTCCTGCGCCTCGGACCGTGGCAGGTGCAGAACCTCGGGGTGCGCCGCCACCACGGTGGCCGCCGTTTCGGCGATGTAGCTGCCGCCGTAGCCGCCCTCGGGGGCGGGTTCGTGCAGGGCGGCGGCCAGTAACGACCGCGCGAACTTGTCGATCTGCTCGCCGTGGTCGTTGAAGTAGTACTCGCGGGTGACCGACGCGCCGCACGCCTGCAGCACCCGGGCGAGCGCGTCGCCCACGGCGGCCCACCGGGTGCCGCCGAGGTGCACCGGGCCGGTGGGGTTGGCGGAGACGAACTCGAGGTTGATCCGCTGACCGACGAGCAGGTCGGACCGGCCGTAGCGCTCGCCGGCCACGACGATGTCGCGGGCGGCGGCCCCGAGGGTGGCGGCCGCGAGGGTGATGTTCAGGAACCCCGGGCCGGCGACATCCACCTTGGCGATGCCGTCGGCCTCGCGCAACCGGGCAGCGATGGCCTCGGCGACCTCGCGGGCGGGCCGGCCGGCCGGCTTGGCGAGACGCAGCGCGACGTTCGTGGCGTAGTCCCCGTGGTCGGGATTCTTCGGTCGCTCGACGACGATCTCGTCGGGAACCGTGCCCGGGAAGTCACCCTCTTCGACCGCGGCAGCGACGCAGGCGCGGAGTACCGCGGAAAGGTCGGCTGGGGTCACCGGGCAATCTTAGTGGCCGCACGGCGGCCAGTTTCCCCCGCTGGAGGTCGTCTGCGCCCGGCTTCACAGGCTCGCACAGGCCGAACCCATCGAGTGGCACCTAGACTTGCGGGTCGGACGTGCCGTCCCTTTGATCGCTACTGACCGTTCCCGAATGCAGAAGGCAGGCCCATGGCCCAGCGCAAGTCACCCCCGCCGGGCAAACCCGCGGCGAAGAAGGGCACCTCACGCCCGGCCGGCAAGCCCGGCGCCGCCCCGACGTCGACGACGAAGGCGGGCGCTGCGAAGACCGTCAGCGACCGCAAGCTTCCCGCTGACGGCGGTCGTGGCCCGGCCGGGCGCCCACCGGCCCGCAAGCCCAAGTCGATCGTCAATCAGAAGCAGACGCCGTGGGGCCTGATCGCGGCGGCGACCGCGGTCGTCGTCTTCGCCGCGGTCGTGATCATCGCCGTCGTGGCAACGCACAAGTCCAGCAGCAGCTCGAGCGGCCCCAAGGGCGTCGACAAGAACGACCCCTACCGTCAGCCCGAACTCGCCGCCGCGAAGCACATCAGCGGCGTCACCTACCAGGTCGAGGCCCAGCACACCCACGTCGCGGGCACAGTCAACTATGACGCGACACCGCCCGTCGGCGGCAACCACAGCCCGTACTGGGCCGACTGCGCGGGCACCGTGTATGCCCAGCCGATCGCCAACGAGAACGCCGTGCACATGCTCGAGCACGGCGCCATCTGGATCACCTACAACGCCAAGACCCTGCCGGCGTCTGAGCTCACCGCCCTCAAGGCGTACGTCGCCGGCGTCGACCGGATGGCGTTGTCGCCGTACCCGAACCTCAAGTCGCCGATCTCGTTGCAGTCCTGGGGTTACCAGCTGTTCGTGGACAAGGCGTCCGATCCCCGGATCGCCGAGTTCATCTCGGCGCTGAAGTACAACCAGAAGGTGACTCCGGAGTACGGAGCCTCGTGTGCGCAGTCGACCTTCAAGGCGCACCCGAGCACCTTCGGGCACCCGCTGTCGGCCCCGGCCAGCGGCTGATCGACGTTGACGTGAGCGTCGTGTCCGAGTCCGTCGCACCGCCGGTTCCGGCGGGCGGTGCCGGGCTTCGCCGGACGCTCGTGGTGGTCATGGCCGTGGCCGTGCTGGCGCTGGCCGGGACGGCGGGTTGGCTGATCGGTAACGGGTCGTCGTCGGGCACTTCCGGGCCGTCTGCCGTCGATGTCGGGTTCGCCCAGGACATGTCCACCCACCACGTCCAGGCCATCACGATGGCCGCCTACGAGCGCGACAACACCACCGACAGCGCGCTGAAGGTGCTGGCGTTCGACATCGAGAGCTCGCAGAACTTCCAGGTCGGCGAGATGCAGGGCTGGCTCGACGAGTGGGGGAAGTCCCGCAACAACCCGCAACCGATGGCCTGGATGGGCGATCAGCACATGGTCATGGGCGCCGGCGGGCTGATGCCGGGCATGGCCACGCCGGCCCAGATGAACAAGCTGGAGGCCCTGCACGGCAAGGCCCTCGACGTCCTGTTCCTGCAGCTGATGATCCACCATCATCAGGGCGGCCTGCCCATGGCCCGTTATGCGGTGGCGCACGCCAAGGACGCGTCGGTCCGGGCGCTCGCCGGCGCGATGATCAGCGCTCAGAGCGCAGAGATCATCCAGATGGAGCAGACGCTGCGCGCGCTCGGCGCCAGCTCGTTGCCGCCGCCGTCCTGAGGCTGCCGGCCTTACAAGGCCGGCAGCCTCTGGAGATCAGCCGAGGCGCAGCCCGGTCTCCTTGTTGAACACGTGGGCCTCGTCCTGGCGGAAGCTCATCTGCACCTTGTCGCCGATCGACGGGGTCCCGCGGCCGTCGAAGCGCACCACGAGGTGCTTGTCGGCGACCGGGTCATCGCCGGGCAGCGTGCCGTACACGTAAGCGTCGGCGCCGAGTTCCTCGACGAGCGCCACCGTGAGTGTCAGCGTCGCGGCCTTTCCGTCCGACCCGGCGTCCTCGGCGGTGAACGACTCCGGCCGCAGGCCCAGGGTGACCTCGCTGATGTTGGCCTCGCTGGCGGCTGACATGACGGCCGGCAGGAGCGGGACGACGACGTCGCCGAGCTGCGCACCGCCAGAGACGAGCTTGGCCGTGCGCAGGTTCATCGCCGGGGAGCCGATGAATCCGGCGACGAATGCGTTGACCGGACGGTCGTACATGTTGCGCGGGGTGTCGCACTGCTGGAGCTTGCCGTCCTTGAGCACCGCGACGCGGTGGCCCATCGTCATGGCCTCAACCTGGTCGTGCGTCACGTAGACCGTGGTGGTGCCGAGCCGGGCCTGCAGCGCCGCCACGTTGGCCCGGGTCTCAACGCGCAGCTTCGCGTCGAGGTTGGACAGCGGCTCGTCCATCAGGAAGACGCTGGGCTCGCGGACGATGGCGCGGCCCATCGCGACGCGCTGACGCTGACCGCCGGACAGCGCCTTGGGTTTGCGGTCGAGGAAGTCCTCCAGACCGAGGATCTTGGCCACCTCGGCCACCTTCTTGCGCCGGTCCTCCTTCGAAACGCCCTTGAGCTTCAGGGCGAAGCCCATGTTCTCGCCGACACTCATGTGCGGGTACAGCGCGTAGTTCTGGAAGACCATCGCGATGTCGCGGTCCTTCGGCGGCGAGTTCGAGACGTCCTTGCCGGCGATGTTGATCTGGCCGGCCGAAACCTCTTCGAGGCCGGCGAGCATGCGCAGCGCGGTGGACTTGCCGGATCCGGACGGCCCGACCAAAACCATGAACTCGCCGTCGGCGATCTCGAGGTTCAGTGAGTCGACGGCGGCGACGGGATTGCCCGGGTAGAAGCAACTGGCGTCGACGTACTCAACTTCAGCCATGAGGAACTCCTCTATCGGTGGAAGTGGACCGCACCGATTACGGACGGGAGTTCGCGCGAGGGCTGAGCCGCGCGTACCTGTCTCACGGGTTTCCGGCTGGCCGATGTAATCCGCCCCACCGATTCGAAGGCGGCACCGACCGACCGGCATAGCGGTCGGACAAGCTCATGCAACACCCCTGGCCCGAGCATGGTCAAGACCTGCGCGCTGCTAGGCTTGTCGGGTTTGGCCCCCGTAGCTCAGGGGATAGAGCACCGCCCTCCGGAGGCGGTGGCGCAGGTTCGAATCCTGCCGGGGGCACCGAGCTACAACCCAGTAATCACAGGGGTTGTAGCGGTGTCACGCCTGCATCGAAACTAGCGTGGCAAAGGTCGGATTCCCTATGGATTCACTCTCCCGCGCCGGGTTCATCCGGGCGAGCGAGTCCAGACGCTTGACCACGTCGTCTAAATCGTCGTCAAACAGGTCGGTGTAGGTGTCCAGCGTCATCGCTGCGGAGGCGTGCCCAAGCATCCGCTGAACGGCCTTCACATTCGCACCAACAGAGGCGCCCGACTTCCGCTGGCCGGAACTGGCCTAGTGGGTTAGCCTCGCCCGACCGTCATCTCGACGGTTTCTAGAAGGGGAAATCATGCTTCGACGTGTCATCATCACGCTCACCGCGGCGGGAGCCGCCCTGCTCCTCAGTGCCGGTCCCGCGCTTGCTCAGGACTGCTTCCTTACGCACGCCTCCGCCAATAGCCACATGGGAAAGTCAGCACAGTGGTCCGCCACCCCGTTAGCAGCGATTCTGGCGGCACCTCCGAGCGACGGAGAAGATGGCGGTTTCGGCATGTGTGCTGCGCAGGTGAGTGCGACCCTGTCGCAGGTGAAGGCCGCTGGCCTACCCACTGTCTTGTTCGTCCGCACAACTAAAGTACTGCCCGATGCAGGAGGACCCGGGAAGGGCGGAATTGACCACTTCGACAGCAGCCCCATCATCGGCCAGATAACCACAATCGCCCTCGGCGTCCTCGGCGACACCTCGATCACCTGCTGATC
>NZ_JBHEMO010000001.1:0-13389 GCF_046262535.1 Jatrophihabitans sp. | reverse complement strand
CCGGCTCGCCGAACGCGGCGCCGATCGGTTGGACGGGGCTGCCTTGTGAAGCTCGACCTGGTGATCCGCGCGCCGCGCGCCGTGCTCGCGGACGGCGAGGCCGCGGCCGCCGTCGGCGTCACCGACGGCCGCATCGTCACGGTGCAGGCGCTCGACGCCCCACTCGATGCTCACGAAGAGGTCACGCTCGGCGCGGGTGAGGTGCTGCTGCCCGGCCTCGTCGACACGCACGTGCATGTCAACGAACCGGGCCGCACCGACTGGGAAGGCTTCGAGACCGCGACCCGCGCGGCCGCGGCCGGCGGCGTCACCACCGTCATCGACATGCCGCTCAACAGCATCCCGGCGACAACCACGCTGGAAGCGTTGGAACTGAAGCGGGAACGAGCCCGCAGTCAGGCGCACGTCGACGTCGGGTTCTGGGGCGGCGCGGTGCCGGGCAACCTCGCCGACATCGCCAACCTGCACGACGCCGGCGTGTTCGGGTTCAAGTGCTTCCTGATCGACTCCGGAGTCGCGGAGTTCCCCCCGCTCTCGGCGGCCGAATTCGCCGCCGCGATGACCGAGACCGCGCGGCTGGGGGCGCTCCTGATCGTGCACGCCGAGGACGCCACCGTCATCGCGCATGCCCCGCCCGCCGGCGGCCCGCGCTACGAGACGTTCCTCGACTCGCGCCCGGCGCGGGCGGAGAACACGGCCGTCGGCCAGGTCATCGCCGCGGCGCGGCGGACGGGCGGCCGCACGCACGTGCTGCACCTGTCCAGCGCGGATGCGATCGGGATGCTGCACGAGGCGCGCACCGAGGGCGTCGACGTCTCGGTGGAGACCTGCCCGCACTACCTGACGTTGGACGCGACCGCCGTGCCCGACGGGGCCACGCAGTTCAAGTGCTGCCCGCCGATCCGCGACCGCGCCAACCAGGACCGGCTCTGGCGCGCGCTGTGCGAGGGGGACATCGACATGATCGTCTCCGACCACTCACCGTGCACCGTCGAGCTCAAGCGCCTGGACACCGGCGACTTCGGCACCGCGTGGGGTGGCATCGCATCGGTACAGCTCGGGCTGCCGGTGATTTGGACCGCGGCCCGCGCCCGCGGTCATTCGCTCGGCGACGTCGTCCGCTGGATGGCCGCCCGCCCGGCCGACCGGGTCGGTCTGATCGCCAAGGGCCGCATCGCGACCGGGGCCGACGCCGACCTGTGCGTCTTCGACCCGGAGGCCGAGTTCGTGGTCGACCCGGAGCAGCTGCTGCACAAGAATCCGGTCACCGTGTACGCCGGACAACGCCTGACCGGAGTGGTCCGGGAGACGTGGCTGCGCGGACGACGCGTCGAATTGGACGGCCCCCCGCGCGGCCGACTCCTGAGGAGAGGAAGCCGATGAGTACCTACCACGTCCCGCGGGGCGGGCTGCCGGGGCAGAGCGAGTTGACCACTGACCGGGCCATTTTCACCGAGGCGTATGCGGTGCTGCCGAAACGGACGATGACCGACATCGTCACGAGCTACCTGCCGTTCTGGGACGACACTCGGCTCTGGGTGCTGGCCCGGCCGCTGTCCGGATTCGCCGAGACGTTCTCGCAGTACCTCGTCGAAGTCGGTAAAGGCGGCGGCAGCGACCGGCCCGAGTCGGATCCGGAGGCCGAGGCGGTGCTGTTCGTCGTCGACGGGACACTGCGCCTGACCGTCGACGGTGCCCCCTCCACGCTCACTGCCGGCGGGTACGCCTACCTCCCGCCCGGGACCACGTGGACGTTGCGCAACACCCGCGCGCGGGCGGCGCATTTCCACTGGATCCGCAAGACGTACCAACGCGTCGACGGCATCGACGCACCCGAACCGTTCGTGACGAACGAGCAGGACGTCGAGCCGATCGCGATGCCCGGGACGGAAGGACGGTGGACGACCACCCGATTCGTCGACATGGCCGACCTCCGCCACGACATGCACGTCAACATCGTCAACTTCGAACCCGGCGCCTCGATCCCGTTCCCGGAGACGCACGTGATGGAGCACGGCCTCTACGTGCTCGAGGGCAAGGCGATGTATCTGCTCAACCGGGACTGGGTCGAGGTCGAAGCGGGCGACTTCATGTGGCTGCGCGCCTTCTGCCCGCAGGCCTGCTACGCCGGCGGCCCCGGCCGGTTCCGCTACCTGCTCTACAAGGACGTCAACCGGCACGTCCCGCTGAGCCGGCGGTTCGTCTGAGCCGAGTTCACGATACGGAAAAAGCTTTCCGAAAAGCTTCCGTCGGGATCGGACGACTTGTAGACTCCGACACAGCTCCGGCGGACGTTCGCATGGATAACCAGCCGCCACAACGGGACTCGCCAACCATGCCTGCGCCGGCAGCGCCGGTGCGGAGCGGAAGCTGGCGCGCAGGCGCCGGAACGGAGCACTCGATGGCCTTCGCCCACATTGTCGTCAACGGCAGCCCGGCACCGCTCGACGGCGTCGCACCGCACACGACGCTGCTCGACTTCGTCCGGGCGGAGGGGCTGACGGGCGGCAAGGAGGGCTGCGCCGAGGGTGAATGCGGCGCCTGCTCGGTCCTCGTCGCCCGGCCCGGTATCGACAGCGCCACCGAGTGGGTTGCGATCAACGCCTGCCTCCTGCCGGCCGCCGCCCTCGACGGTCAGGAGGTCGTGACTGCGGAGGGCCTCGGCCGTCCGGACGCGCTGCATCCTGTCCAGTACGAGATGGCCGTCCGCGGGGGGTCGCAGTGCGGCTACTGCACGCCCGGCTTCGTCTGCAGCATGGCCGCCGAGTACTACCGGCCGGGCCGCACCGATGGCGAAAGCCCGGCCCACGCCCATGGCGACGCCGAGCACGGGCCGAACGGCTTCGACCTGCACGCACTGAGCGGGAACCTCTGCCGGTGCACCGGTTACCGGCCGATCCGCGACGCGGCGTACGCACTGGACGCCCCAGGTGCCGACGACGTGCTCGCCGCGCGCTGCACCACGAGCCCGCCGGCCCCGGCCGCCACCGACCTCGACCTCGACGGCCGCAGGTTCGTGCGGCCGACGTCGCTGCCGGACGCGCTTCGCCTCCTGCGCGACCGGCCCGACGCCATCGTCATCGCGGGCAGCACCGACTGGGGCGTCGACGTCAACCTGCGCGGCCGGCGGGCCGACGACGTGATCGCCATCGACCGGTTGAGTGAACTGCGCGAACTGCGCGTCGGCGACGACAGCATCGAGATCGGCGCCACGCTCACGCTGACCGAGATCGAGCGCCGCCTCGCCGGCCGCGTCCCGCTGCTGGCCGAGCTGTTCCCGCAGTTCGCGTCGCGGCTGATCCGCAACGGCGCGACGCTCGGCGGCAACCTCGGCACCGGCTCGCCGATCGGCGACGCCGCACCCGTCCTGCTCGCCCTCGACGCAAGCCTCGTGCTGACCGACGCCGAGGGCGAGCGCGAGGTGCCCCTCGCCGGCTACTTCACCGGGTACCGGCAGAGCGTGCGCCGCGCCGACGAGTTGATCCGCGCCGTGCGCATTCCGCTGCCCCTGGCGCCGGTCACCGCGTTCCACAAGATGGCCAAGCGGCGCTTCGACGACATCTCCAGCGTCGCCGTCGGCTTCGCGCTGGACATCACCGACGGGATCGTGGCTAGGGCGCGAATCGGCCTGGGCGGCGTGGCCGCGACGCCGATCCGCGCCCGTGACACGGAAGCCGCGCTGGAGGGGCGGCCCTGGACGGCCGAGACGGTCCGCGCGGCCGCGGCGGTCTTGCAGTCCGAGGGCACCCCGTTGGACGACCACCGCGCCAGCGCCCGGTACCGCAGCGCCATGCTCGGCCAGAGCCTGCGCAAACTGCACGCCGCGAACGCCGAGGAGGTGCCGGCGTGAGCACGTTGTCGGAGCGTCCCGATAGTGCTTCCGTCGGCCTGGCGATCCCGCACGAGAGCGCGGCGCTGCACGTCACCGGTGCGGCGCTCTACACCGACGACCTCGTCTACCGGACCAAGCACGTCCTGCACGCCTATCCGGTCCAGGTGCCGCACGCACACGCGCGCGTCACGGCGCTGCGCACCGAACCGGCGCTCGCGGTGCCGGGTGTCGTGCGGGTCCTCACCGCGGCCGACGTCCCCGGCGTCAACGACGCGGGCGTCAAGCAGGACGAGCCCTTGTTCCCGACCGAGGTCATGTTCCACGGCCACGCCGTGTGTTGGGTGCTGGGCGAGACGATCGAGGCGGCGCGGCTCGGGGCCGCGGCGGTCGAGGTCGACGTCGAAGCGTTGCCGGCTCTCGTGACCGTGCGCGAGGCGATCGACGCCCAGAGCTTCCAGGGCGGGCAACCGCAACTGGCCAGGGGCGACGTCGAGGCCGGCCTCGCCCGCTCGACGCGGGTGTTCAGCGGCGAGTTCGAGTTCTCCGGCCAGGAGCACTTCTACCTCGAGACGCACGCCGCGTTGGCCCATGTCGACGAGAGCGAGCAGATCTTCGTCCAGAGCAGCACACAGCACCCGTCCGAGACCCAGGAGATCGTCGCCCACGTCCTCGGCAAGCACAGCTCCGAGGTGACAGTGCAGTGCTTGCGCATGGGCGGCGGCTTCGGCGGCAAGGAGATGCAGCCGCACGGGTTCGCGGCGATCGCGGCGCTCGGGGCCGTGCTCACCGGCCGGCCGGTCCGGTTGCGGCTCAACCGCACCCAGGACCTCACCATGTCGGGCAAGCGGCACGGTTTCCACTCGCAATGGCGGGTGGGCTTCGACGACGACGGCCGGCTGCAGGCGCTCGACGCCACCCTGACCGCCGACGGCGGCTGGAGCCTCGACCTCTCCGAGCCGGTGCTGGCCCGTGCGTTGTGCCACGTCGACAACGCGTACTTCATCCCCGACATCCGGGTGAACGGCCGTATCGCGCGGACGAACAAGACGTCCAACACCGCCTTCCGGGGCTTCGGCGGACCCCAGGGCATGCTGGTCCTCGAGGACATCTTGGGCCGCTGCGCGCCGCTGCTCGGCCTCGACGCTGCCGAGTTGCGGCGACGCAACTTCTATTCGGCCGGCCAGAGCACTCCGTACGGGCAGCCCGTGCGGCATCCTGAGCGGATCACCGCCGTGTGGGACGAACTGTGCGAGCGCAGCGAGTTCGACGCCCGCCGCGCCGAGATCGAGCGGTTCAACGCCGAGCACGAGCACGTGAAGCGCGGGCTCGCCCTGACTCCGGTGAAGTTCGGCATCTCATTCAACCTGACCGCCTTCAACCAGGGCGGGGCGCTCGTGCACGTCTACAAGGACGGGTCGGTGCTGATCAACCACGGCGGCACCGAGATGGGCCAGGGTCTGCACACGAAGATGTTGCAGGTGGCGGCCACCACCCTCGGCATCCCGTTGCACAAGGTGCGCCTCGCGCCGACGCGCACCGACAAGGTGCCGAACACGTCAGCGACCGCGGCCAGTTCCGGCGCCGACCTCAACGGCGGCGCCATCAAGAACGCCTGTGAGCAGATACGCGACCGGTTGCTGCACGTGGCCGGCGCCCGGCTCGGTGTGCCGGCCGCCGACGTCCGCATCGTCGACGGCGTGGCGGCCGCCCTCGGCGGCGCGGACGGCGTGCTGTGGGACGACCTCGTGTTCACCGCCTACATGCAGCGGGTGCAACTGTCCGCGGCCGGCTACTACCGCACCGAGGGACTGCACTGGGACTCGTCGACGTTCCAGGGCTCGCCGTTCAAGTACTTCGCCTACGGGGCCGCTGCGGCCGAGGTGGAGGTCGACGGCTTCACCGGCGCCTATCGCACCCGCCGCGTCGACATCGTCCACGACGTCGGGGACAGCCTGTCGCCGCTGGTCGACCTCGGGCAGATCGAAGGCGGTTTCGTACAGGGTGCCGGGTGGCTGACCCTCGAGGACTTGCGCTGGGACGAGAGCGACGGCGCCGGTCGGGGCCGGTTCCTCACCCAGGCCGCCAGCACCTACAAGCTGCCGAGCTTCTCCGAGATGCCCGAGACCTTCAACGTGACGCTGCTGCGCAACGCCACCGAGGAAGGCGCCGTCTACGGTTCCAAGGCGACCGGCGAGCCGCCTCTCATGCTGGCCTTCTCGGTGCGCGAGGCACTGCGCCAGGCCGCGGCCGCCTTCGGGCCGGCCGGCACCAGCGTCGACCTCGCCTCGCCGGCGACGCCCGAGGCGGTGTACTGGGCCGTCGAGCAAGCCCGCGAACACAGCGCCAGGGGGCACGTGGTCGAGGGCGGCAACGGCGCGGTGCCGCCGCAGCCCGGCGCCGACGCGCCACCGATGCGGCCCCGCTCGGAACAGGTGCTGACGGACGTGAGCCATGTCTGAGAGCACCTGGCTGCAGGCCGCGGCGCGGCTGCGTGAGCGACGGGAACCCGGTGTGCTCGTCACGCTCGCGACGGTCCGCGGTCACGCGCCCCGTCGGGCCGGCGCGAAGATGGTCGTGGCGGCCGACGCGACCTGGGGATCGATCGGCGGCGGCAACGTCGAAGCGGTGGCCGTCGAACGGGCCCGCGTCCTGCTCGAATCACCCGACGCCGCTGCGGAGATGATCACGTCGGAGCTGTCGGACAAGGCGCCCTACCAGCACGGCGTTCAGTGCTGCGGGGGAGAGGTGTCGATCCTGCTGGAGCCGTTGCCCGTGGTGCCGACCGTCGCCATCTTCGGTGTCGGCCACGTCGGCCTCGAGCTGGCCCGCATCCTGGCTCGGCACGACCTCGATCTCTACCTGATCGACAGCCGGCCCGAACAGCTCACCGCCGAGCGGCTGTCGGTGCTCGGCGACGCGGTGGCCGCGGTGCACGCGCATACCGTTCCGGTGCTGCCCGAGATCATGCTGGGCGAACTGCCGCCGGGCACCCACGTGCTGATCATGACCCACGACCACGCCGAGGACGCCGCACTGTGCGACGCGGTCTTGCGGCGCGGGGAGTTCGGCTCGATCGGGCTCATCGGCTCAGCCGCCAAGTGGTCGCGGTTCCAGCAGCGGCTCGCCGACGAGGGCGGTTTCTCTCCGGAGGTCATCAATCGGATCAAGACGCCGATCGGGCTCGCCGACCTCGGAGGCAAGGACCCGGCGACGATCGCGGTGAGCGTCGCCGCCGACCTGATGCGCCGCTTCGAACGCGCGCCGGCGGCCGATCCGGCGCATCACTCGTGACGATCTACCGGGCCACCGTGCTCGACACCCCTGACAACCCGTTCGCCGGTGGGATCCTGCGGGCAGAGGCCGATGCGGGCCTGACCGTGGACGACGGGATCATCGTCGATCGCGGCCCCTTCGCGGCGGTGCGTTCGCGGCGGCCGGGCGACGACGTGGTCGATCTCCGGGCCGGCCCGCTGCTGCCCGGCCTGATCGACACCCACGTGCACTACCCGCAGCTGCGGGTCATCGGCGCGCTGGGCATGCCGTTGCTCGAGTGGCTCGACCAATGCGCGCTTCCGGAGGAGGCCCGGCTCGCCGACGTCGACTACGCCCGCGACGTTGCTCGCGAATTCACCTCCGCTCTGGTCGATGCGGGTACGACATCCGCTCTCGTATTCGGCTCGCACTTCCCGGCCGCCGTCGAGGCGCTCTTCGACGCGGCGACCGAGCGCGGCCTGCGCATGACCAGCGGGCTGGTCGTCGGTGATCGCCTGCTGCGCCCGGAGCTGCACACGACCGCGGCCCGCGCCTACCAGGACGGGCGAGCGCTGGCCGACCGCTGGCACGGGAAGGGGCGGTCGCGCTATGCGGTCATCCCGCGTTTCTCGCTGTCCTGCAGCGACGACCTGCTCGACTCCTGCGCCGCACTGCACGCCGATCTCGCCGGCAGCTGGTTCACGTCGCACATCAACGAGAACCCGGCCGAGATCGCCAAGGTGCGTGAGCTGTTCGGCGGCAGCTACCTCGACAGCTACGACAAGCATGGGCTGGTCGGGCCACGCACCGTGTTCGCCCACAACGTCCATCCCGGCGACGGCGAGCTCGAGCTGCTCGCCGACGCCGGCGCCACCGTCTCGCACTGCCCGACCAGCAACTGCGCCCTGGGCAGCGGGCTGTTCGAGATGGACCGCCACCTCGCCAACGGCGTCGCGGTGGCTCTCGGTTCCGACGTCGGCGCCGGTACCGGACTGTCGCTGTTCAAGGAAGGGCTCCAGGCCTACCTGGTGCAGCGGATGCGCGGCCTGGACGGGATGACGCTCACTGCCGCGCAGCTGCTGTACCTGGCTACGGCGGCCGGCGCCGCCGCACTGGGCATCGCCGACCAGGTCGGCGATCTCAGCGTCGGCAAGCGCTTCGACGCGGTGTGGTTGCGACCCGACGCCGGGACACCGCTCGAGATCGGCCTGCGCCATGCCGCCGATGCCGATGCAGCCGTCGGCAAGCTGTTCGCGCTGGCCACCCCGCACGACGTGGCCGAGGTATGGGTGGACGCGATCCGGATCAAGAACCCCGCGCCGCGACTTTCCGGAATGCGGAAATCTGTTATCGTTTAAGCTCCCGACGGGTGGAGGTTCCGGTGGCGGCTGACGGCGATAGCGCGACGGAGGGGCGGGCGCGCGGCGGCGTGCAGTCCCTCGATCGGGCCTTCGCGATCCTCGAGACGATGGCGGACGCCGGCGGCGTCATCGGCGTCTCCCAGCTGGCCACCGATTCCGGGCTTCCGCTGGCGACCATCCACCGGCTGGTGCGCACCCTGGTTGACCTCGGCTACGTCCGCCAGGAGCCGTCGCGCCAGTACTCGCTCGGACCGCGCCTGATGCGCCTGGCCGACAGCAGCACGAAGCGGCTGGGCACCCTCGCCCATCCGTACATGAGCAGCGTCGTCGACGCCCTCGGCGAGTCGGTCAACCTGGCGGTGCTCGAGGGGGAGGAGATCCTCTACGTCGCGCAGGTCCAGCCGTCGCAGAACTTCATGCGGATGTTCACCGAGGCCGGCCGCCGGGCCAAGCCGCACACCACGGCCGTGGGCAAGGCCATGCTGGCCGCCGTACCGGACGAAACCGTCCTCGATCTGCTCAAGCGCACGGGGATGCCTCGGCGCACCGAGCACACGATCACCGACCCTGACGAGTTCCTGGCCGACCTGCAGCGGGTGCGTGAGCGCGGCTACGCGATCGACGACGGCGAGCAGGAACTCGGCGTGCGGTGTGTCGCCGTCGTGGTGCCCGACGCCCCTCGGGCGATGGCGCTGTCGATGTCCGGACCGCTCCCGCGGATGTCGGACGAGGCGGTCGCCAAGGCCGCCCCGATCCTGCATCAGGCCGCGGCCAAGCTCAGCGCGGACCTCGGCGGTCCGGTGCGGCGTTCCGCGCCGGTCGACGGGCACGCTTCCGCCTGAGCTTCTGCTCGCCGCAGCTGCTGCGGACGATCTTCCTGCGCATGAGGCCGTCGGCGGGCGCGGACGCCGGACGATCCGCTCGACACGTCGATGAACCCTTGACCCTCGCGTGTGACCCCGCTAACTTATCTGCGTAGCGAAAATATTTATCCACAATACGGAAAAGCCGCGGAGCGGCGGACCCGAGGAGGTCACATGTCGCTGGATTCCATTCCGACCCGCCGGCCCCGGACGTCGGAGGTCCACCCGGTCGACGAGGTGCTGCCGGCCCACAAGCTGTTCGTGTTCGGCCTGCAGCACCTGTTCATCATGTACGCGGGCGCGGTGGCCGTTCCATTGATCGTCGGGCCGGCCATCGGGCTGAAATCCCACGACATCGCCATCCTGGTCAGCGCCGACCTGCTCGTCTCTGGGATCGCGACGATCATCCAGTCGGTCGGGATCTCGCAGTTGTTCGGCGTGCGCCTGCCGGTCGTCGCGGGCGCGACGTTCACCGTGCTGAACCCGATGATCATCATCGCCACGCAGTACGGCGGCCGTTCCGGGCTTCCGTACGTGTATGGCGCGATGCTGATCTCCGGCATCTTCGGCCTGATCATCGCCAAGCCGTTCTCGATGATCGTGCGGTTCTTCCCGCCGCTCGTCGCCGGCACGGTCATCTGCATCATCGGCCTGTCGCTGGCCGGCGCCGACATCACGCTGATCTACGGCGACGCCCACAACGGCGACAAGTACGTGGGCAGCGTGGGGCGCATCGCACTGGCCGGCCTCGTGATCGTCATGATCCTCGTCATCAGCCGGATCTTCCGCGGGTTCATCAGCCAGATCGCGGTGCTGTTGAGTCTGGTGATCGGCACCGTCGTCGCGTCGTTCATGCATCTGACGAACTTCGGCAACGTGAGCAATGCCGCGTGGTTCGGCGCGCCGCACATCTTCCACTTCGGCGGCCCCAAGTTCGCGGCCGCGCCGATCATCACGATGTGCATCGTCATGGTCGTCACCTACACGGAGTCGACCGCCGACATGATCGCCGTCGGCGAATTGGTCGACAAGGACCTGACGCCGAACGACCTGGCCCGCGGTCTGGCGACCGACGGCCTGTCCGCCGTCCTCGCCTCCTTCACCAACTCGTTCCCGGACACGGCGTTCGCCGAGAACGTCGGCCTTGTCGGGCTCACCAAGGTCCGCAGCCGCTGGGTGGTCACCGTGTGCGGCGTGCTGCTGCTAATCATGGGGCTCATTCCGAAGGTCGGCCAGCTCATCGCCGACCTGCCGGGGCCGGTCATCGGCGGCGGCGCCACGGTCATGTTCGCGATGGTGACGGCGGTCGGTATCCAGACGCTGCACAAGGTGAACTTCGAGGACAACCACAACCTCCTCATCGTGGCCTCGGCGCTGGCCGTCGGCCTGCTGCCGGCCTTCGACCCGAACTTCTACAACAAGTTCCCGAAGGACTTCCAGGTGATCTTCGGCTCCAGCATCACCGCTACCGTTCTCGTGGTGTTCGTGTTGAACCTGATCTTCAACCACTGGACGTCGGGCACGACCCGGACGGGAGCGGTGCAGACTGCGGTCAGCGAAGGTGCCGTCGCCGTCGACGTGCCGCACGGCGGCGTTCCGGTCCGGCTGCACGAGAAGGTGCCGGACTGACGATCAGCTGCGAGGGAAGGGAACGAGTGCCGTGCCGGATCAGGTGAGCGTCGCGCCGTCCTCGGTGCCGGAGGCCGATGAGGTCCTCACACAGGAGGCCGTGCAGTTCGTGGCTGACCTGCAGCGCCGCTTCGGCGCCCGTCGCGACGAGCTGTTGGCGGCGCGGCGGGCCCGCTACGCCGAGATCGCCCGCACCGGTCGCCTCGACTTCCTCGAGGCGACTGCGTCGGTCCGGGCCGCGGAGTGGACGGTGGCCTCGTGCCCGGCCGACCTGCGGGATCGTCGGGTCGAGATCACCGGCCCGACCGACCCCAAGATGGCCATCAACGCGCTCAACTCGGGCGCGAAGATCTGGCTGGCCGACCTCGAGGACGCCAACACCCCGCACTGGGCGAACGTCGTCACCGGCCAGGTGGTCCTGCGGCACGTGGTCCGTCGCGACCTGCGGTTCGCCGCGCCGGACAGCGGCCAGCAGTACGAGCTGCGCACAGATCGACCCCTCGCCGTTCCGCTCGTCCGCCCGCGTGGGTGGCATCTGGAGGAGCGGCACCTGACCGTCGACGGCCGGCCCAGCGTCGGGGCCCTCGTCGACTTCGGGCTGTACTTCTTCCACAACGCCCGCGAGCTGACGCAGCGGGGCAGCGGCCCCTACTTCTACCTGCCGAAGATGGAGAGTCATCTCGAGGCCCGGCTGTGGAACGAGGTGTTCGCTGCGGCCGAGCAGGCGCTCGCGATTCCACACGGCACCATCCGGGCCACCGTCCTGATCGAGACCATTCCGGCCGCATTCGAGATGGAAGAGATCCTCTACGAACTGCGCGACTACATCAGCGGGCTCAATGCGGGCCGGTGGGACTACCTGTTCAGCATCATCAAGAACTTCCGCGAGTGCGGACCGGGCTACGTCCTACCCGACCGCAACCAGGTCGGCATGAAGTCGCCATTCATGCGGGCGTACACCGAGTTGCTGGTCACCACCTGCCACCGTCGCGGTGCCTTCGCGATCGGCGGAATGGCGGCGTTCGTCCCCAGCCGCCGGGATCCGGCCGTCAACGAGACGGCTCTGGAGAAGGTGCGCCAGGACAAGCAGCGCGAGGCAGGGGACGGTTTCGACGGCTCATGGGTGGCCCACCCCGATCTGGTCCCGATCTGCCGAGAGGTGTTCGACGAGGTGCTGGGCGAGCGTCCCAACCAGCTCGATCGGCGGCGCGAGGCCCTTGACGTCACACCGAGCCAGCTCCTCGACCTCGCCGCGACCCCGGGCACCCACTCCGCCGAGGGCCTGCGCAATGCGATCGCCGTCGCGATGCGCTACATCGGCGCGTGGCTCGGCGGCTCCGGTGCGGTCGCGATCTTCAACCTGATGGAGGACGCCGCCACGGCCGAGATCGCGCGCGCGCAGGTGTGGCAGTGGGTGCACAACGACGTCCACCTGGACACCGGTGAGCGCGTCGACCGCGACCTCGTCGAGCGCATCGCGGCCGAGGAGTTCGAGCGCATCCTCGACGAGCTCGGCGACGCCGATGGGCGGTATCAGCAGGCGCGGGCGCTGTTCGAACGCCTTGCGCTCGATGACCACTTCGTCGACTTCCTGACCGTCGCCGCGTACGACCTGATCGACTGACATGCTCGACTCGTTCAACTCTGCGGCCGACGACGAGCAGCTGCGCGCCTCGCTGCGGGCGTGCTGCGCCGCCGAGGCGTGGGTGGAGCGGATCATCGCCGGGCGCCCCTACCCGAGCGAGACCGCACTGGCCGAGACCTCCGACGGCGCCACGGCGGCGCTCGACGACACCGGTCTCGCACAGGCGTTGGCCGGTCACCCGCGCATCGGTGCGCGGGTCGACGGGCGCGAGGGTACGTGGTCGCGCCAGGAGCAGTCCGGCGTCGCGGACGCGGGACAGGACGTCCGGGCTCAACTGGTGGCCGCGAACGTCGCCTATGAGCAGCGCTTCGGACACGTCTACCTCGTGTGCGCCACCGGCCGCAGCGCGGAGGAGTTGCTGGCCGTCTGCCGGGACCGGCTGGAGAATGATGCCGCGGCCGAGCGCGACGTCGTCGTGACCGAACTGGCCAAGATCAACCGATTGCGGCTGGCGAAGCTGCTCCACCCGGAGGGGACCCCATGAGCCTGTCCACGCATGTGTTGGACGCGACGACCGGCGTCCCGGCGCACGGGGTCGCGGTCACGCTCGAGTCCCGCATCGACAGCGAGTGGCGCCGCGTCGCCGAAGGCAGCACCGATGCCGACGGCCGCATCCGCGAACTCGGCGCACCCGAGGCCGGCACGCACCGCATCGCCTTCGCCACCGGTGCGTACTTCGCCCGCACCGGTGTCTCCGGCTTCTATCCCGAAGTGACGATCACCTTCGAGATCGTCGACTCCGGCGCGCATCACCACGTTCCGCTCCTGCTCAGCCCGTTCGCCTTCTCGACGTACCGGGGGAGCTGA